>JABTUS010000005.1:0-300000 GCA_015075305.1 Opitutaceae bacterium | reverse complement strand
TCCCGAGCACAACCTCCCCCACACGTCGCACACGCTCAATCTCGTCGAGGCGTTCATTGTGGGGAGCGACTACAGGCTCGGAGCGACACGGTTGCGCGAGAAGGGAAGGCTGGCGGATGTCGCGCCGACACTGCTGCAGATGATGGGTCTGCCCAAGCCGCCGGAAATGACGGGCACGGGACTCATTCTCAACTCGTGAATCTGCCGCCTTGAATGGACTTCGGCGACGCGGTGATCACCTGGCCGCTCCGCCGGGTGGCTCGGCAAACTGTGAGCGGCGGATGAACGTCTGATCGACCTCGCGCTTGAGCTGTTCGGCGGCGACGGGATCGGTCTGGCGCAGCAGGGAGATTTTCTCCTTCGCATCCTGCATGTTCTTCAGGCGTTCGTCCTGCTCGAGCATCATCATGGCGTAGGACTCGGAACCCATTCCAACAAAAGGCAGCGTGTATTTGTTCAACGCCTTGGCGGTTTCCGAAAAATAGCGGTTCACCGCAAGTTCGCCCAATCCCTTCTTCGTGTGTATGTCGCGCTCTCGGAAAACGGGCGGGCGCTGGCCGGTCACGATGTAACTGGGCAGTCGAATGATCCCATTGGCCGGCTGATCGGCATCGTTGGGGTCGATCACGGGCTCAGGTGGTTGCTCCTTCTTCGGGGGCTCGGGCACGTTGTACGGAATGCCTGCGGATACGGCGTTTGTCGTGGTCCGCGAGAGCTTGTCTGTGGGACCCGAAATGCTCACCGGCCGGTCATGGCTGCTGGTTTCCTTCCCTCCCTGTGCAAAGGCGCTCAGGGGAAGGGCCAGAAAAATGACGACGGGCAAGGGCAGGGAGAAAGGTTTCATGGCTGCAACATAGACGTATTTGGCGTGCAAATGTTCACTGTGCACGAACCTAATCGCGAGAAGCGCTTTCTGCAACCACGCCTAGGTGCGTATTTGTCCGGTGCCGTCCATCAGGTATTTGTAGCTGCAAAGTTCTCGCAGTCCCATGGGGCCCCGTGCGTGGAGACGGTCGGTGCTGATTCCGATTTCAGCGCCGAACCCGAATTCGAAGCCATCATTGAAACGGGTGCTTGCATTCCAGCCCACGACTGCGCTGTCGACGCTGGCCTGAAATTGACGAGCAGTGGATTCCGATTGTGTGACGATCACATCCGTGTGGGCGGAACCGTCGCGATTGATCAGCGCGATGGCGTTGTCCAGCGAGTCAACAACGCGCACGCCAAGGATGAGATCCAGGAATTCGGTCGTGAAATCCGCGGGTGTCGCCGGCACAATTGCGGCGCCTGCTGTCCCGACTGAGCGTTGGATGATTTCCATGGCCTGCGCATCGCAGCGCAACTGGACCTTCTTCCTCTCGAGTGCGCGCGCCAGGTCCGGCAGGAGGCGCTCCGCCGCTTCACGGTGGACAAGCAGCTGCTCAACGGCGTTGCAGACGCCGGGGCGTGACGCCTTTGCGTTGACGACGATGGATTCGGAAAGGGCCGGGTCGGCGTCCTTGTCGAGGTAGATGAAACACACGCCCGTGTAGTGCTTGATCACGGGAATGGAGCTGTTTTCCACGACAAAGCGGATGAGGCTTTCGCCGCCCCTCGGGATGATGCAGTGAATGTGGGCGTCGAGCTTCAGCAGCGTGTTTAACGCGGCGCGGTCCGTCGTGGGAATGAGCTGGACCGCATCGGCTGGGAGGTCCGCCCCGGCGAGCGCCCTTGCGAGCACGGCGGCGAAGGCCGTGTTGGTGTGGAAGATTTCCCTGCCACCGCGAAGGATCGCTGCGTTGCCGGATTTCAGACAAAGGACCGCGCAATCGATGGTCACGTTCGGGCGCGCCTCGTAGATGATGCCGATGACACCGATGGGCACGCGCACCTTCCGGATCCTGAGGCCGTTGGGCTGAGTCCAGGATTCAAGGATCTCGCCGACCGGGTCTGGCAGGGAGGCGACCTGGCGCACGGATTCCGCGAGCGAGGCCAGGCGCGCGGGCGTGAGCGTGAGCCGGTCGATCTGCGGCTTTGACAGACCATTCTCGACAGCAGCCGCGAGATCGCGTGCGTTGCCCTCAAGCAGCTCCGCCTGTGCGGCGGGCAGCAGATCGGCAAGAAGGCTCAGCGCCCGGTTCTTTCGCTCGGTGGAGGCGGTCGCAAGGACCAGCGACGCCGTGCGGGCGCGTTGGGCGATGGAAGTGACGAGCTGGACGAGATCCGCGGACATGAAGGCCAACAATCAACCAACGCGAACGAAAGCTCAACCTGATTTCCCCAGGCGCTCCGGCGACCGGCTATCATGCGCTACGGCCACACGCTTCGAGTCCGATGTTGCGCAGGCCGGGGATTCGCTGCATGGATCGCGGTGCGGCTGATGCGCGATTGAATTCATGGCCAGTCACCCAACCACACTCGGCGCACAGACGCAGACGTATGATGCGATTGTCATTGGATCCGGCATCAGCGGGGGCTGGGCGGCCAAGGAACTTTGCGACAAGGGTCTGAAAACGCTCGTTCTCGAGCGCGGGCGGCCGGTCGAGCACATCACGGACTATCCGACGGCGCTGGCGGATCCCTGGGATCTGCCGCACCGGGGAAGGCTGCCTCTTTCGGTCGTGAAAGCCAATCCGATTGCTTCGCGCTGCTACGCGTTTTCGGAATCGACAAGGCACTTTTTCGTGAAGGATGGCGAGCATCCCTACGTGCAGGAGAAGCCGTTTGACTGGATTCGCGGCTACCAGGTGGGGGGACGGTCGTTGATCTGGGCCCGTCAGGTCCAGCGCTGGAGTCGGTTCGATTTCGAGGGGCCGGCGCGCGACGGATTCGCCGAGTGGCCGATCGGCTACGTAGACCTGGCCTCCTGGTATTCGCATGTGGAGCGGTTTGCCGGGGTCAGCGGCAACCGGGACGGGCTCGATGTGCTGCCGGACGGCGAATTTCTCCCGGCTTGGGAGATGAATGACGTGGAGGCTCACGTGCGCTCAGGAATACTTTCCGCCTTCTCCGACCGCCACGTCATCCAAGGCCGGTGCGCGCACCTCACGGCGATGGAGCCGCAGCACATTGCGCAGAATCGCACGCGATGCCAGGCTCGCAACCAGTGCGCGCGAGGCTGTCCGTTTGGCGGCTATTTCAGTTCCAATTCCTCGACGCTGCCCTGGGCGCAGCGGACGGGGAATCTGACGGTTCGCCCGCACTCGGTGGTCGAATCGATCCTGTTCGATTCGCGCTCGCAGCGGGCCAGCGGGGTTCGCGTGATTGACGCACTCACCATGCAGTCGACGGAGTTTTTCGCCCGCATCGTTTTCGTGAATGCGGGCTGCCTGAACACCAATCTCATCCTGCTGAACTCCCGGTCGGAGCGTTTTCCGAAGGGCCTGGGCAATGACCATGGCCTGCTGGGGCGCCACGTGGCCTTTCACAACTACCGCGGATCACTCAGCGGACACATCGAGGGATTTGAGAACTCGTACTATTCCGGGCGGCGGCCCACGCAGGTGATGATGCCGAATTTCCGGAATGTGCGCCGCCAGGAGATGTCATTCCAGCGTGGATACATGACATTCTTCCACGCGGCTCGTGCGGGGTGGTCGCGCGGAGAGGCGCTGCCGGGTGTCGGCGCGGCGTACAAGCAGTCGCTGACTCGCCCCGGCCCATGGACCATCGGCATGATGATGCAGGGGGAGACGGTGCCGCGTTTTGAGAATCATGTCAGACTTTCGCCGGATGCCCGGGATGCCTGGGGAATCCCCCAGTTGGTGACGTCGATCGCCTACACGGAGAATGACGACCGGCTCACCGCCGATTTCCTTGAACAAGGCGAGGCAATGCTGGCTTCCGCGGGCGTGAAGGGGATTGTCAGGCGCGACTCCCATCAGGCGCCTGGACTCGACATCCATGAGATGGGTGGCGTGCGGATGGGACGCGATGTCAGGAAGTCGATGCTCAATTCAACCAACCAACTTCATGCGTGCCCCAACGTCTTTGTGACTGACGGCGCCTGCATGCCTTCGACCGGATCGCAGAATCCGTCGCTGACCTACATGGCGCTGACCGCGCGCGCGGCCAGTCACGCCGTCGATGAAATGAAGAAGGGAAACCTGTGAATCGACGCGAAGCCCTTCGCCAACTCGGCCAGGCCGCCGGTGCGCTCGCGATCTGGCGCAGCCTGCCGGTCGCATCCTGGGCGGCGCTGGGCGGCAGTGCAGGATGGAGTTCACGCGAGGTGGATCTGCTCACGATTGTGGGCGACACAATCATTCCTTCCACGGCGGACTCCGCTGGAGCGGGAGCGATTCACATCGGGCGATTTGTTGTGATGATGCTTGAGGAGTGCCATCCGCCCGCGGCGGCGGAACAAGTGCGTGCGTTCCTGGACAGGCTGGATTCGCGCGATGGAAACGGGCATGAACCGCCTTTTGTTCAGCGCAGCCCGGCGGATCAGGAGAAGCTGCTGAATGAACTGGAGGCTCGCATCATTGACGCGGGTTCGGCGGAGCCCTGGGCGGACGGATGGCGGCTTGTGAAGCGGTTGACCCTGTTGGGATATTTCACATCCGAACCCGGAGCGACGCAGGCGCTGCATTACGACCCAGTTCCGGGTTCCTATCGCGGCAGTGTTCCGGCAGGGCCGACCACAAAGGCGTGGGCGATCTGACTACAATTCGTGCACGACGCTGCCGTTGACAATCGTCCAGCGAACGCGGCCCCGGAGGGTTTGCCCGCTCCAGGGTGAGTTGCTCGATTTGCTGAAGCCAGCCTTGGCGTCGTAGCGCCAGTTCTCCTCCGGATCGAAGATGCAGATGTCGGCAGGAGCTCCTTCGCTCAAACTGCCGGCCGTCAGGTTGAGGATATCGGCCGGCTTGCGCGTCAGCAGGTCGATGAGGAAGGGCAGCTTGAATCTATTCTGGCGAACCAGAATCTCCAGCGAGACGGGCAGGGCGGTCTCAAGCCCCAGGATGCCGTTGGGCGCGTAGTCGAACTCCTTGTCCTTCTCGTAGTCGGTGTGCGGCGCATGGTCGGTGGCGATGCAGTCGAGCGTGCCGTCCTTGAGCCCGGCGATGAGCGCACGGCGGTCCTCCTCCGTGCGCAGCGGAGGGTTCATCTTGAAATGGGTGTCGTAGGTGGCGAGCGCCTCGTCGGTGAGCGCGAAGTGGTGCGGCGTCGCCTCCGCGGTGACCCTGACGCCGCGGGACTTGGCGCGGCGCAGGATGTCGACGGAGAAGCGCGAGGAGATGTGCTGCATGTGCACATGGGCGCCGGTGTATTCCGAGAGGATGGCATTGCGTGCGACGATGAGATCCTCGGCGGCGTTGGGCCAGCCGCGCAGGCCCAGCCGCGTGGAGACGACGCCTTCGTTCATGACCGCACCCTGCGTCATGGAGGCGTCCTGGCAGTGGTCCATGATGGGGAGGCCGAACATCTTCGCGTACTCGAGCGCGCGGCGCATGAGTTCGTTGGACTGCACGCAGTCGCCATCGTCGGTGATGGCGACGACGCCGGCGCGCTTGAGGGAACCGATCGGGGCGAGGGCCTGGCCCTTCATGCCGGCGGTGATGCAGCCGGTCGGGTGGACCTTGATGACGGCGTCGCGCGCGACCGCATCCTTGATGAACTGGATGGTGCCGGCGTTGTCGGCGGGCGGCGAGGTGTTGGGCATGCACACCACGGTGGTGAAGCCGCCGGCGGCGGCCGCGCGCGAGCCTGTCGCAATGGTCTCCTTGTGCGTCTGGCCGGGTTCGCGGAAGTGAACGTGGATGTCGACGAGACCCGGGCAGGCGACGAGACCTTTGGCGTCGATCCTGCGGGCGCGTTTGCGCGCAGTGGCTGAGAGCGATTCGACGATCACGCCGTTTTCGGCAAACAAGTCGCCGGGTGCATCGCGCCTGGAGGCGGGATCAATGACCCGGGCGTTTTGGATCCAGAGGGCTGGCATGGGATGGGTGATGGCTAGTCGCTGGTTTCCACGGATTCGGGCTGGCCGCCGGCGCACAGGTAGAGGACGGCCATGCGCACCGCGATGCCGTTGGTCACCTGCTGGAGAATGACGCTGCGCTCGCCGTCGGCGAGGTCGCTGTCGATCTCCACGCCGCGGTTGATCGGGCCCGGGTGCATGATGATGGCCTTGGGGTGCAGCCAGGAGGCGCGCGTCTTGTTGAGTCCGAAGCTGCTGGTGTATTCGCCGATGGAGGGAAAGTGGCCGGACGACTGGCGCTCGTGCTGTATCCGCAGAAGCATGACAACCTCGGCGTCGGCGAGGGCCGACTTGAGGTCGTGGGAGACCTGCACGCCGAGGTCGGAGAACCAGTGGGGCACGAGGGTGGAGGGACCGCAGAGCGTGACGGCCGCGCCCATTTTGGCGAGGGCGTGAATGTTGGAACGCGCAACGCGGCTGAAAAGGATGTCGCCCAGGATGGCGACCTTGCGGCCCTTCAGGCTGCCGAGGTGCTCCTTCATGGTGAAGGTGTCGAGAAGTCCCTGCGTGGGATGCTCGTGGGCGCCGTCACCGGCATTGATGACCGGAATGTCGAGGATGCGGGAGAGGTAGAGCGGGGAGCCCGAAGCGGCGTGACGCAGGACGATCATGTCGGCGTTCAGCGCCTGGATGTTCTGAGCGGTGTCGCGCAGCGTTTCGCCCTTGGTCGTCGAGGAGCTGGCGCCGTCGAGCGAGATCACGTCGGCGCTGAGCCGTTTGGCGGCCATGTCGAACGCCATGCGCGTGCGCGTGCTGGGTTCGAGGAAGAGGTTGACGATCGTTTTTCCGCGCAGCGCGGGGACTTTCTTCACGCTGCGCAGGAGGATCTTCTTGAACGCCGTTGCGGTCCTGTGAATTTGCTCGATTTCGGCGAGGCTTAGCTCCTCTAGCGTGATCAGGTGGCGGCGGGTCCAGGGCATGAAGGGGAGGGGCTAGCGGGCGTTGCGTTTTGCGGCGACGATTTGAACCGTGTCACTGGCCGGTCGTGCGGGGTCAAGCAGAACGTTGATTTTCTCGTCCTCACCGGCCTCGAGACTCATGCCGGTGAAATCCGCCGTGATGGGAAGCTTGTGACAGCCGCGATCGATCAGTACTGCGAGCTCAACCCTGGCGGGACGCCCGTGATCAAAGAGTTCATCGAGCGCCGCCTTTGCGGTGCGCCCGGAGAAGAGCACGTCGTCGACCAGAATGACGACCGCGCCATTGACGTCGGCGGGAATGACCGTCGGCGCAAATTCCTTCGGTATGGGGTTGCGCCCGATGTCGTCGCGATGGAAAGAGATGTCCAGCGTACCGACGTGTTTCAAGTTGAGGCGGGCACCGAGTCGGCGGGCGAGGGTGATGCCGCCATTGGCGATGCCGAGCAGGATGATCCCTGTCTCGCCGCGGTGCTTTTCGGAAATGGCCCTTACCAGCCTGTCGACGGCGGCGTGGACTTCTGCTGCGGTGAGTGATTGCGCGGCGCACACGGGGCTTTCTTGTGCCGGTCACTCCGATGACGGACAAGGTGAAAATCGGTCGAAATCCCCATTCGCAGTTTTTAGCGGCAAATGATTGATATCAAGATGAATGCAAAACACAATTGGGGGCCGGAGGACATAGACGCTCCCGTGCAAGCTACTCAGTTCAGACGGTATATCCGTTCAGCATTGCGCCGAAACAGTCGGTCGCGCTGATCGGGGCTGGCTGAGCTTGTCAGCTTGAAGGCGGCGCCTATCCAGTCGCCCATGGGGCAGGTCAGAGTGCAGACCGGCCAGTCCCCTCCCCACAGGACGCGATCCCAGCCGAAAGCGGTGATTGCATGTTCAAAGTACGGGCGAAGATCCTCGATGGTCCATGACTGCGGATCCGCATAGGCGACGAGTCCGCTTATCTTGCAGCTCACGTTGGGTTCACGCGCGAGATCATTCAGGTGAGTGCGCCAGGGGTCGAGTCCTCCGCCCCTGATGTCGGGAACACCGCAATGGTCGAGGATGAAGCTCACGGCGGGACATTGACGCGCCAACTCAAGCGCGAGGGGCAGCTGGCGGGCGAGCACGCACAGGTCGAAGGAGAGATGCAGGTCCGCGAGCGATCGCACGTTGGCGAGAAATTGGGGCTGTTGCGAAAGCTCGTCCGGTTGCGTGTGCAGCACGCGGCGAATTCCCTTGAGTTTCGGGTGCGTCAGCCAGGGCGCAAGGTGGTCCAGGGGATTCGGTTTCTCCAACCGCGCGCCCATGACAAGACCGTCGAGCCGGTTCGCAGGATCTCCGGCGAGGGAAAAGATCGCGGTCGCCTCAGTGGCGAGATCCGGCTCGTCGACATCCGTATCGACATAGACTGTGCGCACGATGTCGAAGCCGTGGGTTGCTTCCCGGTATTCGGGGATCATACTGCGCTTTCGGATCGATGGCAAAGCCTGCATCCAGGAATAGCTGAAGCGATTCGGATCCCAGAGATGCTGATGTGTGTCGACGATGGGAATGTTCATGCCGGGGGGACGTCCATGGTGTTCTATGGGTTTCCAAAGGGAGTTGGCGACAGCATTTCGAGTGGCTGGAGACGAGCTTGCCCGCGCTGTTCGGAGCCTCTGCCCAGGTCCCCCAGGAAGTGATCATCCAGCCAATTCGAATGCATCAAGACTGACTTCCAGTTCTCGCTGTCCGACAGGAGGGAAGCGCCAGTGCTTTTTGGGAGCGCGATTGTGATCCGGCATTGATCGATTGATCCTGAAATATGCGAAAAGTGAGGTTTGACCCCTTTTGCCTTGGAAGGCGGATTTTGGGGTTTGATTCGGAGATGACAGTCTGCCGGTCAGGTGAGCCAGACGCGGGCGCGGGAGGATGAGGTGTCCGCTCCTGATCGATCCTTTGACTGACCGCGCGGTGCGTTCTCCGCGGTCTCGGGCTTCGCGGCGCTCTTCGCAGAGGCTTCTTCGCGGCGCTTTCGTTCCGTGCGCCCGGACGCGTCCCTTGCCGCGCCGGTGTCGGTCGCAAAGGCAGCCATCGTTGTCATCGCAACAAGCAGACAGGCGACGACCTTCATGCGTCCTGGCGAAGGCGGTCGAAGGGATGGCGTCTGGATTCTCACCGCAGTATGCAATTGTGGCCGGCTTTTGCAGCGGAGCCTGGACAATTGCGGCGCAAACACAATAGCGGGTTTTCATCCGCCCGATGGTTCCTCCCAGGAAACAACCCTACGGGATGAAGCTCGTGCCCGAAACGATTCTGTCCTCCTGGCGGCGCCAGGTGTAGAGCAGCGGCCCCTTGTTCTTCTGCAGTTGCCTGAACAGGTCGGGGCAGTCGCGTTTGTGCACGCTGAGTTCACGCACGCCATCCTGCTCGCAGCCAAGCAGTCGCACATGGGGCTTGAAGGCCTCCGGTCGGCCGATCACGCGGGCGGCGGGCGTTTTGGGCGGTGTCTCCGACGGTGTTCTGTCAAGGACGAGGAAGGAATAGGGCAGGCTGCGAAGATCGATTCCCGCGCGCTGACCGAATCGCACCCAGTTGCCGTCGGAATAGATGCCGACAGGGGGTGTCGCGAAGTGGTGGCACCAATGCCGCTCGTTCTCCGTCGAGTTGAGGTCGCAGGCCGCCTGATGCGTGCAGGGAGCCACGACGTGAAAATCGGCCAGCAGCTTGTCGCGGTGTCGCTGCAGTGCGCGCGCGACGGCATGGGTTCCCGGCTCCACCCAGAGAATCGCAGAGGCTTCCGCCATGCACCGAAGCAGGGATGCCTCTGCCTCGGGCGCCAACTCATTCAAGACGTGGCTGACAACAAGGATGTCGCAAGATTCCCCGGGCTGAGTCGATTCGTGAACAGCGATGCCATGAAATTGTTCCCGTGCTCTTTCGACGGCGAAACGGCGCGCAATGGCAGAATGGTCCCATACGGAGAGGGATGCAATCGCCGCTGGTCCGAGCCACTCAATGACTCGCCTCCCGGCGATGCCCGAGCCGCACCCCCAGTCCATCACTCGCAGCGCGCTCCTTCCCGCTGGACGCCATTGGCGCAGGCGCAATTCGGCGAAAACCGCATCCCATTTCCATCCTATGCGCTCGCCGTAGGTCAGGTCATAGGCCGCGAGATCGTCGGACGTCCGCCAGTAGGCTCCTGACGCAACTGTGCGGTCCAGGAACTGTGTCCGCAGGCGATCCAGAATGCTCCAGTCGAGGGAATCCCAGGTCACGACACTTCCTCTGCTGCCAGGTCCACGCCAAGATGCCTTGCCAGCGCTTGAGACCGCACGCCGTAGAATCCTGCGAAGTTTCTCAGGCGATGCAATCGCCCCTGCTGTCCTCGCGGGTGATCCTTGATTGCCGCAATCATGATGTTTCGCGCGGTGTGCTCCGTGCTCACGAATTCAAACACTTTGGTGCGGTAGCCGGCCCACTCCAGAAGCTGGGCCCGCAGGGCGTCGGTCACAAACTCGGCCTGGCGTTCGAGGAATATGCCGTACCGCAGGGCATCCGCCAGAATGGCGGGAGACTGCATCTGTGGGCGCAGCTCCTTCTGGCAGCATGGGGAGACAACCAGGAGTCGCGCGCCGGCGGCAATGCCGCGGGCCAGCGCATCGTCCGTCGCGGTGTCACAGGCATGGAGCGCGATCAGAACTTCGCAGCCGGTGTTTCCAGGCAGTTCCACCGAGGCGATGTCTCCCTGTACAAAACTCAACGATTCCATCCCGGTCTGGCGGGCGACTTCTGAACAAAGTTTCACCAAATTCTCCCTCGTTTCCACGCCCACGACCCGCGCTCGCGAGCCCAGAACGCTCGCTGCGGCAAAAGTAAGATAACCCTTCCCGCATCCCATGTCAGCAATGGTAAACGGGGGCGGAGGGGTGCCGGGCGCCCCGTCCATTGGCGGAGCGACCAGCCCGGCCTCGATCAGAAGAGCCTCCAGGATTTCCGTGAACTTCTGGATCTGGCGCAGTTTTGCAGACATGCCTTCTCGCGGCCGCCCCGCCGCATTGGTCACTCCGAGTGCATGGAGCCAGCGTGCGTTCGAGGGAACAGTGTGCCGTTTTTCGCGGTCGTGGCTTTCGCTGCTCGATGCGGGTGCCTGAGCTACGACCTTCTCCCGGAGCCGAGCCTCCCCGGAGGCCGCGATTTCGATCTGCGCCGACTGCAGTGGCGTGAAGAGATGGGCATCGAGGAAGTCAACACCCAGCATCGCGCGCACCTGTTCCAGAGCCGCAGCGGGCGAAAGATTTTTTGTGATGTCCTTCGTCGCGTAGCGATAGACCAGGGTGCAGTGTGGACCGGATTTCAGGATCACCGGCCGCACATAGAGATTTCTCAAGCCAGGATCCCGGCGGCCCGGCGCGGGCTTGCCCAGTGTCAATTTGATCAAGGTGCCGTCGCCAAACGCCGACGAAAGGAGCGATTGAAATCGGAGCAGTGGAGATTCGCGGGCCATGGGGGAGAGGAAAGTTCCAAATTTCCTATGAAAGGGAAAATCCAGGGGATTTCCACAGGGCACGGCCGTGGCGGTAGGTTGCAATCACATCTTCCGGCGTAACCCGGGTCAGAATGCTCGCGAGCAGGTGCCGGCTTGCGCGAAGATGCGGTTGTCGGAAATCGAGAACGGCAAAGGAGGCGGGGAGACCCTTGTCCAGGCACCCGAAGTGGTCTCCACCAAGAACGGCACGGATGTTGGAGGTGACCATCTTCAGAATGGAAGCCGGATCCGGATGGATGGCGTCGGCGTATTGCGATTTGGCCAGCCTGCAGGTGAAGTCGAGTTCGGCGAGCAGGGACGGAGAGTTGAGCATGCCATTGTCAGTGCCCAGCAGGAGATTCGCCCCGGCCTTTAGAAGCGCGGCGACCGGCGGGAGAGGCAGCCCGAGGCTGGCATTTGCGCGAGGATTGAGCACCGCGGTTTTTCGTGAACGAACCAGGAGTGCGATCTCTTCCGCGTTGGCAACAGTGAGATGGACGATGACGTGGGGATCGAAGATTTCGATTGCACGGACGAGATCGCCGCGACCCGTGGTGGCGATGGACCTTTCCCGGTAGCCCGCGTTTTCCAGGCAATGAATCGCCCTCAACTTTCCCTTCGCCGACGTCGCGCGTCGGATCTCCGTCCAGGCGCTGTCAGTGAGATCGTTCATCGTGCTTTCGCTGAAACCATCGGCGACGGAAAGCATTTCGGCGAGTTCAGCACGGGCGCGCTCGGGCAGACTGCGGCGGTTCTCCCGCAGCTCGGCCTCGCTGAATGGAACTCCGTTGAATTGTGAAAGAATGATCGACTGCACTCCGGTTTGTTCGCTCGCCCTGCGGAGGAGGCGCGCTCCATCCGGCCCTTGTTCGCGGAAGTCGATGTGGCAGACCGTGCCCGTTCGCGCCATGTACCGAAGGTGGTTGGCGATGTGCGGAAAATGGGTTTCGTCCGCGAGGCGCGCCAGTTCCCGGTACTTGTATCCGTGGGGACGGAAGAATCCTTGTTCGAGCGTGAGGCCTGTCGCCCCATCGGGGAGTGCGCTGTCTCCCATGTGGGTGTGACTGTTGTAGAGTCCGGGAATCACGACCTGCGTTCCGGCGCCTTCACTGGCGAGGGAGACGACGGGCGCGCCCGCATCGATGGCGGTGATGGTGTCAGCCTCCCAGGCAAAACGGACGCACCGGTGGGGGTGCAGATCGGGTCCGGTCAGAACGATGCAATCTTTCAGATGCGGCATGGCGGCAGAATCGAAATCATTTGCGGGCGACGGATGATCGAAGGCTCATGTGTCGACGTCCCGCTGGTTCAGAAAGATGAGAACAATCCCCGTGCAGGCGAACATGCGGAAGGAGGCGTCCAGTCCATTCCAGGTCTTCGACTGCCACATGAGGAACCATTCGCCGCCGATGCTGATGAAGGCGAGAAACCATAGGAGCAGAGAGACCGTCAGTCCGATGGTCCCGAGCGATTTTGCGGCATTGAACGCATTCGCTGAAACGCCACGCAACTGCCAGAGTCGCGCGACGCCGAGCAGGATCAACCCGCAGGCGGCTGCCTCCCAGGCAATGATGACGAGGTAGGCTGCGTGGTGCAGCCATTGCGAGCCATCCGTGGCAGCCGTGCCGTAAAGCGCCCGCCAGCGATTGGTGTCGCCCGAGAAGAGTGTATCCATGCCCAGCACGTGTTGCACAAAGGCGAGGTTGGAGCCGTAGTCGGACAGGTTGTTGAAGACCACCAGGAGCAGGTGGACGCCGACCGCGGCGAGGAGCGCGATTTTGCAGAGGCGCATGGGAGTCCCTGGGGAGGAAGGCATTTGAACGCGGTTACGTGGCTCAGGGCAGACAGCGTGGCATTGGAGATTTGGTTACTTCAGGCGCAGCAGCCGCCGGGTGTTTTCGCCGAGAATGCTATGAAGTTCTGCTTCGGTGAGACCCGACAACCGGGCATCCTGCAGGTCGAGGGTGAAGCCCGGTTTCGTGGCGGTTCGCGGGTGGGTGAGCAGGGGATAATCGGTGCCGAACAAGATGCGCCCAGCACCCACCAGATCGCACACCCGTCGATAGACTGACGCATCGTAGAGAAGGGCGGAGGCGGCGGTGTCGTAAAAGACATTCCGGAAGCGCGCGCCCATGCCGCGATTGAGCTCATGGAAGGGGAGCCCACCGCCCCAGTGGGCCAGGATGAAGAGATTTTCGGGGAAGTCCGACACCATTTGCACAAGTTCCTCCAAGGGTGTCGGAATCAGGGCGGCGCTTCGAGCTGCGGCAACCGGATCGCTCACATGCAGGTTGGTGGGCAACTGGTATTCGCGGGCGAGCGCCATGAGCGCGGCAAAACTGTCCTCTTTGAAACTGAAGCCCTGGGCCTGCGGCAGGAGTTCGCCGATGCCGCAGAAGCCGTTGTCGAGCGCCTGGCGGGTGGAATCGAGCCAGTTCCCATTGAGTGACGGCGTGACAGCTGCAAATGCGCTGAGCCGGTCAGGGTGGGCGCGGATCCAGTTGGTGGACCAGCCGTTCTGCATATCGGCGGTCGCCTGGTGTTCCCAGTACCAGCCAAGCAGCACGACTCGATCGATACCGGCCTCGTCCATGTCCCTCAGGAGTTGATCAACCGAGGCCCAGCCTTGAATCGAGGCGCGGTTCGCCGGAGCGACGGCCTGAAGCCAGATGAACTCCCGGTTTGCATTTGCCCACGCCTGGGGAGCAGCGGAAACCTCCGGTGCGTAGAGATGTGTGTGGGCATCGATAACCACGCGGGTTTCCTACAGGATTCTGCGGAGGAGAAAAGCGGAGAAAACCGGAGTGTTGCGCGTTGCGGGGCGACGGCCTTGTCCACCCTTCGCAGATGCTTCCGGATGTGACGGTAGCGAATTGACTGGGGTGAACGACTGGACGACCTGCGCGAAAGTGCTTCCTGTGATTCGACAGGTGCGACAGAGTAAGGGACAGGTTAATCATGAAACTAACGAGGATTTCCAGGGGATGATCTCTGACTCGGTTGCCGCGCAGTTTTCCAGTGGATCCCTCTGGCTGGCACTCGTTGGCCTGGCGCTGGCGACGCTTCTCAGCGAGGATCTGACCTGCATTGGGGCGGGTTTGCTGGTCGCCAGCGGAAAGGCGCCGTTCTGGCCGGTGCTGGCGGCCTGCATGATTGGCATCTTCATGGGTGACATATTGCTTGTGGCTATTGGCCGGACGCTTGGCCGGCCGATGCTGGAAATGCGCCTGGTGCGCACTCGGGTCTCACCGGAACGGATTGAGAGGGCGGAAAAGTGGTTCAAGAGCAGGGGAGGGCGACTGGTTCTGGCGACACGCTTTATGCCGGGCATTCGGCTTCCAGCCTATCTGGCAGCCGGCATCCTGCGAGTGCCATGGCCGCCATTCATTGGCTGGTTTGCGCTCGGTTGTCTCATTTGGACACCACTCCTGGTGGGTGGAACAGTCTGGGCGGGAGCACGACTGCTCGATTTGCTCCATGCATGGGAACGGACCGTGCCGATGCTGGCGGCAGCGGGTTTACTCATCTGGATCTTTCTGAAATTGGCCATTCGCTTGTCATCTTGGAGGGGACGGCGAATCCTGTTGTCGCGGTGGCTCCGATTGACCCGCTGGGCGAACTGGCCGCGCTGGGCGAAATATCTTCCTGTGGCGATTCATGTCCTGGCATTGGGCCTCTGGCATCGCAGACTGACGGCTTTTGCCGCCGTGAACGCGGGCATGAAAAGAACACCAAGTACTGGCTGCCAATCGGACTGCTTTCGCCTGCTTTCCCATGCTGGAGTTGTGCAAACGCATGACACCCTAAATACTTTCGACATCCTCTACTGTCGTTCGCATGGAGGCAAAAGAGGCCACGCAATTGCCATTACTGAGTGGCATCCCCTTGCTGTGACCGGTGATGGAGTCCACTCCCTAGAGGAACTCATTCTTGCATCAGACGAGACGATCCACCTCGCCGAGGGATTGCTCAAGGCGTCCTCCGCGCGACTCGACGACATTCCGGTTCCGGGTGAGTCCGTTTCGCTAGCCATGCCCTGCGGGACGAGGTACCGTGAGGTGCTGTCTGAAGCGTGTGAGGTGGTGACGCCGCAAATCATGTCGGCCATTGAAGCCATCAGCCATGCCATACCTGGATTCCAATTCGGGAACATCCGCGTGCGGGCGGATGGCAAGGGAGCCTTCTTGCGAGGAGAAATTGCGGTCGTCGCAATTGGCCCGGGCCTGAGTGCCTGGCCCAGACTGGCCGAATCCCGCCAATCCGTCTGGCAGGGGTGGCGACTGCAATGGAGCCTTTGGAATCGGGCTTTTCAAATCGGTACAGAAAACATCCGGCTAGGCGCTCCCGTTCCGACGCTACAACAGGCGTGGCGCGCCATTTGGTCCGTTTCACGGCTAAATCGACCTAGGTCTGCTGCCAATGCATCGGAGCCGGAAATCCCAAGCGGGGGCGGGGAGGTTGAATGTGAGGATCAAAAGAGTGCGGAAATTTGATCGAACCACAAATTTCGTGCGCGACAAACGGCGGGAAAGCCTTTTAATTTTGAGTAGTTTTTGGCGGAGTGCAGGACCGAGATGCTTCGATCGTGGCTGCTGCATTGATCAAATTTGACGGTTTTCTAGGGTGGAACCCCTAAATAAAACAATCCCTTTGCCTTGAAACGCAAGTAGTTGTAACATCACCGGTAGTTTGGCTCGAACCTTGGGGGAAAAATGGCGTCAATATCCGTCCGCTGCAAAGCGGATCGATGAACGCAGTTGTCAGTAAATCCATTCAAAAGATCCGCGTAGCGACCGGACGATCGACTCAAAAGACGGGTTTGGCCCGCTGGGCGGGCGCAGTAGCGGTGTGCTGGGGCTTGTCCCTGGCATGCGAACTCCACGGCTCGGACCGATGGGAAATCTTGGAGGCGATCCATTGGGTGGAGAATCCGAATAACAGCCCGGCACCTGGACCCTTCGGCGAGTTGGGCGCCTATCAGTTTCGCAGGTCCACTTGGTACAACTACACCACTTTGCCATTCGAATATGCCCGTGAACGGACCCACTCGGATGCCGTTGCGATCAAGCACTATGAGTGGCTGAAACGGGGGTTTGAACGGGCCGGTCTGGCCGTCACACCCTATCGAATAGCCCTGGCTTGGAATGCCGGGCTGTCGGCCACCCTGAATGGGCGCATCCCGGCGGCAACGCATCAGTACGCGAAGCGCGTGACCAACATCGTCGAGTCGCTCAAGCAGCGGACCGCCAGGAACGAAGGGCAGTAGCCGCGTGGGTCCGTGGGATGGGACGGCGCCGGCCCGGCGCAACGCCATCTACTCCAGAAAGGACTGCTGCTTCGGGGCCTTGGATTGCTTCCTCACTGCTTCTTCCTCAAGCGAGTGATTGAGGTGCCGCGGCGGCCGGGATACCCGGGTTGCCACAGCACTTTCGCGATCAGCCACGATGCGATCACAGATCGCATGAATCTGCAGTCGCAGCCATTGGCAGGTGCTGCTTCCATCGGCATAGTCGGCGGGCCCGTAGTGGTCGATGCGTCCAACCTGACGGAGGCGGTCGTTCTGGGCAAACTCCTCGGGGCGGTCGGGATTGTAGACGGCATAGGCCTTGCCGCCGCCTTTCTTGACGACTGAAAAACTGGGGACATCGCTCGGGCCGTCGGCGATGTAGATCATGTTCTGAAACGGGATGCGCCGATCCTCCGGGGCGATGTTTGCGTTGACGTCGATCGCGGGGTTCTTGTTGGTGCCCTTGTTGATTTCGAACAGCGCGCGCGTCTTGGTGGTGTTGTCGATCACCATGCCGATCTGCGCGATCACGGCATCCGCATCGATGGCCAGTTCCTTCTGCCTGAGGAATCCGGGCTGCAGGGGGTTCTCGATGAATTCGCATCCCCAGATTCCATCGACGCATCCGGCGATCGCGCTGCCTCGCACCATTTCCGCCAGACCGGTGCTGACGATGTAGTGTTCAAGCTGAATCTCATGTTTGGTGTGGAGATCGCGCTCCCGCACAAAGCCCTTTGAGCGCTCGAAAAACTGCGGCAGGCCGGGATAAAATTTGATTTCCTTTCCGCATTCACGAAGCAGGCGGTTGCTCAATTTGGGCATCTTCCCCGCAAGCACGTAGGTCAGCAGGTGGTTCAGGTAAGCAATCTCGCCGGAGAGTTGGTAGCCTCGGCGGCGATAGTGATCGACGAGGCTGTTGGTCTCGTTCCAGAACGTGGGTTCATCAATGCCGAAACGCCGGAAAAGGGGCGACTGCATGTATTCCGGGATTAAGGTCTTGTCGAAATCCCAGATGCAGGCGATGGTGTTTTGAGTGAAAAGCGTCGTGGCCATCGTTGATCAACACCGTTAGGCGGGAGAGGTGCCTTTCGGGGCCGAACCGCGAACAAATCCGCGGAAGGTCTGCCACGCAATTCGCAAATAACCGGGCCCTGAAGGGTCCTATCACTCAAAAGCATGGATCAGCTACCTTCGATCATTCCATTTCAGCGGCGTCTGGAAGAACTCGACGCCCAGATGGCCGCGCCGTCGTTCTACGCCAACGCCCGGCGCGCCACCGAGGTGAGCCGGGAGCAGCAGAAGCTGGGGCAGCTTGTGGCCGATCACCGGACGATGGAAAGGACAGAGGTGGAGATTGCTGAGGCTGAGGCGCTGCTGCGCGATCCCGCAGGTGACTCTGAACTCAGGGAACTCGCCGCCGCGGAACTCCCCGAACTCCAGGCCCGTCGCGAGCAGCTGCGCCAAAGAATTGTGGTGGCGATGATTCCTCCGGAGCCCACGGATTCCCGCAACACCGTGATGGAGATCCGTGCCGGCACGGGGGGCGAGGAGGCTGCCTTGTTCGCCGCCGAACTCTGCCGCATGTACCAGAAGTTCGCCGACAATTCCGGATGGAAGATTGAGCCGATGAGCAGCAGCGTCAGCGAGCGCGGTGGGTTTCGCGAGGTCAGCTTTCTCATCACCGGAAGTGACGTCTACAAGCAGCTCAAGTTTGAGAGCGGCGTGCATCGTGTGCAGCGGATTCCCGCAACGGAGGCGAACGGGCGCATCCATACTTCGACTGTCACCGTGGCTGTCCTGCCCGAGGCGGAGGATGTCGACCTGCACATCGATCCCCAGGATCTGGAGATCACGGTGCAGCGGGCCAGCGGGCCCGGCGGGCAGGGGGTCAATACGACCGACTCCGCGGTCAGAATCATTCACAAGCCCACCGGCATGATCGTATTTTGTGCCGATGGACGCTCACAGCAGAAGAACAAGGCCAGCGCCATGGCCGTGCTGCGGTCCCGTCTGCTCAAGATGAAGGAGGACGAGGAGCGCGCCAAATACGCCGCCCAGCGCAAGAGTCAGATAGGCACCGGAGACCGCAGCGAGCGCATCCGAACCTACAATTTTCCGCAGAATCGCATGACCGATCACCGCATCGGCCTGACGCTGTACAACCTGCCCCAGGTGATGGAGGGCGACATCGCAGAGATCATAGCCGCGCTGCAGAAGGTGGATTTCGAGGAGAAATTCGCCGCGCTAACCGGCCAGTCCTTTGTCCTCAAGCGCGGCTCTGACCGCGAAGATGAGTGAGTGACGATTTGCGAGGTTCCTGCAACGCATGACATCCCTGCTCGATATCATCAGGAAGTCGACCGACTTTCTTGCAGGCAAGGGAATCGAGAATCCGCGCTTCAACGCTGAATGGCTTGTCGGGCATGCGCTGGGTCTGAAGCGCATGCAGCTCTATGTGCAGTTCGAGCGCATGCTGCTGGAGTCGGAGCTGGAAAAGATCCGGCCGCTGCTGCGACGTCGCGCCGCGCACGAACCGCTGCAGTACATACTCGGTGAGACGGTGTTTGCAGGTCTCGTGCTCAAATGCGATCGACGCGCGCTGATTCCGCGTCCCGAGACCGAATACCTGGTTGAGCTGCTCGTGGAGCGCCTCCGCGAAACGCCGCCTGCTGAAATTCTCGATCTCGGAACCGGAACGGGGGCCCTGGCGCTCGCACTTGCCAAGGCGTTTCCCGATGCCCGGGTCACCGCCGTGGACAAGAGCGAGGAAGCGCTTGCACTGGCGGGTGAAAACGCCGCGACCACGGGATTGGGCGATCGCGTCCAGTTTCTCAAGTCCGACTGGTTTTCAGGCGTTGATGCCGAACGAAAGTTTGCGCTGATCGCAGCCAACCCTCCCTACCTGGCGGAGCACGAGCTGAACGAAACGCGTCCCGAGGTTAGAGAATTTGAGCCGCATGGCGCACTCGTTGCAGGCGCAGACGGGCTCGACGACATTCGCGTCATCCTGCGAACAGCGGCGAATCATCTGCCTGAGGGTGGATGCCTGGCGCTGGAAACCGGAATCGCGCAGCACGCCGAACTCAGGAAACTGGCGGACAACGCGGGTTTTGGCGTATTCGAGTCTGTGAAGGACCTGAGCGATCGTGACCGGTTTGTGTTTCTAAGCCGAAGGTAGGCACGCGTAGGGGCGTGAGCAATGCGGGGTCCGGAACCTTGCAGCCCAAACGCCTGTTTTTTCAAGTTATCGTCCGTCAGCAGCGCCAGTTCGATTGGACCTGGCGAGCCGTGGTGCCAGACAGGCTGGGCGAAGTTGCCTGCAGATCATGATGATTACTTCGGAAATTTTTAGCCTCCCACTCTTTGACACCGAAGCCACGATTGAGAAAGCCCATGGGATTTGTAGACGAAGCGATGCGCATCCACTGATTCAACGTTCAAATGGGAGCTTGCAATCATCGGTGACTATCGTGAGTAAACGCCTGTCGGCCGCCTATCCCGAACCATCCTAGTTGCTCAATGCCCCTTCAAACTCCAGACGACGCTCGTTGGTACTTTGAAGAAGTGCAGCCCCACGAGCGTTCGGTCCGCTCTTTCCTGCGCGCCGCCGCTCCATCTCCATGCGATGTGGACGACATGCTTCAGGACTCCTACCTGCGGCTTTTCCGCGCCAGGGCGAGCGGGCCGATTCGATGCGTTCGGGCATTGTTCTTTTCAATCGCCAGAAACCTAGTCCGTGACAGTGTGCGACGGAAGCTTGCGAACCGCGAGATTTCCGACGCGGGGCTGGACTCATTGCCTGCGGCTGAATGCCCGGGGGTCGCGGAAGTAGTAGAGTTCCGACAGGAACAGATGTTCCTTGCCGAGGCGATGCAGGCGCTTCCGGCGCGTTGCCGTGAGGTGTTGTTTCTTAGGAAGATACATGGATTTTCGCAGAAAGACATAGCCGCCCGTCTGGGGATTTCGGAGAACACGGTCGAGTCGCTTGTCTCCCGGGGCGTGCGCCGGTGTGCGAATCAACTTCGCAGGCGGATGCCGGAACGATGCAATCATGAATGATTTTCGACGAGAGAATCCGGAGGAGATTCAGGGCTCTTCGATCGAAGGAGAGGCTTCCGATTGGATTGCCCGCAGTGATCGAGGTCTTTCGGCGGATGAGGCGGATCGACTTTCCGCATGGAGGTCTGCTGACGTGCGGCACGAGAGGGAGCTCGCACGGTTGACCTCCGCCTGGCGGGGGCTTGATGCCGTTGGCGAGTTGCCGGAAATTCGCATGGCGGCGCGGGCGATGGACGCCGGCAGAGTTCGAAGGAAGCGCATGATTCGGCGATCTACATGGGCTGTCGGAGCAGCAGCATCGATGGCGCTGGCCTGGACGATGCTTTCGGAGAAAGGGGTCAAATCCTCGCTGGCTCAAATTGAGCATAATACCTATCAGATAGTGCCGAGCGTCGCTGAACGCATGACGCTTCCCGACGGCACGGTGATCGAGCTCAAGGGCAACAGCATCGTGCAGCCCGCTTTCTCGGGAGAGGAACGCCGGGTGCGTCTGCTATCTGGCGAGGCGTTTTTCCAAGTGGCCAAGGACCCGACTCGTCCGTTCGTTGTGCAGGTGGAGAACATCAACGTGCGCGCCGTTGGCACGGCGTTCAACATGCGGGTTGCGTCCGATGAAGTCGAGGTGCTCGTCACCGAGGGCAAGGTGCAGCTCAACAATTCAAGGAACAACCAGTCACTCCTGGCGCGGGCACCAACAGCAAACTCCGGTGAGCCCTCCGATCCGCCTCTATTGATCGCCGGACATCGTGTTGTAGTTGCCACAAACGCAGCACATCCGGTCGTCCCGATTGCAGCCACACCGGAAGATCTGCATCGGGCACAAGAATGGCAGGGCACACGATTGCGGTTTCAACGGACGCCCTTGGCCCAGGTCGTGGCTGCGTTCAATCGACTCAACCGCTGCCAGCTTGTGCTCGGCGAGGAGGACTTGGGCAAACGTTGGGTGAGCGGAACATTTCGCGCTGACAGTGTGGACGCCTTTGTACGGCTTCTCGAGGCTGGCTTTGAGATTGGTGCTGAACATCGCAGTGAAAACGAGATAGTCCTGCACGCGGCGCGATAGACTGCTCGACTGGCAGGGCAGGGGCTGGTCCCCGCAGAAAATCGTCTCTCACACTGAAGAAAAAGAGTGGGTTCCGTGGATTTCTTGGCACGGAAATACTCGCGTCCGGCGTCTGGACACCGCTTTTGCACGGAGTTTTCCGGCATTCTCGCCCGGAAATCTGTCCACCTAACACCTAACCATATGAAGATGAGACTATTGTCAATTGCCTGCTCATTCGCCTTGCTTGTCGGGCTTGCTGGATCGCCATTTGTTTTTGCAGCGGATGCGGCAGCCAGGTTCTTCGACATTCCCGCTGGCGACGCTGAGTCCACGTTGCGGGAGTTTGTCAAGCAGTCCGGTGTCCAGTTGATTTATGATTCGCAGAAACTGAGTGGTGTCCGAACGTCCGGATTGCGGGGCAGGTACATGCCTCGCACCGCGCTCGATTCGATGCTGGCGGGGACCCGATTCGTTGCGGCACAGGACCGTGAAACCGGTGCTTTGACTGTCCAAGGGGAGTCCGCACGCCCAAACCCTCCAAGGGCGGCGCAGACCGAAAGCGACCGCCCGCAAGCGATCCCACTCGCTGATCCTGCGCAGGCTGACACGGATCAGAAGGACGATTTTATCACACTTTCACCCTTCGAAGTCAAAGAGGACAATCGAGGCTACTACGCTTCGAATACCATGTCAGGCACCCGATTAAACAGCAGCATTGAGGACCTGGGTTCATCGATCACGGTGGTGACCAAGGAGCAAATGTCGGACTTCGCCATGCTCGATATCAACGACATCTTTCTCTATGAAGCGAGCAGTGAGGGCATGGGAACCTACACGGAGTTCTCTATCGACCGAAATGGCAGTCCTGAAGACAGTTCATCCCTGAACCCCAACGGAGCCAATCGGGTGAGAGGCATGGGGCCCGCCAATATTTCATTTGGCAATTTCGAGACAAGCGGACGGGTTCCGATAGACCCCATCAATGTCGATGCGGTGGAAATCAGTCGTGGACCGAACTCTTCCGTATTCGGCATTGGGAACACTGCGGGTGCGGTCAACATGCTGCCAGCGTCGGCCAATGTGCAGCGCAACCGCACGACGATCAGCTTTCGTGCGGACAGTTACGGCGGATATCGGTCAAGCATCGACATCAATCGCGTTCTCAAACCCAAGGTCCTTGCGATCCGCGTCAGTGCGGTCGATCAGCATGACGCATTCAAGCGCAAACCTTCGGGGATTGATACGACCCGGCTGAATGCCATGCTGCGATTCCAGCCTTTCAAGTATACGACAATCACCGCGTCGCATTCCTACTACAAGATGAAGGGAACACGGGTGAACAATGTGATGCCTCGCGATGGCGTCAGCGGCTGGAGGAACGCCGGTTCCCCAACGTGGGATCCCGTGACATCCACCGCCAAGATCAATGGGGTCCCGGTGCCAGGCAATTGGACCGCAACATCATTGCCCTCCTATTTTTCGAATGGCCAATTCAGGACCATGTCCACGCTTTTCATCAATCCCGATGGAACGGTTGGCTTCTGGTCGCCCAGCCGCACGACCAGCACCACAAATCCCAATACCGGCAACCAGAATGTTGTCCTGGTCAATTCGGTGCCGGATCCGATTCGCCAAACCCAGCCGCTTTTTTCTGGCGATCCAACTGTCAGCGGCCGCGATGTCTACGACTACACGTCCATCAACCTGGCGGCGATGAATTCGTACGACCAACTGGCGAACACGAGCCGTGTAAATCTTGAACAGACTTTTCTCAACACTCCCCGCCAACTGCTGGCCATGCAGGCTGATTGGTACCGCGAGGAATCCCGAAGTATTTCCACTGAGCTCGCGGGCCGGGCCGGCGGCGGCGGAGCCACGGGCATGCTCTATGTCGATGTCAATGAGAGGATGATAGACGGCAGTCCGAATCCCTATTTCCTTCAGCCATTTTTTGGATACTTCCGCATTGCGTGGGATCGGGATCTTCCCTTTGAACGCGATATTTCGCGTCTCCAACTGGCTTACCGACTCGACCTGCGCAAGGAGAAGTCCCTTCTGAGGTGGCTGGGCATGCACCAGATTTCCGCATACGGGGAGCAAAAAGTGACAAGAAGGAGGGAGACCCTCTATCAGGACCAAGTCGTGGATTCACATGCGTGGTACCAACTGCCATCCGCTTTGACTGAATCCGCTGCACTCCCCGCAGTTCCGGCTGTCCTGACCCAATATGAGCGGTTCTATGTTGGTGATGCGACGGGCCAGAATGTCGAAACTGCGCCGTCAAAGCTCGTCTATGGCACCTATCCGTTCACATGGGGCAATGGAGTCAGCAAGGTCTTCGTCAAGGAACCGGCCCGGTTGGGCAAAAGTTTCAGCCGAACCAATGGCTGGGACAAGGATACCATCACAACGCAGGGTGCCGTCATACAAAGCCATCTCTTGAAGGATCGGGTGGTCACGACCTTTGGATTGCGAAAGGATCGCACTTCCCAGCAGAACCCGGCTGGACGACTGTACACCTTCGGGCCGGACGGTGTCGGAGTTGTCGGGGATACCCTGCACACGTTGAATCCGGACAAAGACTACAATGAAGGGACAACGCGAACCTCCGGTTTGGTTGTCAAGCCGCTGTCCTGGGTCAACCTTCACTATAACAAATCGAACAGCTTTCAGCCTGCAGATTTGATCTACCTGGACCTGCACCTCAATCAGATTCCAAACCCCACGGGTGAAGGAGAGGACTATGGATTCTCGGTCAAGCTCTTCAATGGAAAGTTCATCGCTCGGGTGAATCGTTTTGTAACGACCCAGTACAACTCGCGCGATGGCAGCACTCGGACGCTCGCACAACGCGTACGTCGGATTGACTTTCCGACGCCGGCAAATCTGTCCGGCGGACTGACGTTTCAAGCTCGTGACTGGATCACCGCTGCAGCGGCGGCGCAGGGCATGACGCTCACCGAGGAGCAGATCGTGCAGCGCATCAGCGAAATCAGCAAACTTGATCCGATCTATTTCACCCGCGAGGAATCCCCGGCGCAGGAGAACAACAATATTTTTGCCGTGGCTGATGTTCAATCCAAAGGCCTCGAGATCGAGCTCAACTACAATCCGAATCGCTTCTGGACGACCAAGTTCAATGCCAGCAAGATTGAAGCGCTCGATCTGCGGATTTCACAGGATACACTGAACTGGATCAACGAACGGTTGCCTGTTTGGGAATCGATAATCGATCCTCAAATCGGCAGGCCATGGTTTACCGAACGTTATGATGGAGTCCAGTCTTACAAGGAGTTCCTGCAGACCTCGGTGCTCCAACCACTCAATATCGCAATTGCGAACGAAGGGAAGAGCAGGCCTCAAGTCCGCAGATATCGCTTCAACCTGAGCACGAGCTACAAACTCGCTGGGATCACCGATCATCGGTGGTTCAGGGCGATGACAGTTGGAGGTGCACTTCGTTGGGAGGACAAGGGCGCGATTGGGTACTACGGCGTTCAGGAGCTTCCAGAGATCATCACGGACCTGGACCCAAATCGACCGATCTATGACAAGGCGCGAGCCTACGCGGATCTCTTCGTTGCGTACCGGACACGCCTCTTCAGGGACAAGATTGGGACAACGTTTCAATTGAACGTGCGCAATATCCAGGAAAACGGCCGCCTTCAGGCGGTTAGCGCATACCCGGATGGCACGCCAAACGCCTATCGCATCATTGACCCGCGGCAGTTTATCCTGACTGTGACTTTCGATCTATAGAATGCCTTGCCTGTGGAAATCGGTACATTGATTGCTCGAAAATCCCAACCTGCATCGCCCTCCGCCAAACTGGAGTCGACGAAGCTCCCGTCGACAGTCAGGGTTGATTCTGGCAAATGCGGCTGTGTGGGCAAATTCGCGTGCAACCATGGCTCTGTCACTCCAAGGCATCCGCAAACCCTGTGGCACCGGGCTCGAATGCGCATTCGGCCATTCCTCTTCCTGCTACCTCCAATCAGCCTGATGGCGGCACCACCTGCGGAACCTCCAGGCGCGGGTATGCTGGACACTTATTTCAGTCAGGAACTCGCCCGCCTTCACTCTGACGCAGGTCCGGCGCCGGCCACTCTGGAGGAGTGGACCAGCCGGAGCGGTGCCTACCGGGCTCAGCTCAAGGAAATGCTCGGACTGTCGCCATGGCCGGATCGCACGCCTCTGCATGCGACGGTCACCGGAACAATTCAGCGCCAGGAAATTGAGGTGGAGAAGGTGCATTTCCAGTCGATGCCGGGACTTTATGTGACCGGCAACCTGTACCTGCCTTCGCATCGCTCCGGGAAGCTGCCGGCAATTTTGTATGTGTGCGGACACGCAGGCAGCGCGAACAGGACCCATCCGCCGTATGGCGCCAAATCCATCTACCAGTATCATGGATCGTGGCTGGCCGAAAACGGATATGTCTGTCTTGTCATTGACACGATCGAGAACGGCGAAATCAAGGGCGTGCACCGCGGAACCAAGTGGTTCGACATGTGGTGGTGGAATTCCCGGGGCTACACTCCCGCAGGGGTAGAGACTTGGAATGCAATTCGAGCGCTCGACTACCTGCAATCCCGACCGGAAGTGGATCCTGAACGACTAGGCATGACCGGACGTTCCGGAGGCGGATTTACCACGTGGTTCACCGCCGCGCTGGACGATCGCATCAAGGTCGCCGTTCCAGTGGCCGGAATCGCGGACCTCCGCAGTCATGTGCTCGAACATCACATCTCCAGTCATTGCGACTGCGCCTACATGGTGAACACCCACCGCTGGGACTTCGACCGGCTCGCCATGCTTGTTGCGCCGCGGCCGCTCCGGATTGTCGCGACGGATCGCGACCAGATCCTTCCGCTCGACGGGATGATGCGCGTCAGCTCCGCCGTGGCAAACCTCTACCAGCTCCATGGTGCCGTCGAAAAGCTGGCGCTGGCGGTTGGGGAGGGAATCCATCACGATTCGCAGGAACTTCAACTCGCCGCACTGCGGTGGTTCAACCGCTTTTTGAAGGGTGAAGACCGGCTTGTCGAGTCGGCGGCAAAGCCGCTTTTCGACGCAAAGGAACTCGCGGTCTTCGAGAAACTTCCTGTCGACGAGCGAACTTCGAAGATTCATGAGACTTTTGTTCCACAAGCCAGGCCGGCGGTGCCAGCCGATCTGAACGAATGGACGCGGGAAAAGGAAGCTTGGCTTCCGGCTCTCAAGGAGAAGTCATTTGCGGCCTGGCCGGCCGAGGGCGCCCCATTTGACATCAAGCTGATATCGCGCGACGACAAATCCGGAATGACGCTGTCGCGATGGGACTTTTCCTCGCAAGGCGCAATGCGCCTGCCGCTTTTTGTTTTCAGCTCCGTTCAAGCCGGTGCTGTTGGTCGAGTGCGGTTGCATGTGCTCGATGATGCTTCCTGGAATGAATTTCTCGCGGCCGCCGCCGATTCATTCCCTTCCGTCGGCGTTCCGGAAGGCGGGACAATGGCATCTTCACTTCACAAGGATCTCCTCTCCCGCGCAGCCAAGGGAGAATTCACGCTTGTGTATCTTGCACCCCGAGGCGTTGGTCCGACCCGTTGGTTTCACGACGGCGGGTCACGAAAGAATTCAATCCGTAGTTTTATGGCACTCGGCGAAACAGTCGAAGGCATGCGCGTCTGGGATATTCATCGCGCGGTTGAAGCTCTAAGCCTGCCAGGAGTTCTGGGGACTCCAGTGCAGGATGTGGAGGTCTCAGGTGAGCGATTCCAGGCCGTGAATGCGCTCTATGCATCCGTGTTTACGTCCGAAATAACCTCGCTCCATCTTTTTGCGCCACCTGCTTCACACCGAATCGGTCCGGACTATCTGAATGTGCTGCGCATCCTTGATGTTCCACAGGCTGTCGCACTTGCCGCGGAGCGGATCAAAGTGAGAATTTCCGGCGGCCGTCCAGACGACTGGAATTGGCCGGCCAGCGCCATTCGTGTCCTGGGTTTGGAAACCGAGCGACTGAGCATTGACCGTTGATTCAAAAACCAATCTGCATGCATCCAATAAAGACTCTTTGCAACGTGGGCCTGCTGATCGCCATATCCGCGACAGGCAGTCAACTGCCCGCCCAAACAGAGGCCGGCCATGCCTGGGCAACTCCACCAGGATGGACCCGGACCCGTGGGGGAGATGGAGGAAGGATCCTCCGCGTCACCACATTGAACGCCAGCGGCCCGGGCTCATTTGCCGAAGCCCTCGCAACGCAGGGCCCGAGAACCGTCGAGTTTCATGTTGCAGGTACCATCAACCTCAGTGGGCGCGGTCTCAAGATTTCTGAACCATTCCTGACGATCGCTGGAGAAACAGCCCCCAATGAAGGCGTCTCCATTGAGAACGGAAGCATCTATATCGTAACGCATGATGTGATCGTACGTCACCTGCGCGTGAGAGCGACCGATGGCGGCACTGGCGCGCCGGTGGCTCCCGGGCGGGACGCGCTGTCGACTGGTGCTGGCGCGTATGACGTCATTGTCGATCATTGCTCGTTCGCCTGGGGACCCGATGAAAATCTGACTGCCTCGGGTCCGCGCTTTGAAGGAACGAGCCCTGACGACTGGAGGCGGAACACGTCGCACAGGATAACCTTCAGCCACAACATCATCGCCGAGGGGACCAATCTCAAGAATTCGAAGGGAACGCTGGTGCACGACAACACGACGGAGATCGCAATCTTTGGAAACCTGTATGTCAGCAACAACGACCGGCATCCCCTCTTCAAGGGAGGCGTTCGGGCGGCCTTCGTGAACAATTACATTCACAACCCGGGCCACCGAATCATGCAGTTCGGCTTTGTACCGTCGCAATGGAAAGGCAGGGAACTCCAGCGGGCCATGCTGACAATGGTGGGAAACGTCGCGCGAAAGGGACCAAGCAGCGAAGGGGACATGGCGATGTTCGAGGTCTGGCCGTCCTATGGTCCTTGTGACGTGTATCTTCGGGACAATCGATTTTTCGATCAGGCAGGCGATCATCTTTCAGAGGCGCCGGCCTATCGTGACCGCTCCTCAAAGCTGGTGCCCTACCATCCAACCGACGGCATGCGCGACGTCGATGCTCCACCTGTCTGGCCGCCAGGATTGAAGGCGCGGCCTGCGAGCGAGATCTCGGAGTGGATACTCGACAGCGCTGGCGCACGGCCGTGGGGGAGGGATGCCACCGACAGGCGTTTCATTGAGGAGGCAAGGCATGGCGGCGGCAAGGTGCTGCGTTTAGAGTCAGCATCGGGTGCGAACCCTCCGGCCCATCGTCAAAAATAGCTGGCTGCCTCCGGTTCGCTGAAACGCTGGCGGGCCAGCGGTTGTTGTTGTCGCCCTTCGCGAGGCTGTTGAAATAGTAGTGATCATCCACGCGGTGGGGCGGGTAGTTGACGGAGCCAAGCGGTTGATTGATTGTCGAGGCCGCCGTGGGCGTCGGCCCAGAAATAGGGTCCCAGCCAGCAGTCGTCTCCGTTGTAGCAGTCAGCAATGTCGATGACTCCACCCGGATTTCGATACCATGGCAGCAATTCGTCGGGGCAGATGCGCAGGAACATGGGGCGAATGCGGGACAGATCCGCTCCTGGAATCCGGGAACCTTGTCCGCCGCTACAGATCGAACGTCACCGTAAGCATGAAACGGCGAGGCGCCTGGTGACGGAAAGCATTGGGTACTTCTGTTCCAAGCCCGGCGTTGAAGGTGTAGTTGGTGAAGACGACATCGCGGTCATTCAGAAGATTCGAGACGTTCAGCTGATAGCGGGTGCGGACTCCGCCGATCTTGTGCGTGTAACTGACGTGACTGGTGACCAACACATACGGGTCCGAGTAGACGTATTCAAACGGGCTGCTCCGGCGATTTCCGATGACCAGGCGGCCTCGGAAGTTGGCGCCTCCTCCGATTGCGAAGCCCTTGAGCATGCCCTCTCGAAACGAATAGGTTGTATAGGCGTTGGCAGTGTAGTCGGGTGTGTTGTTCAACCGCCGCCCCTGCGTGTAACCCTGAATTGTGCTTTCGATGTCGAGAATGTTCTGCGCGATCGCGGCGCGATTGGGAATTGCGGGGTTGGTGGCCCCGGCCTGCCATTCCGCGATATTCGCGTCATAGTAGGTGCGAAGCCCAATGCCGATGTCGGCCTGCTCGGTTTCCGGGCGCGCATAGTTGAACATCAGCCGCCAGTTCCGGGTGAGATTGGCAGTGAGGTCAATCTCGAGGCCGTGGCCCTTGTAGCTCTCAGTGTCACGGTAGCCGGTGAGCGTTCGCTCTGGTTTGCTCAGATCGGTCCAGATAAGATTGATGTCCCCAAGATTGTCGCCGGCACGGGGTCGATCCACCTGTTCAGTGAAGTAGTATCCGATGCTGCCGGCGACCTTGCCTTCGAGCAACTCGAGCTTCAAGCCAACGTCCACGCCTTCGTTGGAGGAGTTGAGGATGGGTGAACCGTCGATTCGATTGTCGCCGTAGCCGGGCGCATTGAAGCCCTGCGAGTAGTTGACGTACGGTCCAATCCATGGGACTGGAAACCATACTGCACCGGCCGAGTAGTTGCTCAGGCTGAGATCGGTGAGATCCATGGTGCCCGGGCCGCCAGATGCGCCAATTATCGGAGTGCCGTCCGGATTGGCGCCGATTCCGCCGAAGGCCTCGCGGTGATAGTCGTCGAACCGGTATCCAAGCAGCAGTGAAAGTCTGCCGTCGAACAGCGAGGAAGCGGAGGCAATCTGACTGTAGAAGAGCTCCTGTCGCTCGGTGTCGTCGGCAATCATCACCCAGCGATAGTCGCCGCCATTGGAGACCAGACTGTCGAACATCTGCGGATTGCGGGGGGAGTCCCAATACTGGCGCACCATGAGAACATTGGTAGCATTGTTTGCATTCGGGGAGGCAGGATTGTTGACGCGGCCAACGCGATAGTCCCGGGGGTGATACTCGTCGGTTCGGAATCCGGACACCAAGCTCAGGCTGTGCCGGAGCCAGTTGTGAGAGAATCGATGGGCGAGGCTGAGACGCAGGTCGCCAAGACGGTTGGGCCGGTCAAGGACGCTGGTATTGACGTCGGAAAAGACCTTGCCGAAATTCGGATTCGACTCCAAGCCTCCGTTCGCGGAGGGGCGCATGGTGTTTACATCTATGCGGTGCGTATTCCAATTGCGGACATTTCCATGCCTCGTCTGCTGCTGGTAGTTGTAGGCGAGCTGGGCGATCAAGCTCGAAGTAAAACGGTGTTCTGCGTAAACCGTCCACGTCCTGTATTTTGCGGCTATGAAAGCGTCCGGCGGCTGCCGGCTGAATTCAAGGCTGGGCAGCGCGGGGAAATTAGTGATGGCCCTGCCTTCCGGGAGAAGAGTGAGACCGGTGCCTGTGGACTGGTAGAATCCACGCCAGTTGACGACCTGACCGACGTTGGGGTCCCAGACAAGATAGTCGTTGGCTGCGCCTCCGTTGAGCCGGGCAATGCCTGTCCCGGTGGTGGACGGAGTGGTCGCGCCGTTGTAGACGGTTGAGCGATTCCAATTGGAACTTTGATCGGTGAAGGATTGGGCGAAAGCGTAGCGGAGGTAGCGCCCCTGTTCGTATTCGGCGCGAATCTGGGTTTCGCGCGCGATTCGGAATGTCGCCGCGAAATGGCGGCCGTCCCGCTGCGCGTCATCGTAGTCCCGCCAGCCCCCAAGCCGGTCGTGCAGGAGATTCACGCGAAGCGCAAGCCGGTCGCCAATCGGTTGATTGACGTCAAGCGAGGCACGGTAGCCACCCCAGGAATCGGCGCGCAGTTGAAGGCTGCTCTTTGGAACGAAAAGTGCCTGCTTGGACCATGTGGTGTTGACACCGCCCGGGTTGGCATCGCCAAAGAGGATCGCATTGGGTCCGCGGGCAAACTCGAGCCGCTCCGTGGCGTAGCTGTCGCTCGAAACATACCAGCGGAAATAGTTCCGGCTTGGAAAACTTGACCCGAGTCCGCGCATGTTGACGTTGTGCTCGCCTCCCGCTCCACCGCCGGTGTCGCCGACCGGGATGGCATTGGGCGCCCATTCCGCGGCGGATGAGAAACTGGTGGCGGCGATGTCATCGAGAAACTCGCGCGTCATGATCGTGACCGCGGAGGGGGTCTCCTTGAGCGGAGCCTCAATGCGGCCGCCAGCGAGCGCGCTGGAGGCCGTGTAACCGACATCGCGATCGGATGACACTTCGAATGCGTTCAGCGTGATGATGGGCTCTTCCTTCGGATCGGTCTGTCCTGACAGAATCGAAGTCGCGACGATCAGCGCGGCAATCGGTGCAACGGAATATTGCAAACGGGAGAAGGTGGTCATTGAGTCTTGGGCTTGAGGGTTGGGACTTTGGATGGACTGGACGCAGTTGACTGGGGCCGCAATCCATTTCTTGACGCCTATGCAATTTGTTTCCTATCTAGTATGAAGCGTGCAACAGTATTACCTCAATCTGCCGTGACGCGGCTTCGTTTTGCAATCCTGGGCACCGGGTATTGGTCCCGGTATCAACTCGCAGCCTGGCGCGAGCTTCGCGGCGCCGAATGCGTGGCGCTGTGCGACCGTTCCCGGGAGAGGGCGGAGAGGCTCGGCCGCGAGTTTGGGATCGCCGCCATCCATGAGGACCCAGTCGAACTGTTTGAGCGGGAGAGGCTCGACTTTGTTGACATCATCGCGGACGTGCAGGCGCACGCGCCGCTCACCCGGATTGCGGCGGAGCACAAGCTGCCGGTGATCTGCCAGAAGCCGATGGCCGCAACCTGGCGCGATGCCCGGATGATGGTGCAGTTCTGCGCCAGGAAACGCACCCCGTTCCTCATTCACGAGAACTTTCGATGGCAGGCGCCCATGCGGGCCCTTGCTGCGGAACTGCGGCGGGGCACGATAGGACGGACGTTTCGTGCCCGAATTGATTTCATCTCTGGATTTCCCGTTTTCGCCAATCAACCGTTTCTCGCCGGGCTTGACCAGTTTGTCATCAGTGATGTCGGCAGCCACGCGCTCGATCTCGCGCGATTCCTGTTTGGTGAGGCGAGGTCGGTCTATTGCCGCACCAGAAGGATCAACAAGTCCATCAAGGGGGAGGATGTCGCCACCATCATGCTGGAAACATGCGGCGGCGCCCACATTGTGATCAACCTGGCCTATGCCGGCAATGCGCTCGAGCGGGAGGTGTTTCCGGAAACGCTTGTTTTTGTGGAAGGCGAAAACGGCAGCGCCGAACTGAGTCCGGGCTGTGTGCTGCGCACGACCACCCGCGAGGGCACGCTCGTGCGCAAGGCGAACCCCGCCCATTATTCCTGGGCTGATCCCCGCTACGCCGTCGTGCACTCGAGCATCGTCGACTGCAACGCCAACCTCCTCGCCGCGCTGCAGGGACGCGGGGTGGCGGAGACCAGCGCTCAGGACAATCTGCGCACCATGCGACTCGTGTTCGGCGCCTATGAATCTGCCGCCTGCGGTTGTGCCATCGTCGTCGACTAGACGTGCGATCAGGATCCTTTCCCGATGCCGCCACCCGTTTCACCTCTGAATCAATTCCCGCACATGAAGAAAACAACAATCACTTTGGTGGGCGCCGGCGGCAAAATGGGCTGTCGAATCACCGACAATCTGCTGAAGCGCGCGGACTACCTCGCACACTACCTTGAGGTTTCTCCGAGGGGACTCGAGAACCTGAAGTCGCGGGGTGTGATTCCCTCCGAGCAGAAAGTCGCTGTTGAGGCATCAGATGTCATCATACTCGCCGTGCCCGATGTGGCAATCGGAGCCATTTCACGGGAAATTGTTCCCCAAATGAAGAGTGGCGCGCTGCTGATGACGCTTGACCCGGCAGCTCCATTGGACGGACAGATCGCGACTCGCCCGGACATCGGCTGCGTCATAGCGCACCCATCGCATCCATCGATATTCAACTGGGAGCCGACGGAAGCGGCCTTCCGTGACTTTTACGGCGGCGTTTCCGCCAGGCAGGCAGTCGTCTGCGCGCTGATGCACGGCTCCGAACAGGACTACGAACTGGGCGTGCGGGTCGCCACGGCGATATATGCGCCTGTGGACAGGTTCCATCGGATCACACTTGAACAAATGGCCATACTCGAGCCGGCGATGGTAGAGACGCTCGCGCAGACCTGCATGGAGGTGGTGAAGGAGGGCTACGACACCATAGTTGCAAAGGGCGTGCCGGCTGAAGCTGCGCGGGATTTTGTCCTCGGGCACCTGCGCATTCAGATCGCGGTGCTTTTCGGCGAGGTGAATGGCACGTTCTCGGAAGCCGCCTACAAGATTTCAAAACGAGCAAGACCGGGGATCTTTCGCGATGACTGGAAAAAGATCTTTGAAATCGAGGATATCCGGGCGCAGGTTCGCGACATCACCACGCGTTGAATGCTGATTTCACATTGCGGAAATTGAGACAGAAGTCCCCCATGCACTGCTTGCGATGAGACCCGGGATCAGCTCCTTTGCGTTTGGCTGGGCAATTGGCTCACCTTCAACTCCGGCACCACAAGCCTTTGGAGTTGATGCGCTGCTTGATTTTGCGATCCAGTACGGCATTCGGGTGATTCAGATCGGCGACAACCTGCCGTTGCATGTGCTGACCGGGGGGGAGCTCGATGGTCTGGCCCTTCGTGCGCGAGCTCACGGAATTGAAATCGAAGTGGGTGCGCGCGGCCTTTCACATGATCACCTGCACCACCATATCGACATCGCCCGTCGCCTCCATGCGAACCTGCTGCGCTTTGTCATTGATGCGAGGAATCATGAACCGGCGCCAGACGAAGCCGTGCGTTTGATGCGCGGCGCGTTGCCAGCGCTGCGGGCGGCTGGTGTGATTCTCGGCATCGAGAATCACGACCGTTTCCCCAGCGCCGTTCTTCGGCGCATGGTCGACACTGTCGCGAGTGAGCACGTCGGCATCTGTCTGGACACCGTGAATTCACTCGGAGCAGGCGAGGGAATTGGCGAGGTGCTCGGACAGCTGGCGCCGGTTTGTGTGAACCTGCATGTGAAGGATTTCTCGATTGAGCGACTTTCGCACCAGATGGGGTTCACCGTCAGCGGCCGTCCCCTTGGCAAGGGCATGCTTCCGATTGACATCGTGCTTGCCGCAGTCACGAAGCAAGGCCGGTGCAACACTGCCATTGTCGAAACCTGGACGCCTCCAGAACAGGAGATGTCGGCCACGATAGCCAAAGAGGCGAGATGGGCCGTTGAAAGCGTGATGGAGCTTCGGGCTGCCTTGGAACGGAACCATGAAGCAAGTCCAGACCCAACCGCGTCCCATCGTGATCAATTCCCCACATCCATTCGTCACTAGTTTTCTCCTTCCCGCCATGTTTCGCACCAATCTCATCCTTGTCCTGGCTGTGACCCTGTCCCTGCTCGCCGCCTGCTCACGAGACTCCAATGTGCAGCCATCGGCCAACTCCGCGGAGGGCGCGACGGATAGACCGCTTACGATCGGCGTTTGCTTTGAGACTCTGCAGACCCAGTATTGGGTCGCTGGTTTCGAGGCCATCAAGTCCGACATCGAACGACGGGGATTCACCATGCTGGAGGCGGTCGCGAACCAGGACGCCAACCGGCAGTTGGAGCAGGTCAAAAACTTCATCAATCGGAAGGTCGACGGCATCATCCTCGTTCCGAAGGACGGAAAGACCTGCCTGCCGATGATCAAAGCGGCGAATATCGCCGGAATTCCCATCGTCCTCTTCAATCGCCCGGCGGACAAGAGCGACGCAAAGTCGGTCGCCGTCGTGGCCGACAACTTTGCACTGGCCCGGAATACTGTCGCGTACATGGTTGCGGAAGCGAAGAAGGCCGGGGGCAGGCGCAAGGCGGCCCTGCTTGTCGGGGATCTGGGCGACATGAACGCGATCAACCGGCGCGAAGGCTTTGAGTCGGCTGTGAATGCTGAGCCAGGTTTGATCGAGGTTGTGGCGCAAATTCCCACCGAGTGGAGCCAGGAGAAGGCGCAAGCGGGTCTTGTGAACGCGCTTCAGGCGAATCCCGACATCAGTTTCATCTTCACAAGCTCCGACTTCCTCCTGCCGGGCATAGTCAGCACATTGAAGAGCGCGGGCAAATATCACAGGATCGGCACACCTGGACATGTGTTGCTAGTGTTCTGTCGCGGAAATGACTATACATATATCATGCGGCCTTCTTGCGCGGCTTTCGCCGGGTGCAACCGGGCTGGATGGCCTCGAGCCGGCGACGACAGCGTTCGATCCTGGCAAGGATGTCCTCCGCCTTGGCGGTCCAAACAAATGGCGTGGGCTCCTGGTTCCATTGCTCGATGAAGCGGGTGATCGAGTTGATCAGATCGGGAACACTGGAGAAGCTGCCGCGACGCACCGCCTTGCCGGTGAGTTCGGCAAACCAGCGCTCCACCAGATTGAGCCAGCTCGAACTGGTGGGAATGAAGTGCAGTTTGAAGCGTGGACGCCGGGCGAGCCAGCGCTGCACCCGCTCGTGTTTGTGGGTGCCGTAATTGTCGACGATAAGATGGAGCTCGTCCGCCTCGGCATATTCCGCGTCGATTTGTCGCAGGAACTTCAGGAACTCGATGTGCCGGTGGCGCGGGAAGCAGTGGCCGCTGATCTTGCCGGCGGCCACGTTCAATGCGGCAAACAGCGTGGTCGTGCCATGGCGCACGTAGTCGTGCGTCCAGGTGCCGCAGCGACCGCGCTTCAGCGGCAGGCCTGGTTGCGTGCGATCCAGCGCCTGAATCTGGCTTTTCTCGTCCACGCAGAGCACCACCGCGTTTTGCGGTGGGTTGAGGTAAACGCCCACCACATCGAGCAGTTTGGGCACAAACTGTGGATCGCGGGAGAGTTTGAACGTCTCCTGTCGGTGCGGCTGCAACCCATGCTCCTGCCAGATACGCGCGACTGTGCTCGCATGCACGCCCTGCGCCTTCGCCAGGGTTCGCGCGCTCCAGTGCGTCCGCCCCGGCGGCTTCGTGTGCAGCGTCGCTTCGACGATCCTTTTCGCCAGCCCTCGGCGCGGCTTGCGCCCGCGGCCATTCGCCACGTCCCACAATCCTTGCGGACCTGCGGACACAAAGCGCTGGCGCCACAGCCGGCAGGTGTGCCGGTTCACCTCCAGCTCCTCCGCAATCGTGGCATCGTCCAGCCCTTCGGCCTTGCGCAAAATGATCCGGCAGCGCTTCACCACCTGCTGGGGCGTACCGTGCGCGCCCACCCAGCGCTCCAAAACGCCACGTTGGTCTGCCGTGACCGTCAGAATCGTCGGTTTCCTGCTCATGCTTGCAGGTTGAACGATAACGACTTTTAAGTCTAGTCATTTCAGCAACAGAACACTAGGCGGCTTTGACGGCGATGGGACTGCGTATCAGATGCTAAAGGACGGCTACCTGGATGCGACCGGCGTCCAGGACGTGCACTTTGAGGCGTCGCAATGTGTGAAGGCCATCATGGACCTGTGCAGCGGTGTCCAGGTCTCGGAACAAATCCTGGACAATGGTTTTGTCATTCATCAGGGCAACCTTGACAAGGCAGCGGACAGGATGTGGGGCGCTCAGAAGCGCTGAGTCTGCGGCGGGTGAAGGAGTTGCTGTGCGTCGGACATCCTGACTTTGTTTCTCGCTTCATGCCGCTGCTGCGCCGGGCAATTCTTTCTGACTATTCGGTTTTCTGGCTCTGTGCGGCCTATTGCCTCGCAGTCGCTCCATTCACTCCGGGGTTCGCGACGATCGGCAATCTTTCCAACGTGCTTGGAACCTTTCTGCCCCTGTTTCTCGTCGCGCTTGCGCAGACGCTCGTTCTGATTTCCGGCGGAATAGACCTTTCGGTCACCTCCACGATCGGGCTTTCCAGCATCGTGGGTGCAATGGCCATGAACGACAAGGATGGTTGGTTCGCCCATCATCCGCTTGCGGCACCGGCGGGTATCGCGCTGATGCTCGCCGTTGGCGCCGCGGTGGGTGCATTCAACGGCTTCGCCATAGCGCGTCTTCGAATGCCGGCATTCATTGTCACCCTGGGATCGATGATGGGGTTTGGTGGCCTTGCGGTCTGGCTCACGCACTCGCAGGCCATAAATCAACTGCCCGCCTCCTTTACCATGCTCGGTGGCCGGCTTGCGCTGGCTTCGGGCATCGTTCTTGTCGTTGCGTTGCTCACGCACCTCATGCTCAGTCGCTCGCTCTTCGGGCGGTGGCTCTATGCGGTTGGCGGCAACGCCCGGACCGCGTACATTTCCGGGGTGCCAGTCGGTGGGGTGCTGGTCGCCGTCTATGTCCTTGCGGGCGTTCTGGCGGCTCTCGCTTCCGTGCTGTACACCGGTCTTGTGGAAACCGGGTCGCCAGTCCTCGGACAGAACATTCTCCTCGACGTCATCGGTGCCACTGTCATCGGAGGAACAAGCCTTTTCGGCGGCAAGGGCAAGGTCATCTGGACCCTGTTCGGCGTTGTTTTCTGTCAGCGGCGAGAGAGAAGTCATGGTTTTGTGGCGGGTAGGAATCCACGTCTTCTTGGGGCGATTTTCTTGCTTGGTGGAGGCAGGTGGAGGTTCTTCGAATGGGTGGTTTTTCTTCCTGCTGGATGGGTGGTGGATAGTGAGTGAGGGTGGGATCGTCGAGCGGGGTGAAGGTGGTGAAACTGGTCGGCGATGCATGCGAAGGGATCGTGCAAGTGCCGCCATTGCGGGGAGTTCTTCGTTCCGGATGTGCGCAATCGCGCGCGCCAGCGGTACTGCTGCAAGGTGCCGTGTCGCAGGGCGCGCAAGGCCGACAGTCAGCGTCGATGGCTGAGTCGTCGGCAGAACGCGGACTACTTTTGCGGACCGGAGAATGCGGCGCGAGCGCGGGCGTGGCAGGCGGCGCATCCGGGGTATTGGAAGCGGCGGCGCAGGCGGAAAGTTGTCTTGCAAGACCGCCTGGATTCACAACCTGCTGCGAACAAGCGTATTGCGCCACAAGACGAGGAACTTGTCTTACAAGACATCATGGCGAGGCAAACCCCTGTGATGGTGGGGCTTATCGCGCATCTCACCGGAAGTGTCTTACAAGACGACATCGCACAAATGACGCGCCGGCTGCACTCCCGGGGCCGGGCCGTATTGGGCAAGGACATCCCGCGGCCCGCCTATGGAAAAACACTTGATTGCAATCAACCGGGTGCGGCGCGTGCCTCACCAGTTTAGCTGGGTGGACCATCGACTGGTCCGCGGAAACTACCTGATGAAGGCAACGGCACCAGCGTGGGCGCTGTACCTTGTGCTCGTCACCGTCGGTGACGAACACGGGCTGAGCTACTACGCCGACCGCACACTCGCGCGCCTGCTTTCCCTGGGTGAGGAGTCGATCGGTGAAGCGCGCCGCCAGCTCATCGATGCAGGTGTGATCGCCTACGAGGCACCGTTGTATCAGGTGCTCGGATTGGAGGTGGCGTCGTGATCGGCTACGAACACTACTGCCAGATCAAGGCCGCGGCGGCGTCCGGAATGAACATGACGCAGATTGCGGCCGCACTCGGGCTGCATTGGCAGACTGTCAGGACATGGCTCAAGCGCGGAAAGTACGAGCGCAGTCGCGGCGCGCAAAGACCCCGCCGCTCCAAGCTCGATCCGTACCGCGCGGCGATCGCACGGCTGATCGAGGCGCATCCGCTGAGCGCGATGCAGGTTTGGTGCAGGCTCAAGGAGCAGGGCTACGAGGGCAGCTACTCGATCGTGAAGGAGTACATTCGCCGGATACGTCCACCCCGCACGGAGGCGTTCCTGACGCTGAAGTTTGCGCCCGGCCAGTGCGCCCAGGTCGACTGGGGCAGCTTCGGCGCGGTCGAGGTGGACGGCACCAGGCGCGCATTGAGTTTCTTTGTGCTGGTGCTCGGTTACAGCCGGTGGCTGCACGTCGAGTTTACACTGGGTCAAGGTCAGGAGTGGTTCCTCGGCGCCCACCAGCGCGCGTTCGAACTGCTCGGTGGCGTGCCGCAGGAGGTGATGGTCGACAACTGCAAGACGGCCGTTCTTTCGCACGCGCCCGGGACCGAGCCGGTGTACAACCCGCAGTACCTCGATTTTGCCCGGCACCACGGCTTTCGGATCAAGGCCTGCGGGCCGGGTCATCCGCAGTCCAAGGGCATCGTCGAGAGCGCCGTCGCGTATGTGAAGAAGAGTTTCCTTTCGGGCCGCGCGATCACACGGTTTGCCGAACTCAATCCGGCCGTGAAGCTGTGGCTCGACACGGTGGCCAACGTGCGCGAGCACGGTGAAACGAAGGTCCGCCCGCTCGACCGGCTGGCGGAGGAGCGCGTGCACCTGCTTGCGCTCAGCCCCCAGCCCTACGCCGCGGTCCAGACACGCACCGTGCGCGCCTCCCGGCGCTTCCGCGTCACGATCGACACCAACCGCTACTCGGTTCCTCCAAGACATGCGGGAGCGCTGCTGACCGCGCAGCTTTCCAGCGAACTGGTGCGGCTGTACGCCGGCACGAGCCTGGTCGCGGAGCATGTCCGCCGTTTCGGCCGGAGGCTGGACATGGAGAACCCCGATCATGTGCGCGAACTGGAGGCACAGAGGAAATCCGGCGCCCGGCAGCGGCTGCTGATTCGATTCCTCGAACTGACTCCCGCAGCCGGACCGTATCATCGTGCGCTTGTGGAGCGGCGCATGAATGCCGGCCATCACCTTCATCGCATCGTCGAACTGATCCCCGCCTACGGCGCCGAAGCCCTCGCGCACGCCATCGAGAGCGCCCACCAACTCGGAGCCTACTCCAGCGACTACATCGTGAATCTCCTCGAACAGCGCGCACGGCGACTGCCCGAGCCCGGCCCCTTGCATCTGACCCGCGCTCCCGGAGCGCTCGAACTGGAACTGCCCGCACCCGATCTGACCCCCTACACCCATGAGCAACGCCATGACCTTTGAATCCCAGCTTCAGTATCTGAAGCTCTCCCACCTGAGCCGTCATCACGAGGAGCTGACCGCCGACGCCGCAAAGCAGCGCTGGTCCCATGCCCAGTTCCTGCGCAGAATCGTCGAGGCCGAGGCGCACGATCGCCAGCAGCACGCACTCCTTCGCCGGATCAAGGCAGCTCGTTTCCCCGTGAAGAAAACCCTCGATCAGTTCCAGTGGGACTGGCCCCGGCAGATCAACGAGGCGCAGGTGCGCCATCTTTTCGAACTGCGCTTCATCGAGGAACACACCAACGCGGTCTTCTGCGGCGGCGTCGGCCTGGGAAAGACACACCTGGCTTCCGCACTCGGTTACGCAGCCTGCCAGGCAGGACATGCCGTGCTCTTCACCACGGCCGTCGACGCCATCAACTCGCTGCTCGCAGCCCAGGCGGCGCACAGGCTTGCCCTTGAACTCAAGAAGTACGTCGCACCAAAACTGCTCGTTCTCGACGAGGTCGGCTATCTTCCCCTCGACAAGGCTGGCGCCGACCTCCTCTTCCAAATCATCAGCCAGCGCTACGAGCGAGGCTCGATCATCGTCACCACCAACAAGGCCTACAAGAGCTGGCCCACGATCTTCAACAACGACGCCGGCATCACCTCCGCCATCCTCGATCGCCTCCTCCACCACGCTCACACCGTTGTCATCGAAGGAAAATCCTACCGCATGAAGGACCGCCGCCCAGAAGAATCCCCCTCCTGATCCATCCACGCCGCCGATGGCGCTTCCCGCCATCGGCGTCCTTTCCCTCCTCTATCGACTTCTTATCCGCCAGAAATCCATGATGTTCGCTCAGTCGCTCACATGTTTTCCTCAAGCTCGTCGACAACAGCCTCAACCTGCTCAATCTTTCGATCTTCTCCATCACGATTGCGAAGGGGGCGGTGATTCTTCTCGCTGCGGTGCTTGATGCGCTGCGGCATCAATTCGCCCGAGGCGCCCGCGCATGACCCCGTCGCCCGCTGTCGAGTTCAAGGGCATCGTCAAGCGCTTTCACGGTGTACCGGTTCTCAAGGGCGTGAGTTTCGCCGTGCCTGCGGGCCACACCACCGGTCTGGTGGGCGAAAACGGCGCGGGCAAATCGACGCTGATGAACATTCTGGGAGGGAATCTCCGATCCGATGCAGGCACGATGCAGATAGGGGGGCATTCCTATTTTCCAACCGATCCGACCCATGCCGCACGCGCGCGGATCGCCTTCATCCACCAGGAACTCAATCTCTTCTCCAATTTGAGCGTCGCGGAGAATATCTTCCTTGCGGATCTCCCGTGTCGCCGCGGGCTGCCGCTTGTCGATCGAAGGACTCTCCGTTTGAGGACCACGGCGCTTCTGGATCGAGTGGGCCTGGCGGTTTCGCCGGATGCCCTCGTTGAAACCTTGTCAGCAGGTGAGCGGCAGTTGGTGGAGATCGCACGGGCATTCAGCATTGACGCCCGTTTGATCATTTTCGACGAGCCAACGACATCCCTCAGTGCGCGGGAGACCGAAACCCTGTTCGGCCTGGTGCGAAGCCTGCGCCGGCAGGGCATTGCAATGATCTACATCTCCCATATCCTCGAACACATCAGGGATCTCTGCGATGACCTGGTCGTGCTTCGGGACGGGGAGGTGACGGCGTCCGGCTCAACGGCCCAGTTCAGCACCGACCAGATCGTCACTGCGATGGTGGGGCGAAAGCTCGGGCAGCTTTTCCCATCGCGCCGCTGCCTGCCGACACCCGTGCCCGCACTTGTCGCCCGCAATGTGAGCCAGCCCTGTGTGGTCAACAATGTGTCATTCACTCTGAATCGCGGCGAAGTGCTCGGCATTTTTGGTCTGATGGGTGCCGGACGTTCGGAACTTGCCAGAATACTTTTCGGGCTTGATCCACATGCCAGCGGGGAAGTCTCCCTCGACGGAACATCGATCGTCGGCCTCGAACCCCGCCGCCGGATTGAGCGCGGTCTTGCATTCCTGACAGAGGATCGCCGACAGGAGGGGATTTGTTTGGAAGCGTCCATTGCGGACAACATTGCGCTAGTGTTCTGTTGCTGAAATGACTAGACTTAAAAGTCGTTATCGTTCAACCTGCAAGCATGAGCAGGAAACCGACGATTCTGACGGTCACGGCAGACCAACGTGGCGTTTTGGAGCGCTGGGTGGGCGCGCACGGTACGCCCCAGCAGGTGGTGAAGCGCTGCCGGATCATTTTGCGCAAGGCCGAAGGGCTGGACGATGCCACGATTGCGGAGGAGCTGGAGGTGAACCGGCACACCTGCCGGCTGTGGCGCCAGCGCTTTGTGTCCGCAGGTCCGCAAGGATTGTGGGACGTGGCGAATGGCCGCGGGCGCAAGCCGCGCCGAGGGCTGGCGAAAAGGATCGTCGAAGCGACGCTGCACACGAAGCCGCCGGGGCGGACGCACTGGAGCGCGCGAACCCTGGCGAAGGCGCAGGGCGTGCATGCGAGCACAGTCGCGCGTATCTGGCAGGAGCATGGGTTGCAGCCGCACCGACAGGAGACGTTCAAACTCTCCCGCGATCCACAGTTTGTGCCCAAACTGCTCGATGTGGTGGGCGTTTACCTCAACCCACCGCAAAACGCGGTGGTGCTCTGCGTGGACGAGAAAAGCCAGATTCAGGCGCTGGATCGCACGCAACCAGGCCTGCCGCTGAAGCGCGGTCGCTGCGGCACCTGGACGCACGACTACGTGCGCCATGGCACGACCACGCTGTTTGCCGCATTGAACGTGGCCGCCGGCAAGATCAGCGGCCACTGCTTCCCGCGCCACCGGCACATCGAGTTCCTGAAGTTCCTGCGACAAATCGACGCGGAATATGCCGAGGCGGACGAGCTCCATCTTATCGTCGACAATTACGGCACCCACAAACACGAGCGGGTGCAGCGCTGGCTCGCCCGGCGTCCACGCTTCAAACTGCACTTCATTCCCACCAGTTCGAGCTGGCTCAATCTGGTGGAGCGCTGGTTTGCCGAACTCACCGGCAAGGCGGTGCGTCGCGGCAGCTTCTCCAGTGTTCCCGATCTGATCAACTCGATCACCCGCTTCATCGAGCAATGGAACCAGGAGCCCACGCCATTTGTTTGGACCGCCAAGGCGGAGGACATCCTTGCCAGGATCGAACGCTGTCGTCGCCGGCTCGAGGCCATCCAGCCCGGTTGCACCCGGCGAAAGCCGCGCAAGAAGGCCGCATGATATATGTATAGTCATTTCCGCGACAGAACACTAGTCTCACTGCGGCAGCACGCCCGGCCGCCGCTGAAGTTGCTCGATCTCGGTGCGTGGCGGGCAGCGATCGATTCCATACGCGCGGCCGTCCGGCTGCCCGCCGGCGCCGACGATGCGCGTCCCGTCAATACGCTCAGCGGCGGCAACCAGCAGAAGGTTGTCCTGGCCAAATGGCTGCTCTCACGACCGGGAGTGCTCATCCTGGACGAGCCAACGCGCGGTGTCGATGTAGGGGCGAAGCTCGAACTCTATCAGCTCATTCTGGATCTTGCGGACCGAGGTTCCGGGGTGTTCCTGATATCTTCCGACATTGAGGAGCTCATCGGCATTGCTGACCGCATCCTGGTCATGAGCCAGGGAGAAATCCGTGCTGAATTTCAGCGATCGGAATTTGTGAGGGAACGGCTTCTCGAAGCAGCGTTTCCCCGGGAAGTTCAGCGATGAATCCGCCACTGATCCCAGGGCACCGGCCCGGCGGGCGCTTGCGCACTGGCACGGGTGGCATCGCGTTCTTCGTTCTGCGTCACATGCAGCTCATTCTGCTTCTGGCCGTATTTGCGGTTTTCGGCGCATTGTCCCCGCAGTTCCTCACGATGCACAGTGCACGGAACATCGTGATCCAGGCGGCGCCCGTCGGCATCATTGCCGTGGGAATGACGTTTGTCCTGCTAACCGCCGGAGTCGATCTGTCGGTCGGGGCGATCATGTTCGTCGCAGCCGCGGTGGGGGGAAAGATGGCGATGGCGGGCCAGCCTGCAGTACTGGTGTTTGCGGCAATTTGCGCCGTCGGCCTGGCCTGCGGAGCGTTGAACGCGATCTTCATCGCATGGCTGCGGATCGCGGCGTTCATCGTCACGCTTTCACTGCTTTTCGCCGGCCGCGGCTTCGCGCTTTGGATTACCCAGACCCAGGCGATGAATCTCCCGGAAAAATTCACCGAACTCGGTGCCGCACGGATTGCGGGAGTTTCTGTTCCGGTCATGGTACTGGGCGTCATTGTCGCGGCCGGTCACATGATTCTCACACGAACTTCGTTTGGAAGGCACGTGTGTGCGGTTGGTGAGAGTCAAAACGCAGCTCGCAAGGCGGGCGTGCGCGTTGGGCGCACGATTGCCTTGGTCTATGTGACAAGTGGTGTCTGCGCGGCGCTCGGCACCGTCCTGCTTCTGGGGTAACTCGGAGCGGTGACGCCCAAGTTTGGCGAAAACTACGAGTTCAAGGCAATCGCAGCCGCCGTGCTCGGCGGAACGAGCCTGTTTGGTGGCCGTGGCAGCGTGTTTCCCGGCACGCTGCTGGGCACCCTCCTGATCCAGAGCATGGAAAGCGGTCTCGTGTTTGTGAACGCGGACCCCTACCTGTATCCGATGCTGATCGCCGGGGTGATTCTATTTGCCGTGCTGGTGGACAGCACACGCCGCAGGCTTTTTGCGCGGCTCAATCGCCGCCGGATCCGGCTGGTGCCGTAGCGGATCACCTGAAAATGGACATCCGTCCGCTGCGCGCAGGGCCGCTCGCGCTTGTGTTCGATGCCGACACGGGCGAGGTCTGCAACGTTCATGCCGGGCGCTTTGAGATCCTGCGCGGCATCAATGTGCGGGTTCGCGACCGTTACTGGACCACGGTGCCGGCCTTGATTTCCGACCTGTCGATCGAGCAGCGGGACAAGGTGTTTGAAGTGAGATTCTCCGCACGATGCCTCGCTGGCGATATCGACTTTGGGTGGCAGGGGAGAATCAGAGGCGCTGATGGATCGCTTGCATACGAGTTTGAGGGCGAGGCCCGGAGCCGTTTTGAGAGAAACCGGATCGGTTTCTGTGTGCTTCATTCCGCCAGGGTCGCTGGTGAAGCCTGCGAGCTCGAGCACGTGGGCGGCGGAAGGAGGAATGCCTTTTTTCCGCGGGACATATCCCCCCATCAGCCGTTCCTGAACCTGCGGTCCATTTCTCACGAGTTCGCACCTGGCCAGCGTGTGGAGGCAAGGATGGAGGGGGATGACTTTGAAATGGAGGATCAGCGCAATTGGACGGATGCTTCGTTCAAGACCTACTGCACGCCGCTCGCGCTTCCCCGTCCCGTCCTTGTCGCCAAAGGAACGTGCATCCGGCAACGGATCGAAGTTCGACTGACAGGGGCGATCACAAATGCCCCACGCGGCTTCATCTTTCCGTGGATGCCGCCGCCCGTCGTGGAGATTCATGTGGATCAATCATCCGGACATCGGACGCCCAGTCTTGGCATCATCTGGAACGCCGGCGTCCCCACGAAGTTCATTTCCGAGGTGCTGCGCCCGATGCGGCTCGATCACCTGCGAGTCGATCTGAAGCTCAATCAAGCTTCGTTCCGTGACCGATTGAGTGAAGCAGTCTCAGCCTCTGAGACGACTGAGACGCAACTCGAGCTCGCTTTGGTCGTCGACGCTGATGCGGAATCGCAGGTCAGCGAATGCCTTGCCCACCTTCGCACCCTCACGCCGCAGCCGGTCATTGCGCGCTGGCTGATTTTTCATGAATCCAGCGATTGCACACCGCCGGAGCTCGTTGAAATGCTGCGCAAGCACGTGGCCGTCACTTCCTTTGCAGCGCCGGTCGGGGGAGGATCCAGGGAAAACTTCGCTGAATTGAATCGTGAACCAGGAATCGGTCTTGCCGCGGATTTCATCGCTTACGGCCTCAATCCGCAGGTTCACGCATTTGATGCTGACTCGCTGATCGAAACGCTCGCGGTGCAGGGCGCTACGGTTGAGAACGCGCGGCGTGTTTCCGGAGGACGCCCCGTCGTCGTTTCGCCCGTCACCCTGACGCCGCGATGCCGGCCCGACGCGACGCGCCGGGCTCCTTTCCCACATCCAGGGGAGACATCGTTTCGCGAGGACTCCCGCCATGGCACATTGTTCGGAGCTGCATGGACTCTCGGCAGTCTGGCGTCGCTGGCGGCACAGGGCGCGGCCAGTGCCACCTACTACGAAACTGTCGGACCCAACGGCGTCGTCGACTCGGAAGGCAGGCTCCTTCCGGTGGGCGAGGTGTTCCGGAAGATTTCAATTTCCGCCGGAGGTGTGGTGATGCGCACACAGTCAAGTCACCCGAATCATGCTGCCGCCTACGCGGTGGAAAAAGACGGGGTTTGCCGGCTCACAATTGCGAATCTCAAGCGGGTTCCTCAACGCGTGAGGATCATTGCAGTGAATGACATCCATGCCCTCGACCTTGCGCCCCACGAAGTCCGGACGCTTGAAGTCGCCCCTTTCGTTCAGCGGCATGGATAATCCGCTGGTCTTCAGCCCGGTGCCTGGAGGTGCTCGATTCAGCTCTGGGCACCGCAAATCCAATCGCCTTTGCAGCAGTAATTGTTCTGCTGACGTTGCATGTCCTCGATTGCCAGAAACAAGCCGCGAGTCGATCGAGAGCGAACCTCCCCATCTGCGGGACCGCTCCCAGGCTCCTCCGCATCAGTCAGGTCTCCCGCGCGGCTTCCTGGCGTTGCAGAGATACATATTGCGAGGCGCCTCGCGGCGCTGCGAAAGGAGAACCGGCTTACACTGCGGGAGGTGTCGGAACGCTCGGGAATTTCAGCGGCTTATCTGAACCGGGTTGAGCGTCAGAAAACCCCCATCAATATTGCCAACCTCGAAAAACTGGCCGCGGCCTTTGGGGTTTCACTGACCAGCTTTTTCGAAGCAAACGATGGGGACAGTCCTCTGGTTGTCACGCGTGCGGGACAGGGCAGGAAAGTCCGATTTCGCGGACGCAAGGGCTTCCGTGTTGAACTCCTCGCGGAGGACAAGAAGGGCAAGCTCCTCGAACCCCTGTTGGTCGACCTTTCATCCGCAAAATCACAGGTGGCGCTCCAGTCGCACCCAGGCCAGGAGTTCAACTACGTCATCGAAGGGAGATGTGTGTTCATCTACGGAAAGGAGCGCATGGAGCTTGGCGCGGGGGACTCCGTTTACTTCGACGCCATGGTCCCGCATGTGTGTCGCGCCATCGCGCCAACACCCACAAGGATGCTGGCGATCGTCGCCTCACGCGACTATCCACTTCACGGAAACATCTCGGTGCTTCTCGACGAGCCCCAGCGGTAGCGCTGCGGGACGCATGCTGGTTCTAGTGCGTGCGCCACTTTCCAGGTGAAGGGGACGTTTACCGGGCCTTGTTTGGAGCCCGCGGTTGAACGCGATTCGCGAGCACCTGGTGATCGGCCAAAAGCCGCTTCTCAAGTTTGGCGTAGTTCACAGACTGCACAGGAACCTGATCGTCTATTGCAATCACCGCGGCGGTCGCTGCCGATTGGCCAAGAACCATGAATACGGGTTCCATCCGGATGGACCCATAGGCAATGTGTGAGGCTGAAAGGCAGACGGGCACAAGCAGGTTTTGGCACTCGTTCCGCTTCGGAACAATTGCCCGGTAGCTGATCGCGTAGGGTGGAAACCCTCCGACCTGGACGTCGCCTTCGTTTCGAACGAAACCCTCCGCGTTCACATAGCGCTGCGTGTTGTGAGAATCCATCGTGTAGGCCGCCAGTCCGATGGAATCGTCCACCCGCTCCCGGCCCTGGCAGTGGTGCTGGGTCATCACCTGTTCGCCGACCATGCGACGCGCCTCACGGACATAAATCTGTTCCTGCCAGCCATGCCCGTCGACAAACTCATCCTTGGCCATGCCCCAGCGCGCAACTTCGTTCCGAATTTCAGCGGGCACGCGTGGGTGATTCGCAAGCGTCCACATCAGTCCCTGCTGGTAGCGGAGGTGCCTTTGGACAATGCCCCGGCGAGTCTCGTAGTCACCCTCCGGATAGGCGTAGTTCTGCCCGATGTAGTCCGTGGAGACCCCGTGACGATTGTTCGTGTCCGTCTTGCGATTGGGCATCGACGAATTGATCCACGGCATCTGCCGCTCTCCGGCTTCAAAGTTTCGGAAGAGCAATTCATATTCCAGCTCATTGTATCCCTCCGGCTTCTCAAACGGTATCCGGTTGTCAGGATGATCCGTCAGGCACATTCGAAAGCAATACGCCTGAATGCGGCGATCCTCCCCGCCCTCAATGCCAGGTCCGGTGGGATCGATGCCAGGAAGCAGCCCGCTGGTCTTGTCGCCCTTTCGCCGGTACGGATCAATTCCTGCGACGAGATTGTGCTTCAGGGCATGTTTTGTCTGCACGCCGTTAACAGTCTCGCCGTAGGCGCTGTTGGCCTCCCGCCCGACAACATAGGTCACACCGGCCTTGGCGAGAAGATCACCCTCATACGTCGCATCGATGAATACCCGTCCCCTGAACACCCGCCCGGACTCCATCCTGATCGAGTCAATGCGACCACCTGACATCTCGACTCCGTCCTTGAGATCGAGGCGTTCGCGATGGACAACGCGGACACTGCTCGCGGCGATCATCGATTGAAAAACCTTCAATGCAACGCTGGGCTCGAAAGTCCACATCGTCGCCTCGCCTGCATCCGTGCGAGTCTGTCCGGAATCGCGGTATTCCTTGCGCTCCTGCCAGACCCATGCCGAGGGATCGGAGTAGTGCTTGGCGATGAGCTGGTAGAATTCGCGCGATATGCCGCCGATCGCCTGCTTGTTGCCGATGTCGGTCTGTCCCAGTCCGCCGCTGCTCAGTCCGCCCAGTCGCGAACTGGGTTCGATGAGCACAACAGACCTGCCCATGCGGGATGCCTGAATGGCCGCCGACACGCCTGCAGAAGTGCCGCCGTAGACCACAATGTCCCAGGCCGGTTCCCCGGCGGCCGACTCCGCGCGAGGAACGGCGGCGGCGAAGGCTGCGAAGAAGATTGCCGCGAGTCGAAGTATGTGTCGCCAGGTTTTGGTGTGGTCAGGAGAGCTGTTCATGGCATGATTTCCAAGTTCCAAGAGAACTGACGTCAATTCCTGACAGCTCACTTGGCGCGCAGCAGGATCTCGCGGATGCGTTGGAAGCCGCACTCACCACTTGTAAGCACTGGTACGCCGAATTCGCGTTCGGAGTCGGGGTGATCCAAGGACCAGACGCTCATGGACAGTTGAGCCAGCACCACAGTGGAGACAGGTCCGCGCTTGATGGCCGTTCGAATTGCGCGGGCAATCAGACGATTGTGCGCGGCAATGTTTCCGGCACCCAGGAGATCGAAGGCCTCCTCCACCGTCGCACCATCGAACTCAACACTTACTCCGAGTCTTTTTGCTGTTTCCATCAGCATGGCCTGCGTGCTCGCGACAGTCGGCCCATGGGTGGCTACGACCAGAATTCGTCCGCCACGTTCAACAGCATGCTCCATCATCGGCTCATCGATCTGGACAACGGGTATCCGTTTTCGAGCAAGCGCCCGCCGGACTTCAGGCGCCGCCCGGTTCATTGTGGAACACGTGATCAGGATCGCGTCGACCGTATGAAAAGCGACGAGTTCCCGGGCAGTGTGCACGAAGCTCTCAATGTTTTCCCTGGGCGGGCAGCGGCGGCCCGCATGATGAGCCTCCATGAAATGAAGCTGCACGTGATCTCCGCCAGCGTGGACGAGTTTGACCCCTGGGAGAATCCTGCGCCCAAACCACGTTCCCCACAGGCTCACCCAGGTTGAACCGTTTATCAGTCCAAGTGCCTTGCCGGACAATCCCTTCACGCCCTTTTCGTTGGCGAGTGTGGGCGTGCCGGTCAGCCTCATGTAGTCTCCGAAGAGCTGCCGGGGATCCCGGACGCGGCGGTGCCGAGAAATAGCGTGAGGTGCGCTCATGCTGCTGATGCGCGTCGTTTTCGTTGGAGCAGCGTTTGCGCTTTCCGGGACATGTCGCGGGGTGTCAATTCATAGTGGCGCAGAAGATCCTGAAGTGGAGCGGAATCAAACACGGTGTCCCCCAGCCCCAGCATTTCAAGGTGGACCGGGTAGTTGCGTGAGAGCACCTCACTGACGGCTCCTCCAAGGCCGCCAAAAACACGGTGGTTTTCGATGGTGAGGATTGCTCCTGTTGCACGCGCCTGGCTGACGATCAGGTCCTCGTCGATCGGCTTGATCGATGGCATGTGAACAACCGCCACAGAAACGCCCTCACGCTCAAGTAGCATTGCGGCTCCCAATGCGACGGCAGTCATGAAACCCGTGCCGACAAGCGTCACATCGCGGCCGCTTCTCAACACGTGCCCGCGGCCGATGTCGAACGTGTGATCTTTTGAAAAAAGCTCCGGTGCGTTCACCTTGGACACCCGAAAGTATGCCGGGCCGGAATCCGCGGCAATGGCGTGCATCATGGCCCGCAGCTCGAAGTTGTCCCCCGGGTCGAAAACCTTGACGTGTGGCAGCGACCGCATGACAGCGAGATCCTCCGCACAGTTGTGCGACGGTCCGCACTCGGTCGCGGTCATTCCGCAGTAGGACCCGGCAATTTTGACATTGTGCCGTGGATAGGCGATGTTGACATAGACCTGATCGAGCGCCTTGCGCGCCGCAAATGCGGCGAATGTAGACGGAAAGGTTATGAACCCCTGGGATGAAAGTCCCGCGGCCATTCCGAAGAGATTGGCTTCCGCAATCCCGCACTGAATGAAGCGGTCGGGGAACGCCTTTTTGAAGAGCACCGTGCGCGAGGAAGTGTTCAGATCTGCGTCGAGCACCAGGAGATTCCGGTGAATGCCGCCGAGTTCGACCAGCGTTTCACCAAACACTTCCCGCAGGCTCTTGGGTGAAAATGAAATTGGCATGATGGTTTTTCCTCAGGAAGTGCCGAGATCCGCTGAAACCACAGCCTCCAGTCCGCCGTCGAAAGGAGACACGAGCACTCGGGAGAACCGTTTGTTCCTGCCGTAGGTGAGATTCAGTGCCGCGAGAAACGCCTCCGCCTGCGCGACGCTGGGAGCGTGGGTGTGCCAATGATAGTTGAATTCCGCTTCGGGCAGGCCGCGGCCCTTGACTGTGTGGGCGATCACCAGCACGGGTCGCCCGCGCATTTCGAGATATTTGGCCCGGTGAAATGTCGCCCAAAGTTCAGCCAGGTCATGTCCGTCACATTCCAGTACGGACCAGCCAAACGAGGAGAATTTTTCCCGGAGGGGCTCGATGGCCATCAGGTCGGACACCTTGCCCTTTGCCATGACCTTGTTGTAGTCAACGATGGCGATCAAGTTGTCGAGCCGGTGGTGGGCCGCGCTCATCGCCGCCTCCCAGACCTGGCCTTCGTTGCACTCGCCGTCGCCGAGAAGACAGTAGACCATCGAACCGAAGTTTTCCTGGAGGCGCAGGCCGAGTGCGATGCCTGCCGCGTAGCTCAATCCTGTTCCAAGCGATCCTCCCGAATACTCGATCCCCGGGCACTGGCCGCGCTGGGTGTGTCCGTCGAGCCCGCCAATCCGGCAATAGGAGAAAAGCCGCTCCTCGGGAATGAAGCCCTGGAGTGCAAGCGTGGCGTAGAGTGCGGGAGAGGTGTGCGCCTTGGACAAAATGAAGCGGTCCCGGGAGGGACTGTCCGGTTGCCTTGGATCGATGCGCATTGCACCTCCGTACAGGCAGGAGAGGATTTCGGCCTCCGAGAAGGATCCGCCGATGTGTCCCCATCCCGCGCAGGTGATGAACTCAAGGCAGAGGCGGCGAATGTGGAATGCCTTGTCCGCCAGCTCCTGGCTCTTTTCGGGTGTGAGATGCTTCATCGGGTGGAATTTGAGCCGCGCGGTTCGGCCGGGACCTCCGGTTCAGCGCTTGGATGTTTCCTGACTGGCAGCCCGGCTCGCGGCAACGCATTGGGCATTCAATGGATTGAACCCATTGCTGCCCGCCCGCGACCTTCCATCGGGAGGTTTGCCGGTGCGCCGAACATCCAGTAGTCGTCGGGAAACGACGCATCGGCGCAAGGCGCTCTGCGGCGCCGAGGGCGGTCCTTCATTCAATCCATTGCATGGAATGCGGATTGTGCCGGCTGGCCCGCGGCATGAAAAGGCTGGTGCGAAGCCCGCCTTCGCAGGCGATGCTGCAGCGAGCGTCCTCCGTTTCGCGGAGCACCAATCCCTGCGATCATCGGGAATCCCCTCATGCACTCCCATCAACAATCCCGGCCCGCGTTGAACCCGGCTGGCCGCTTCTCCGCCATCCTCCTGCTGTATTCGCTTTGTGTCACGCAAGCTGAAGCGGCGGAGGCGGTGTTTCCATCCGAGGTCCCTCTCTTCGCCAGGCTTGAAGTTTCCCTGGATGCCAAGGGCAGTTATTCGAATCCGTATGTCGAGGTTGCTGCGGAGGCGACATTGATCGAGCCCAATGGCGGATCCAGGTGCCAGGTGCCACTCTTCTGGGACGGAGGAAGCACCTGGCGCTTTCGCTTTTCGCCGGACAAGCCGGGCCTGTGGCGATGGTCGGTGTCCAGTGGCGATGCGGGTCTCAATGGTCGCGAGGGCCGCTTCGAATGCGTGCCTTCAGAGCTGCGGGGCGGCCTGCAGCCGGCGGCGGGATGGCCGGCGCATTTTTCAGCATCAAAATGGAGAACATGTCTGGTTTCTGGGGGACACGGCATGGGCCTACGGGCAGGATAACGACGAGGAGCATCTTCACCGCGCCAGCGCGGAGCGCTACGCTGCGAATCGCGCGCAGCAGGGTTTTAACGCGATCCACATGATGCTGTTGAGTGAATTGGGCTGGGGGAACAATGGCGGGCCTCCTTGGAGGGATTTGAGCGCTGAAAAAATCAATCCGGACTATTTTCGAGAAGTGGACAAGCGCATCGCCTGGGCCAATGAACAAGGATTGACAGTCGGCGTGGCGCTCGCCTGGGGAGAGAAGTCGAGACGTGAACCGTATGCGTGGAGCCAGTTTCCAGACCAGGCAGCCCGGGAGCGTTTTGCGCGCTATGTATCGGGGCGCTATTCGGCCTTCAATGTGTAATTCCTGGTGTCGGGAGAATGGTCCACAACCGCAATCAAACGGTCGATCCCGTTGGAACGGTCGATCCCGTTGGAGGAGCTTCGAAGCGAAATCATCCGTCTGGGTGATGTGTTGAGAGCCTCCGATCCGCATCGCCGCATGATCGGCGTGCATCCACCCGGCAGGCTGCTTGGAACTGTTCGCGAATTCAACGGAAAGGCTGCTTGGATGGATTTTGGCGACTACCAGCAGAACTACGCGCAATTGCATCAGCGGATTCTGGAAGCGCGGCATTTTGGCAAGCCGGTCGTCAACGCGGAATATGCCTATTGGTTACGGGATGCCAATTCGGATGGCCGCGTCGACAAGGCCAACAGCTACGGTCTCACCGAGATCGGGGCGGCAACCTGGGACATCGTGATGGCGGGCGGGTATGTTGTCACCGGTTTCGGTTCCAGCTATCTTGGCGGTGCCCGACATCGGACAACATTCCTCCCTGACGACCATGCAAACGAACCCTGGATCGAGCAGGTCGGCATGATCAAAAACATCTTTGAGTCCTTGGAATACTGGACACTTGAACCTCGGGACGAATGCCTCTCGTCCTCCGAGCCCCGGGGGGAGGGCGAGGTGGCGCCGGGTGAGAACGGCGGTGTGGAGTCAGGTGTCACCAAGGCTCCAGACACCGCTTATTGGTGCCTTGCGAATCCCGGAAAACTATACGTCGTCTACGTGCGGGGTGTGACGGAACCGGTGGTGCTGTCGGACGAAGGACTCGCGCAGCGGTCGTGGCGGATCGATGGTTTTGACCCGCGCACAGGCGCACGCCAATTGATCGACGTCGCTCCCGAGGGCGCCTCACTGCTTCGGCTCACGGCGCCGGACACGCGGGACTGGGTGTTCATCGCGCGCCCCGCGGGATAGGTAGCCCGTCGCGGTGCGACGGCGCGCAATTTCGTTTGAAGCCGCTGCGTTGTTCAATAGATTGAATCCATGGCAGCCGGAAAGAATGCCTCGACAATGGGTGACGTGGGCCGTGCGGCCGGCTGCCATCCGAGCACGGTTTCCCTCGCGCTGCGCGGCGATCCGCGCATTCCGAAAAGAACCCGGGAGCGGGTGCTCATGGCTGCGGCCCGGTTGGACTATCACGTGAATCCCATGATATCCGCGTGGGTGAGCGCGCGCCGGGCGGGGCGCCCGGCCGGCAACCGCGTGTCGGCGGTTTTTCTGAACTGCCTGCCCGCCGCTTTGCCATGGAGAACGAGCCAGCATTTCCGGAGCATCTATTCAGGCGCCCGTGAACAGTCTGAACGGCATGGCTTCTCGCTCGATGAATTGCCGTGGTGCGATTATGCGCGGATGCCGTCGCATTTGAACAAGGTGCTTCTCACGCGCAGTGTTCAAGGGATCATCGTGGGGCCGACCCTGGAGCATCACGACATGACCGGCATCGACTGGGGTCGCTTTGCGCTCGTGACGATCGGTTACGGCTTGCGGACGCCTGCGCTGCACCGGGTGACGGAGGATCATCATCTCGGGATGAACATGGCGTTCGAGTTCTGCCTGGAGGCGGGGCACCGCCGCATCGGCCTCGCACTGACGAGACAGCACAATGCGATGCGGCGGGAACGCTGGATCAGCGCCTTCCTTTTCGAGCAGTTTCAGAACCTTGAAGCAGGGGATCGACTGCCAGTCTACGAATCCCGGACCAGTGCGCCCGCGATGGAGGGCTGGTTGCGCAAGCACAAGCCGGACATCCTGCTGGTGGACGATCTCTCCGTTTGGAGGAATGTCGGCGTAAAAACGCTTGGCTTCGCACTGTCCGACGGGCGCGGCGACCCTGGCGTGAGGGAGAACAATCAAGGAATCGGGCGGCATGCGGCGGACCTGATGGTGAGCCTTGTCATTCGAAATGAACGCGGGATTCCCGGCATGCGCCAGACGGTGCTGGTGGAGCCATCGCTGGCCTAGCACGAGCTGCTGTGCAGTTGGATGGGCACGGCGTTCAATCCATTGCGCAGCGCAAGGCTTGTGGCCGTCCATCCGGGTTGAGACGGTTGTTGCAGAACGCGGCTTAGACTGTGACTGCGGCATCCCCAACTATGAACACCGAGTCTGCCTGTTTCCATCAACTCCTCCCCACGGTTCGTCTGGTTCTGATCCTCGCCCTCTTTTGCGCCGGATGCCAGTTCGGTCTTGGCGCGGCCGCGCAGCGACGACCTGCTGATGAACGACCGCGGTTGCTTGTCCTTTCGGATTACTTCAAGGACCCGGACGACAAGCAGTCGATGATCCGCCTTCTTGTCTACGCGAACGAGTTCCAGATCGAAGGACTCGTTGCAACATCGCTCGCCTATGGCGACGGCTCGGTCCGTCCGGACCTGATGCGTGAACAGATCGCCGAGTATGGCCAGGTCCTTCCGATGCTCAGGCAGCACGAGCGCGCCGGGCATGAGTATCCGTCGGCGGAAAAGTTGAACAACCTTGTAAAGGCTGGGGCGCCGGTGGTTCGGAGAGGCGCGCCTGGGCGGAAGGGTTTCCCGGTTCCGTATCCGGTGGGTGAATTCGATTCCCGGGCGAGTGACGCGGCGGAGCAATGGATCGGCGAAAGAGGACAGCCCAGGGCGTCGCAGCATATCTCGCGATCATCGATCGCGATGATCCGCGGCCATCTGGATTGTTGTCTGGGTCCGGGCGGACCTTGCGCGCGCCATCAATGAGTTCGTCAGGAAAGATCGGCCGAGGAGGCCATGCGTTTCATCTCAAGGATCAGACTCTGCCAGAACAGTTGGCAGGACACGGGCGCGGTCTGGCTGTGGAAGAATGTGCCGGAGCTCTTTTTCATTCAATTCCGTCCACTCGGGGCTGCGATGTACCTGGCGGGCGACCCGGCGTTGAGGGACGGAGACTGGGTGCGGAAACACGTGTCTCAGGGACACGGCCCGCTGGGAGCGGGCTATCCTCCTGCCAATGCCACCGGGAAGAGAGAGCTACGTGTCAAGGAGGGCGATTCGCCAACGTTTCTCTACCTCCTGTCCACGCTCGGACTTTCCTCGCCCGAGCATCCCGAGTGGGGAAGCTGGGGTGGGAGATTCCGCCTGATTGATGGTGGGGGGCGCAGGCATTACGCGCCTGCGGAGGATGATCTACCGGGAACAGTGGATTCGCGGAAGCGTTTGCAATGGACGCTCGCGCGATGGCAGCGGGCGTTCGCCAGCGATTTCGCGGCGCGCATGGACTGGTGCGTGAAACCGCGGGAGGAGGCAAATCATGCGCCGCGGGCGGTAGTGGACGGGGATGGCTCTGCGGGGATCATCCAAATAGTCGTGCGAGCTGGCGAGCGGCTTGCCTTTGATGCCGGAGGCTCGGGCGATCCTGACGGCGACCGCCTGCGCTTTCGCTGGTGGCAATACCGCGAAGCGGGAACGTTTCCTGGCGTTGTGGCACTTGAGGGCGCCAATTCTGAAAAAGTGCAATTGGCCGCTCCGGAGGCGGAAGCCGGACAGACTGTGCACCTGATCCTGGAAGTCACCGACGAAGGCGAGCCTTCGCTCACCTCCTATCGCCGGATTGTTCTGACTCTGTCTTCCTCTCTTGCGGTTGACTGAAGGTAGGCATTTTCGAATTCAATGCTTCTATCAACGAGCATATCAAAACGGATCAACTAGCGGAGAGCCGATCGCCACTTTCTGTCGACAAGGCGAATGGAATCAGTGTGGGTGTTGGTTGGTTTGGAGCGATGATTGCCGAGAAGCAAGCATCAGCTTGAACCGGGACATCCATGAACACTGCAACCGCGAGCTGCCCCCTGCCCGTCCGTCCGGTCCGTGAAACGACACCCGCGGATGTCGTCTCGCGCCGGCAGCGCTGGGGCGTCGGGATCGGCAGGATGGTGGAGGACGCGAGTCAGAACGCGATCCACCTGCTCAATGCACCGATCCTCAACATGACGCTTGGCATGAGTCCGGCGGCGCTCAGCACGCTGGTGTTCCTGCAGCGCGCGTGCGACGCGTTCACCGATCCGATCGTCGGGGCGTACTCGGACAACTTCCGTTCGCGCTGGGGTCGGCGTCGCCCGCGGATGCTCGTCACCGCGCCGCTGCTGGCCGCCTGCTTCGTGGCGATCTGGTTTTTTCCGCGCGGTGCGGGGCCCGTGCACCTGTATGCGCACGTGATAGTGTTCTATTCCGCGCACTCCCTGTACTGCGTGCCACTTGCGGGGCTCGCGCTCGAGGCGACCGATGATTGCCACGAACGCACACGCCCGGGACTTTGGCGGCCATGAAATACGCCTGCGGCGCGAAACAGCGGGAGATTTCGCCTGGTGCGAGCACCTGCCTTGATGGGCAACCGTTTCGTCATTGCGCCCGGAGTTGGCGTGATTGTCCTGATGCACAAGACATGACCAGCAGCCGCCTGCTGCGGCGCCTCACATTTCAGCAAACCCAATGATCCATCATCGACTCCCGTTCGTGCTTCACATTGCTCTTCTTGCCGCGCTTCTTGCGTCAGGCTGCCACAGTGGAGAGGGATATGGCAAAGCGTCCGTGCCCGCAGCTGCAGGGCCCCCGAGTGCTGCGACAGTCACGGAGCTTCCGGCCGGGAAGTCGCTGCTGGCGGGGGATCCGCTGCAGGTTTTTGTGCCGGACATCGATATTGCCAAGAAGGACGCACGCATCGCGGTTGTCGATGCAAAGGGGCCCGGCTTTTCACGCGCCTGGCGTGTGGACACGATGACGGACACCGTGATGCCGTGGCATGTGGATCTCACGGCGCGGATTCCATTCGCCGTTCGAAAGGGGGATGTGGGCATCGTTCGTTTTTTCGCCCGCGCACTAAAAGCATCAGATGAAACGGGCAAGGCGCTTGTGGAGGTCACACTCCAGGGCCTGGGAGGAAGCCGGCTGGTGAGTCATGTTGGCGAATTTCCGGTCGGAAGGGAATGGCAGGAGATTTTCGTGCCTTTTGAATGGCTGCACGACCTGGACGCCCGGGACGGAACGGTTGGTCTGCGTTTTGGATACAAGCGGCAGAGCGTGGAGGTTGGAGGCATCACCGCGGTCCACTACGGACGCTCCGTTGCGCTGACGTCCCTGCCGCAGACCCGGCTTTCCTATCCCGGACGCGAACCCGGAGCGGCCTGGCGTCAGCAAGCACTCGATCGCATTGAACGGGTGCGCAAGAGTGACATCAGTCTGCACGTCGCTGATGCCAGCGGGCGCCCGGTGAAGGGAGCATCTGTGCGCATCGAGCAGACGCGCTCGGCGTTTCAGTGGGGGACGGCGCTCGACATGAAACGGCTTGTCATCGATACGCCGGACAATCTGCGCTATCGGGAGGTTGCGCTGGAACTGTTCAATTCAGCCAGCACGCACAATGACCTCAAATGGTCGGCGTGGGAGCGGGGAGGAAGCGAGTTTTCGCATGCCCAGACGCTGGCGGGCCTGCGCTGGTTGAGGGAGCATGGTTTCCATACGCGCGGCCACGTGCTCGTGTGGCCCGCCCAGAAGCACTTACCCAGTGAAGTTCGCGCGCTCTTCAACACGCCGAGGCAGGGCGAGATACCCGGCATCGTGCTCGCCCACATTCACTCGATCACGCGCGCCACAAAGGGGCTGCTGGACGAATGGGACGTGCTGAACGAGCCCTATACCAATCACGAGCTGATGGATCTTTTTGGGGATGAGATCATGGTGACTTGGTTCAAGGCGGCCCGGGAGGAACTTCCGCACGCAAAACTCTATCTGAATGATTTCTCAAACGATGACGCCAAGGCGGATCCCGCGCACGTGGCGCACTTCGAACGCACGACGCGTTTCCTGCTCGATCATGGTGCGCCGCTCGACGGACTGGGCATGCAGGGGCACTTCAGCAGCCGTCCGAACGCACCTGAGAACATTGTCGCGACGCTCGACCGGTATCAGAAGGAGTTCAATCTCCCTGTTCGTTTCACCGAGTTCGACATCCCGACCAGCGACGAGCAATTGCAGGCGGACTTCACCCGCGACTTTCTGATAGCCGCGTTCAGTCATCCGAGCGTGGTCGGCGTGCAGCACTGGGGCTTCTGGGAAGGCCGCCATTGGAAGCCGCCGGCGGCCATGTTTCGAACGGACTGGTCTGAGAAACCCAACGCCAAGGTCTACAAGGACCTGGTGCTGCATCAGTGGCGCACAAACCTGACAACGAAAACCAATGCCAGCGGCCAGTGCACCGAGCGAGGATTTCATGGCGACTATCGGGTGACGATCATGGTGGATGGCCGAAGTGTGGAAAAGACATTCAGCCTTGCCCCCGATTCGAATGTAGAGTGGCGGATCGTGCTGCCGGAATAGCCGCTTCTGGGAACTGTTTAGAAGCGCGGCATGCCGCCGCGGCCCTGCATGGCCTGGAGCTGGCGCATCATCTTCTTGTCGCCGCCACCCTTGAACATGCGCATCATTTTTTGCATCTGCTGAAACTGTTTCATGAGTTGGTTGACCTCGACGACCTTCACGCCGGCCCCATTGGCGATGCGCAGGCGGCGGTTGCCATTCAAGATATCCGGCTTCCGTCGCTCCTGCGGGGTCATTGAATGGATGATGGCCTCGGTCCGAGCCATGCTTTTCTCCGCATCGCCGTCGAGTTTCACCCCGTTCATACCGGGCATCATCTTCAGGATGCTCTCCATCGACCCGAGCTTCTTGATCTGCTGCATCTGGGCCAGGAAGTCCTCGAGCGTGAAGTCAGCCTTGCGGAGCTTCTCCGCCATCTTCTCCGCCTCCTTCTGGTCGATGGTTTCCTGGGCGCGCTCGACAAGCGACACCACGTCGCCCATGCCAAGGATGCGCGAGGCGAGGCGGTCCGGGTAAAACGTGTCGAAGTCCGCGGGTTTTTCACCAGTGCCGATGAACTTGATGGGCACGCCCGTGATCGCCTTGATCGAGAGCGCGGCGCCGCCGCGGGCGTCGCCGTCGAGCTTGGTCAGCACGAGCCCCGTGAGCTTGAGCGCGTCGTGAAACGTCTTCGCCACATTCACCGCCTCCTGGCCGAGCGCGCCATCGGCAACGAGCAGGATTTCATCCGGCTCGACCTTCGCGGACAGACGCTTCACCTCCTCGATCAAATCCTGGTCGATCTGGAGCCGCCCGGCGGTGTCGAGGATGATGCAATCCGCCGTGAGCTGACGGGCCGCGTTCAGCGCCGCAACACCGATGGCGGGCACGTCGCGCGAGGCGCGGTCGCAATAGAACGCGACCTCCTCCTGCTTCGCGAGAATCTCAAGCTGGTCAATCGCCGCAGGGCGATGGATGTCGCACGCCGCGACGAGCGGCCGGTAGCCGCGCTTCTTGAGGTGCCTCGCCAGCTTGACGGTGGAGGTTGTTTTTCCCGAACCGTGCAGACCCACCATCAGGATCTTGAGCGGACGCGCACCCGACAGGGCCGTTGCGCCCTCGCCGAGAAGGGATACAAGTTCGTCATGGATGATCTTGACGATCTGCTGGCCTGGGGTGACACCCACGAGGACCTGCTGGCCCATGCACTTGGTCTGGACACGTTCGACGAACTCGCGAGCGACCTTGAAATGAACATCCGCGCCGAGCAGCGCAGTGCGCACTTCCTTGAGCGCCTCCGCCATGTTTTCTTCGCTGAGTTTGCCAACCCCGCGAAGGTTGCGGAGGGCGTGTGAAAGTTTTTCGGTGAGAGATTCGAACATGGCTACTTACAGGTTGAAGGAATCCGGCTCGTTGAATCGACGCAAAACTTCTGCGGGGGGCGGGTTTGACGACGACCGCCACTCAATTTCATTCTGTCAATTCATGCATTCCTGTCTAGGTTGCCTCCCCCTGACGCCATGATCCTTCCGAAGAACCACAAGCTGACCAGCGAGCAACTCGCCGAAGTGACCCACATCGTCGAGGCCTTTGGGTGCCAGATACAACCGATCATCGGGGCTGTTCGGACCATCTATGCGATTGTGGGCGATGAACGCGACGATCTCATGATCACCCGGCTCGAGGGGCTCAGCTACGTCGAGCGGATCGACAAGATCCAATCGCCGTTCAAGCTCATGGACAAGCGCTCGGACTTGTCCTCGCACAAGATCAGGCTCGGCGGCGTGACGCTCGGCGAGGAACTGCTCGTTGTGGCCGGGCAGTGCACGATCGATCCAAAGAATCCCACCCTGCTCTATGAAACCGCCGCCGCCGTGAAGGAGGCGGGCGCGCATGTGCTTCGCGGCGGAGTCTGGAAGCCGCGGACAAATCCGTATGCATTTCAAGGCGACGCCAAATCACTCGACATCCTGATGGAGGCCCACCGCCGCACCGGACTGCCGGTGGATGCGGAGGTGATGGATGAAAAGCAGCTCAAACTCGCCCTCGATGCCGGCGTGCACATGCTGCAGGTCGGCGCGCGCAACGCCCTCAATTATTCGCTCCTCCGCGCCATTGGCCGGGCGGTGACGGATCGCCCGACGGTCGTCCTTCTGAAGCGCAGCCTGCACATGGGGCCGCTCAATGAATTTCTTTCGGCGGCCGAGTACATCGCGTCATTCGGCAATCCCAACATACTGCTCTGCCCGAGGGGCACGGCGCCGACGCTGGATGGCTATCGCAATCACCCGGACGAGAGCATCACGCCGCTCCTGAAGGAGAGGACCTGGGCTCCCGTGGTGGTGGACCCCTCGCACTCGGTGGGCAAGGCCGTGTATGTGCCGGCATGCGCCCTCGCCGCGGTCGCCTATGGCGCGGACGGACTTTGCATTGAGGCCCACGTGCAACCGACGAAGGGAATCGGCGACGATCCCAAGCAGGCGCTCACTCCGGATGTTCTGGCGGAAACCATAGGCCAGGCCCGGCAGATCTGGACGCTGACGCACGCCTCAAGACAGGAGGCGCGCGTGTGAGGGCTGTGGAGATGTTTCAGAAAAAATGGGAAGGGAACGCATTCCCGAATCCTGCCGTTGCAGGCCCGCTTGATTTTCTGCAGGAGCGCTCCGGTCTCCTGCTGAACCGGTGCGCCAAAGAGCCGCAATCAAGCCGATTCGATCACTGAGGTGAACCGAGCAACGCTGAAAAGTAACCGTGCGGTTATCAAAGTTTGCACCTAACGAGCGCTCCCTCAGTCATTTGTCGGCTTTGCTGGCATTCTTCGTGAAAGACGGCTTGAAGCCGTGCGCAAACTCGAACCGACTGGAACGGTTGCGTTGCGCATGACTGCCAAAAACGATTTCCAACCCGCCCTGCCGTGCCGCCCCGAGGATGCGGATGATTTTCTTTCCGCGCCATTGGAAAGCACAATCCGTTTGGTGGCGGGGCTTCAGGGACCGGTCCTGGTTCTGGGTGCCGGCGGAAAGATGGGACTGCATCTGTGCCGCATGCTGCAAATGGCGTCGGTTGCCGCAGGTACAAATCTGAAGGTAATCGCCGTTTCACGCTTCTCGACGCTTCGTGACCAGGACAGCTTCACCGCGACGGGGATTGACGTCGTGTCCGCCGACCTTTCCGTCCCCGAGCATGTTGCCCGCCTGCCGGACGCACCGGTGGTGTTTTTTCTGGCGGGGGTGAAGTTTGGGACGGCGACATCGCCCGAGCTCCTTGAAAAAATGAATGTCGCCATGCCCCGGCTCGTAGCCGAGCGCTACCGGCATGCGCGCATCATCGCGTTTTCCACGGGTTGCGTTTATCCCTTTGTTGAGCCCGCCTCGGGTGGAGCGAGGGAGTCCACGCCGACCGACCCGGTGGGGGAGTACGCGAAGTCCTGCCTCCAGCGCGAGCAGGCGTTTGTGGAAGCATCGAAACGCTGGGGGACGAAGGTTGCACTGATCCGGCTGAACTACTCGGTTGAATTTCGCTACGGGGTGCTTGTCGACATTGCGCAGAAGGTGAGAAACAGGGAACCCGTCGATGTGACGATGGGCTACGTGAACCTGATCTGGCAGCCGGATGCGCTGAACCAGATCATTCAAACGATCAGCATCGCCGGCAGTCCGGCCGTGCCCATCAACATCACGGGGTCGGAGATTCTGCGCGTGCGGGATCTTGCCGGGCGCGCCGGTGAACTGCTGGGTCTGGAGCCGGTGGTCACGGGAGTTGAGGCGCCCACAGCCTGGCTCAGCAATGCGGGGTGGTCCCACCAGCTGTTTGGCGCGCCCAAGACGTCGGTTGAAAGCATGCAACGCTGGATTGCGGCCTGGCTCGCCAATGACGGCGGGACTTGGGGCAAGCCAACCGGATTTCAGACGCGCGATGGGAAGTTTTGAGCCATGAACACGATTGCCGAAATCCGTGAACACCTTCTTGAAGGCCATGTCATTCCAGCGCTTCCCCTGGCGCTTGATCGCAGGCGCCGCTGGACGGAGCAACGCCAGCGCGCGGTCATGCGCTACTATCTGGATGCCGGCGTGGGTGGCATCGCGGTTGGCGTGCATTCCACGCAGTTTGAGATTCGCGAGGAAAAGCACGGGCTGTACCGCCCGATTCTTGCTCTTGCTTCCGAGCAGATTGATTCCTGGGTGCCTCTCCGCAAACAGGCGCGGATCAAGATTGCGGGACTGTGCGGGCTCACACCGCAGGCCAGCCGTGAGGCCGGCATTGCGCGCGAGCTGGGTTACCATGCCGGGCTTCTGAGTCTGGGAGCCTGGAGCGAGGCTGCGGAAAAGGACATCGTGAGGCACTGCCGGGAAGTGGCCAGGAGCATCCCGCTGGTGGGCTTCTATCTGCAGCCGTCCGTTGGAGGCCGCCTTCTCAGCCATCGATTCTGGAGGGAATTTGCAGAGATACCGAATGTCGTGGCAATCAAGATGGCGCCGTTCAACCGCTATCAAACGCTCGATGTGGTTCGTGCGGTGATGGCGTCTGGGAGGGACGACATCGCCTTGTACACCGGCAATGACGACAACATCATTGTCGATCTGCTCACCCGCTTTCGATTCTCGGGGAAGGAACGATTCATCGTGGGCGGGCTTCTCGGGCAGTGGGGTGTTTGGACAGAGAGGGCGGTCGCCATGCTGAAGGACATCAAGCGGGCGCGCGTCAAGGGAAAGCTCGATGCCGTGTGGCTCGATCGCAACGCGGCGCTCACCGATGCGAATGCCGCCGTGTTTGACGCCGCGAACCGCTTCGCCGGGTGCATACCGGGAATCCATGAAGTCCTGCGGCGCCAGGGCATTTTTGAAACGATCCACTGCTTGAATCCGCATGAGCGACTTTCGCCGGGACAGGCGGCCGAGCTGGATCGCGTCTCCAAGGCCCACGCCTGGCTGGTCGACGACGAATTTGTCGCGGCGAATCTGGAGCGTTGGCTGGCCTGAGAGCGGGCTGGTTTAAGGGCGGAAAAAAGCCGCTGGTTCTCAGCCGGCTTTTCGACTTGGATGCTGTTTTCCCGATGAACGCCTCCGTGTTTTTCGCCCTTCCGGATTCGCTGTCAGCCTTCGCGGAGGATTTCACGTCCGACGCCCTGCCTTGGGATTGGTTGAAGGCGATAGGGCCGGCCGCGGCGCGCGCTTCAAAGAGCGCTGCGCGACGGACGGATTTGCCGCCCGGGGTGCACGTGGAGGGGGATGTCCGTATCGATCCCACGGTCAGGCTGCCGGCGCATGCCACCTTGATCGGACCCGCCTGGATTGGTGCGAATACCGAGATCAGGCCGGGAGCGTTCGTACGGGGAAACGTCATTGTCGGCAGCGGCTGCGTCCTCGGAAACTCCTGTGAATTCAAGAACTGCCTGCTGCTCGATGGCGTGCAGGTGCCGCATTTCAGCTATGTGGGCGACTCCGTCCTTGGAAACAGGACGCATCTCGGCGCGGGAGTGATTCTTTCCAATCTGCGGCTCGACCAGAAGCCCATCACGCTGGCGATTGACGGGGTGGTCTATCAGACCGGGCTGCGCAAGTTCGGCGCAATTCTAGGCGATGGGGCGGAGGTGGGTTGCAACGCGGTGCTCAATCCTGGCTCTGTGCTGGGTAAGCGGGCGCTTGTCATGCCCACAGTGCCGTTTTCGGGCTATCTGCCAGCCAATACGATCGCCAGGATTCGTGAGGCGGTCGTGCAAATCCCCCGGCGCGATTGAATCGCGTTTGTATCCCGCGGAGAATTCCAGGTTTGAGATTCGTCAGGGAGACAGGAAGCATCGTCCCTTTCCATGCCAAGAACGCTAACCGGTATCCAGCCCTCGGGCACCCTGCACATAGGCAATTACTTTGGCGCGATGCGCCCCGCGATCGACGCCCAGGCGAGCGGGGACTGCTACTATTTCATCGCGGACTATCATTCGATGACGTCGCTGCTTGACCCCGCTCAGCGTAGAAGGAACACACTGGATGTGGCGTTGGACTGGCTGGCCTGCGGGCTGGATCCGGAGCGCTGCGTCTTCTGGAGGCAGAGCGATGTGCCAGAAGTCACCGAGCTCACATGGATCATCGGTACGCTGACACCGATGGGGTTGCTCGAGCGTGCGCACAGCTACAAGGACAAGACCGCCAAGGGCATCGCTGCAAACTTCGGCCTCTTCGCGTATCCCGTGCTGATGGCCGCTGACATTCTGCTGTACGACACGCACCGCGTGCCGGTGGGACGTGACCAGAAGCAGCACGTTGAGATGACTCGCGACATCGCGATCAAGTTCAATCAGACCTACGGCGAAACACTGGTGATTCCGGAGCCGGTGATCCGCGACGACGTTGCGGTGGTGCCGGGGCTCGACGGTCAGAAAATGAGCAAGAGCTACGGAAACACGATCGACATTTTCGGCGAGGAGAAGGCCACGAAAAAACGCATAATGGGTATTGTGATGGATTCCCGCACGCCGCAGGAGCCCAAGCCGGACGCCGACCGCAATGTTGCGATTCAGCTCCTGAAACTTGTCGCCCCTGGCGAGGTGTCGGTGGAGACGGAGCGACGTCTCCGTGAAGGCGGATTGGGGTATGGTGACCTGAAGAAGCAGTTGTTCGAGCACATCTGGAGTTTCTTTGCCCCCTACCGGGCGAAACGTGCCGAACTCGCGGCCAGCATGGACTACGTCGAGAAAATCCTTGCGGATGGGGCGGCACGCGCGCGCGCCACCGCCAGCGGTGTCCTGCGGCGTGCGCGCAAGGCGAGCGGGCTGGAGTAGACGCGCTGCCGCGACTGCTCAAATCACGGGGTATTCCGGCATGCGCAGTCGCGATATGGAGCCCATGATTCGTTCGCTGGCGCGCTGGTAGCGATCGCGCCCGGCGCCCGGATCGTCGTAGTCTTTTGGTTGGATGACGGGCCCGAAGACCACCGAGATGCGCGTGCCCACGCGCAGTTTTCCCCCGCGTCCAAAGGCCAGGTGCGAATTGAAGATGCGGGCGGGCAGCACCGGCGCCTGGGTCTTGCAGGCGATCAGCCCCACACCCGGCTTGGCCGGCTGAAGGCTGCCGTCAGGGGATCGGGTGCCTTCGGGGAAAAGAATCAGCGCCTTGCCCGACTGGAGGGTCTGCAGGACACGACGGATGGCTGCGACATCGGAACCGCCGTCGCGGTCCACGGGGATGGTCCCGACTCCGTCGAGCCACCACTGGGCGATGCCTGGTTTCCAAAGCGTTTTTCTCGCAAAGAAGGCCATTTGCCGCGGAACCTGGGCGCCCACAAACGGCGGGTCGAGGTGGCTCGCATGATTGCAGGCCACGATGAACGGACCGGTGACGGGAATGTTGGATGTTCCGCAGACCTCGCCGCGAAAGAACATCTCGTACGCGAGCATGCACAGGTAGTGGAAAAACCCGTACATGGGCTCCATCGCGATCTGGTCGTAGCGGCGGCTCATCGTGATTCAGCGACGTCCCGTCTGGAGTTTCTCGGCGATGCGCGCCGAGACTTGGAAGACGACCTGTTCGAGGGAGAGATGGGTGGAGTCGATGGCAATGGCTCCGGGAGAAATTGTCAGCGGTGCGGTTTTGCGCGATGAATCGAGCCGGTCGCGTTCGGTGATTGAATCAGCCTGTCCCTGTTCCGCGCGGCGGCGGGCGCGCTCCTCCGGATCAGCATGGAGATAGAAGCGCAAGTCGGCGTCGGGGAAGATCACCGATCCGATGTCCCGTCCCTCCATGAGCAGTCCGCGGAAGCCGAGCCGGCGCGCCACATCAGCCTGTCCCCTTTGGTATTGAAGCAGCGTGGATCGAACTGCGGGCAGCGCCGCGAAATGGGAGACGGATGCATTTACCTCGGGACTGCGTATCTCCGTGCCGGGTATCCGCCCGTTGACTTCCAGCGAGGCCTCGGATCCTGTCACTTGCGTGCCAAGCGAGAGTCTTGTCAGCGCGGACTCCACGGCCAGCGGGTCGGACGGAGAAACTCCCTGTCGAAGCATCTCGGCGGTTATGGCGCGGTAGTGCGCGCCCGTGTCGACGTGCAGCAGGGGAAAACGCGCCGCGAGTGCGCGCGACGTTGATGACTTTCCGGAGGCCGCGCCGCCGTCGATGGCGACGATGAGAAAGGGAGAGGTAGAGCCCATCAGGCCGGCAACGATTTTTGCCGCAGCGAGGCGAGCAACTCGAAAAAGTGCGGGAAGGTTTTGGCACAGCAGGCGGGGTTTCGAATGGTGAGCCAGGGCGAACCATTTCCGAGGAGATTGCGACATCCGAGAATGCCGAAGCTCATGGCGAAGCGATGATCGCCATAGGTCTCGATGACATGTCCGGTACGCAGGGGGCGTGGGGTGATGGTCAGGGAGTCTTCGGTTTCGATCACATCCTGTCCCAGGCGGCGAAGCTCGGATGCCATGCCGGCTACGCGGTCGGTCTCTTGTTTGCGCGTGTGCGCGATGCCGGAGATGTGTGTCGGACCCTTGAGGAGCGGGGCGATTGCTGCAAGGGTCAGGAACGTGTCGGAAATCTCGTGGAAATCCTCGGAGAGAGGCTGTCCTTCCGGCCGCAACCGCACGCGCTGCATGACATCGAGGAACGCGGAGTCTCCCTGCAAGCCGGCACCCGGAGGGCGCAGGCCGGGGAGGGCGAGAGATCCACCCACGACGAGCGGAAGAGCCTGGAAATAGCTGGCGGCGGTGGCGTCGGGTTCGACGACGCACATCTCGGGCGCGCGATAGACCCTGGGCGCGATGGCGAAAGAGGACCTGTCCTGCGGCACCGGCACGTGGACGCCGAACTCCGCCATCAGCCGGAGAGACATTTCCACAAAGGTCCACCTTACCGAGCCGGCAAGTTCGATTTTGACGGGTCCTGGCGAACGAGGCGCGATCATCAGCAGTGCCGAGAGCAACTGGCTGCTCTCGCTCGCATCGAGGCGGACCCTGCCGCCACGGAGTCCGCCGCCATGGATTTCCAGCGGGAAAAATCCCTCCTCGCCCAAACACTTGATGCCTGCGCCGAGGGAACGAAGGGCATCTATGAGCGGGCGCATCGGGCGCCGGCGCATCTGCGGAACGCCGTCGATCCGATACACGCCGCGAGGGGCTGCCGCGCACAGGGCCGTGAGGAAACGAGCGGCGGTGCCGGCAAGGCCGACAAAGAGTTCAGTCGGATTTTGTGCAGTGCTGGACGCGGGATAGGCCTTGTCCTGGCCGTGAAGTTCAATGGTGCCGGTCGCTGCCTCAGTGACAACGGTGAAACCCATTGCGCGCAGTGCGGAGGCCATCAACTCGGTGTCCTCGCTGAAAAGAGCTCCGGCAAGTCTTGCGGGATTGGCACTCAGTGCAGCTAGCAGGAGCGCGCGATTGGTCAGGCTTTTGGATCCAGGAAGGACAGCCTCACCCCGGACTGGGTGGGTGAAGGGTGCGACGGGAAGCAGTTCAGGCAAGGTCATGAGACAAGCGGCGACCAGCGTGACGCGGGTGGAGTCGGAGCCAAGGGAGAAACGACGGTGGCCTAGGGGCGGAAGGCATCGCGGTAGGCCTTGCCGCGCTCGATCCTGGACTCGACCTCGATCCAGTCTCCGTTGGCCAGCGCCGCGTGGAAAGACTCCATCTCGGATTGGAAGCCGCGCAGTGCGCGCAGAATTTCGTCCCGATTGTTGCGAAGGATTTCAACCCAGATGGCCGGGTCGCTTGCTGCAATTCGTGTCGTGTCGCGCAAACCACCGCCGGAGAAGTTTCTCCATGGAGCGGGGCGCTGTGAGAGGAAAGTGCAAAGCGTGCTGGCGATCACCTGCGGCAGGTGACTGATGTGCGCGACAATCTCATCGTGTTCGTCGGGTGATAGCGTCGCTACACTCGCACCGAGATCGCTCCAGAGTCGGCTGACGATCTCCAATGCGGCGGCATCCGTTGAAGGAAGCGGGGTCACGAAGCAGACGCGGCGTAGAAAAAGCTCGGCGGAGCCGTTTTCCCAGCCGGTCTTCTCGCTTCCCGCCATGGGATGGGAGCCGACAAAATGAGCCTGGATGCCGAGAGCATTGGTGCAGGCGCGGACCAGTGATCCCTTGGTTGAACCAACGTCGGTCACGACACTTCCGGGCTTCAGATGCGGAGCGATGGCACGCGCCAGTTCGACGATCCTTTCAACGGGTGCGGCGAGCACCACGACGTCTGCTTCGCCTGCCGCGATTTCCGGAGTCGATGCAATTGCATCGCACCAAGGTTGTTTCGCAACCTGCAAACGAACTTCCGGGCGTCGGGCCCAGATGACAATGCGCCGTGCGGCTCCACGTGCCCGTGCCGCCATGGCCACGGATCCACCGAGCAGGCCAGGCGCGAGTATGGCGATTGTCTCAATCATGGCAGATCAGGATCCTATTTCGAGAATGGAGTCGAACTCCTTCCTGGACACTGGCACGACAGAAAGGCGTGTGTGCCGGATCAAGAGCATGGATTGCAGGTCTGGCTCGGATTTGATCTGGGTGAGCGTCACAGGTTTGGGGAGCGCCTTGCCTGCCTTGAGCTCGACGGCGACCCAGGATTCTCCGGTCTCTGAGGTGGGATCGGGAAAAGCTGCCCTTGAGACCACGGCCACACCCAGGACAGCCTTGATGTCGCCACTCGCGTAGAACAGAACCTCATCACCCTTGTTCATGGCTTTCAGGTTGTTTCGCGCCTGGTAGTTGCGCACTCCCGTCCAGTCGGTTTTGCGATCGGCCACAAACCGGGCCCACGGGTAGGAGTCGGGTTCTTGTTTAACGAGCCAGTATTGGATTGTCATGGAGGGGCGACATAGATGCGCTGACTAGAGAATGGAGCCGAGCGAGGATGAAAAGGGAAAAGCCCAGCGGGTGGTGTGGTTGCTCTATCTGCTGATGCTGGCGGGGGTGTTCCTGCCGTTGCTGTTTTTCGCTCTGCACGGTTGCGAAACGCCGACTCCGCCCGTCAGCCGATGAACCGAACCTTGGTGCCCATACGCGTTGTTTTCATCGCCCTTTGCGCGGCGGGGGGGTGGCTGGTGTGTTATACCATTGCAGACTGGGATCGCTTTCAGCTGCTGGCGACGTTCATGGGTTTCTCGATCGGCGTGCTTGTCGTTCTGGTGGATTTGCTGCTTCGAGGTTTCTCCCTGCGTGGACTCAGTGCCGTGACCTTTGGCCTCGCGATCGGCTTGCTGATCGCGCAACTCCTGGGGGCCTCGCCGCTTTTCGACCAGGGAGATCCTGAAGTCATCCACCTCGTGCGACTGGGTTTGTTTCTGGTATGCGGATATCTTGGTGCGGTTATCGCGCTGCGCGGAAAGGATGAGTTTAATCTTGTCATTCCGTACGTGCGGTTCGTGAGACACGAGGTGGATGTTCCGCTGGTCGTTGTGGATACGAGCGCATTGATCGACGGCCGCGTGGCGCGCGTCTGTGAAGCTGGGTTCATGGGCGGCGCGCTGATCATTCCGCGTTTCGTGCTCAACGAGGTGCAGTCGATTGCCGACTCCTCGGATCCGCTGCTTCAGGGGCGTGGACGTCGTGGGTTGGAGGTGTTGAATGAGCTGCGCCAGATCAAGCGACTCGACCTGCGAATTCACGAAAGTGAAGCGAAGCGGAGCGATATTGAGGCGAAGCTTGTGTTTCTCGCGCAATCCATGCGTGCCAAGCTTCTGACGACCGACTACAATCTGGCGAAAATGGCGGAGTTTCATGGCGTCGCATGGCTCAATCTAAACGCGCTCTCAAAGTCATTGAAGCCCGCGCTGCTGCTGGGCGAGTCGGTGGAAGTTGAACTGATCAAGCCGGGCAAGGAAGAGAACCAAGGGGTCGGTTACCTCGAAGATGGATCGATGGTGGTGGTAAGCGACGGACGTTCTCACCTGGGGCAGACGGTGCAGGCCGAGATCACCAGTGTAATTCCATCTGCCGGAGGCAAGATGGTGTTTGCGCGCATCAATTCGAACCTCCGCTCGTGATTGCTTGAAGGGGATTCAAGGTGAAGTCATTTGGAATAAGGCCGATGACGAGTGGAACGGACTGATTCGAGTGACAAGGTAGTGGCGATTGAGAAAGGAGCTGGTAGGTGTTTCAAACGGCCACCAGCCGTGAGCGGCGGCAGATGTGAAGAATCCCATCACATTGCCGATGAGCACGCTTTAATGTGTTGCGGGCTTGAGCACGCCATAGCGGCTCCACCCAGTATCGTGCACCGAAGCGGCATCGCGGCCTGACGTGATGGAAATGTGATTGGTTACACTGGCCGATGGGAGAGATGCGACAGAGATCTTGTTGAGTGCGCCAACTCAGGCAGCGGGATTCATTTTCAGTTTCGCGCGGATGGTTGGTGGTGATCTGCAAACTTTGGATCTACCTGTCCCTAATTCTGACTAGCCAGATTTCGCCAACTGGAGTGATTTGATGAGCCACCACAATAGCCTGTCCCTGATCGAATGAGGAGGGACAGGCAAATATCGGGATGGGTGAGTATGGACACACCTCATTTGGGGTGTTTGGGCGCTTTGCAATTGAGGTAAAAAGGGATGGATTCGCGGCATGAGAGGGTGTCGCATCAAGATCGTGGCGGAGGAATGCGAGGGAATCTATCAGTGCATGACTCGGTCCGTGGATGGGGAGATGTTGCTTAATGACGTTGCAAAGGATGTGTTGCGCAAACAGTTGTGGCAGGTGGCGGACTGCTGCGGCGTTCGGGTTGTCACGTATGCAATCCTTACCAACCATTTTCATGTCTTGGTGAAGGTGCCGCGGAAGACGTTCATTCCGGATGATGAGTTGCTCAGACGATTTCATGTCCTCTATTCAAGTCCAACGCGGTATCAGATGACGCGGTTGGAGGTCGTCAAAGCGCAGTTGGAGGCGAATGGTCCTGAGGCTGTGGCGTGGAGAAATCGACAGAACGCACTGATGGGGGATGTTTCGCAGTTCATGAAGCTGCTCAAGCAGCGGTTCTCGATCTGGTTCAACAAGACGCACGATCGCACGAACGAATCCCGCCCACATAGGGTGACGCCGTGAAAGCGTTTGTACCAGTCACCTGTCGGAAAAATTGGATTATTTTCGATCCAGCGAAGAATCTGCTGGAGCGCCTCCATCGGGATTTCCCGCTCTCGCGTGCGGCGCAACAATAGATGGCCCAAGTTTGGCCCAGGGTCAAGAGTCGCCCCTTCGGGAATTGTGCTTCGGGCAGTTGGGGACGAAGTGTTTCAATCCTTGGGGTGGGACGCTGATGCAGGAGAATGCGATTCCACGATGATTCGATGGACTGTTTGCGGGTGTTGTCCTCTGTTTTCCGACCTTCGACATCTCCTATGCTCCGCGTCTCATGCGACTCTGCGTGAAAACTGTCCCGCGAAGTTTCGCGACGCACGCCCCCCGGTCACGACAAAGCGTGCCCCTCCAGGATGGGTTGAAAGTCCACTCCGTTGGTGGGGTTCCCTGGTCACGACGGAGCGCGCCCCTCCAGTTGCTGGAAGAAATCACCGGGGCCTGCTGTTAAGCTGCGAGTCCCGGTCCCGCGGGTCGACAATTCTGGGTGCGCAAGCCTCAGAGTCCATAGGGCCGCAGCCGATGAACGATGTCCGCGACCAGAGGCTCGGCGGCGAGCGCGGGCCAGGCGGCGTTGCTTGAGAAGCGGATGAAGAGTTGCGACGACTCGCTCTGCACGCCGTGACGGAGGATCAATCGCGCAAGCTTGAGGGGGGAAAAGGGATCGGTGTCGGTCACGGGCTGCCCGTCATGGAGGTGCCAGAACCAGACATGCTGCACCGTGGCACCCTGCTGGAAGGTCCGGTATTCGGCGGAAGGCAGGGCGTGGCTGCCGACGCTGACGGGCGCCCGCGAGGCGCGTTCCTCGAGCGATTTCCATCCGGCGCCCGGCCAGCAGGCGTCCGGTGTGTGCGATGCCACCAGGCTGACGGACGCCTGATGCGGCGCCCAATAGGCGAGATAGATCGTGAGTCGCTCAATGCCGCTGGCGGTCTCCCGCAGATAGGTGCGCTGCGCAAGGTTGTTGGTCTGGAGCGTGGAGGAAAACCGGTAGAGATCCTCCGTGGTCTCAACCTTCCATCCCGGATAGGCGGACGGCAGAATCGTAGCCAGATCGGGCGCAGGCTGGCGGGTGGTTGCGGCAGGCTGCGTTTTCAGGACGAAAAAGAGCAGCGAAACCGCCGCGAGCGCGGTGCCTGCGAGGAGCACGCGCGGAAGCGCGGTCGATGGCGGATTGCCCGCGGAAACATTCGGACAGGAGAGCGGGGGGCGTCGTCCAAGGCCTCGCGCAATGAGCGCCAGCAGGAATGCGCAGACCAGCAGTCCCGCATAACCGGAAAGGGTGTGAATCGCTCCGCCGATGTCGACCCCGCGCTCGGCGGCCAGGGTAAGTCCGAGCGAGCGGATGAAGTTCATGCCGAGCGCGAGCGGCACCGACACCAGAACGAGCACGATCCTGGCCAGGGGACGGCTGACGAGTGTGCCCGAGAAGAAAAGCGCCGCGACGACGCAGGAAATGAGACTGCGGATGCCGCTGCAGGCATCCTCGATTCCCACGCGCGCGCCGGCCAGCTCAATGATGTTTCCACTCTGCCTCGCGGGAATGCCAAGGACATGAAGTGCACCGATGACCCCGCGGGTGACCGCGAGTTGTAGCGCAAGCGTCAGCCGTGAGTAGGTTCCTGGTGGGAACGGCGAACTCAGGATCGGCACGAGGCAGGCGACAAAGGCGGGCCAGGCGAATGGCAGCACTCGCCACTCGTCGCGCGCGCACACCACCCAGATCGCGATCAAGAGCAGGCTCAGGGCTGCGCCGATCAGAAACAGTGTGAGATCGTTGGACCAGGAAAGCGCCGCCGCCATCAGGCCCGCGAACAGGAAAATCGCCAGCGATGCAGCGAGCAGAGTGACCAGCGCAACCGCATTGGCTCCCGATGAAAGGTAGCCGGCGTAGGTCTGCGTGCGCGCCTCGCGAAGCAGGATCGCCATGAGGAGCGGACTGACGAGCCCGTGCGAAAGGTCGGGATTGCGAAACCACTCAGGCACCATGAATACGATCCACGCCAGCAGGAGGACGCAGACCAATGCCAGCGCCAGGGCGAGACTGGAGGATCGGGGAAACGCGGTCCGGCCCGCCTCTGCGGCGCGCCTGCTCATGGTGCGCCCTTCCCTGCGGCCTCGCGTTTCGCTCCCGCACGCTCATACAGGGCATATACCACCTCAAGCGGCAGGGACTGGAGTCGCGAGAGGCAGGTTGTCAGCCTCTGATCCTCCGCATTGCCTTGGAAAAAATGCTCGATGCTGTCGAGGAAGTTGAGCGGGGATCCGGAGATCTGTCGAAGCACTTCGGCAAACACCTGGGTGCGGGTTGAATCGCTGGAGATCGCCGCCAGGCAGAACAATCCGGCATAGGCGCCGAAGTTTTCGGAAGAAACGGCGAGCGGGCGTTTTTCCAAAAGGGCGAGGTAGTCCTGTATCAGGCTGGCTTCGGGAAAACGGATCAGATTGGCAGTGGCAAACTCGACGACCGCAAGGGACGTCCCCGGCTTCAGCAGCCGCTCGATTTCGCCCCGGCGTCCCTCGGTGTCGCCGACGGCGGCCAGCGCGCCGAGCCTGAGGGATGCGCGGGACCGCTCGTCGAGGCTGTCGCCATGCGCGCTGAGTAGACCAAGCGCATCCCTCCCGTGGCGGAGTCGAATCAGGGCATCGATGCGATGGAAGAGCGCGAGAGGGGTCGGCGTCGCTGCCGGGTCAATGCTGAGGAGCGAAGTCACCGCCTTCCCGCGATCGGGCGACTGCAAGCGTTGCTCGAGGGCGAGGATATCCCGCACTTCCGGCGCGAAACCGCTCGAGCGTTCCATCGCTTTTTCGATGAGTCGGGCATCCGGCATGCGGTGCGAGGCAAACAGCAGGGCGTAGAGCCAGGCTGCGGTCGACGATGAGCTCGCTGTGAGCTGCTCGACGGAGAGTTGGGCGATGGATTCGAAGTCGCCCCGGTTGAGCAGAATCCGGTACCAGCGCTGGGCCGTTTCCGTGCGGCGCTCCGGGTGCGAGCGCAGGAGTTTAAGATAGATCTGGTTCGACAGCGTGGGCTGGGACGCCTGCCAGATCCAGGCGAGCAGCGCGCCCGCCTCGTAGTTCTCCGGCGAGCGCTCGTAGGCGAGCGACAACGCCAGCACCGCTTCATTGAGTCGCCCGTCGGCGTAGGCCTCGCGTCCCTTGTTGAAGAACAGCCGCGCCTGGATCTCGGGAAAATGCGCCCAGCGCGAGGGCAGGGCCACGGTGGCGAATGTGAGTTCGTACCCACGCTGCTTCAGAAAAAGGAAGGCGAGCGTGGCGATCAGCAGGTACGCTCCCAGGGATCCTAGTCCAAGAAACGCCACCGCCCGCAGCCAGAAGGGCCTGACGTTGTCCGCGGAAACCGAGCAGGTGGGCGCGCCACCCGGCGATTGCACGAGCAGCGGGCACACGTGGCGGAAACGGCGCGGCTTTCTCCATTGGAGGCAGGCATCGCACCCGGTTTCAAAGGCGCGGCCCGAATCGCTGGGGTTCTGACAAGGCGCCTGCCCCCGCGCACCGCGGAGGCGGAACAGGGATTTTCGGGTATTCCAGTAAAGCAGTGACCCGATCGATCGGAGAAAATCAGCGAACCAGCCGGACACCCCGGCAGGCTACCCCGGCGACGATTCCGTGCAACGGGAATTGCAGGCACCTGCTTCAGACCGTCACGTCGAAGAGCTCGCCGTGCAGGGAGCCGTCGGCGACCTTGTTGACGGTGCCGGTCATCCGGATCGCGAAGTCCGGGGCGATTTCGATGTCGAGGGTTCCGCCCGGCATGTGCACCGTGACCCGCTCATCGATCAGGTCCATCCGGCGGGCGACCGCGGCGGCGGCGCTGGAGCTGCTGCCCGAGGCCAGGGTGTAGCCGGCGCCGCGCTCCCAGATTTCGATGCGGATGTTCCGGCGGTCGAGCAGTTGCAGGAACTGCACGTTGGTCTTGCGCGGGAATGACGGATGGACCTCCAGATCCGGGCCGTAGCGACGCGCCAGATCCGCGGACACTTCGGGAAGCGGGATAACGCAGTGGGGATTGCCGATGGTCGCGGCGCAGAATGTGAATTCCCGATCCTGGATCCGAACGCGTTCGTTGATCACTTCGCGCTCGGGACCGGTTACGGGGATTCTGCCGCTCGAAAAGCTGACCCGACCCATGTCGATGGTGATGAGCCTGCCGGAGTCCTTGAGCTCCGAGCGGACCCGCCCCCCGGGCGTCTCCACGGTGAACACGGGGCTTCTGACCAGACCCTGGTCCGAAAGGTAGCGTGAAAAAATCCGCAGACCGTTGCCGGATTTTTCGGCCTCCGAGCCGTCGGGGTTGAAAATGCGGAGACCGAAATCGCTGTCGCGCGAGGGCAGGGGGCCCCAGAGAATGCCGTCGGAACCGACCCCGAAATTGCGGTGACAAAGGACGCGAATCTGCGCGGTTGAGGGCTCCCGCCAGGCCGGGAAGTCCGCCGGATTCAGCACCAGGTAGTCATTTCCGAGGGCGTGGTACTTGGCGAAGCGCATGACTTCGTGTCCTAAAGAACGCCTTGCCTGCGGAGTAAAGCCTGTTCTGCGCGCGGCGCCCGGCCCGACTTAAACGCGTCGGTCGACTGACCTTCAGACCAGTCCCGCGAGAGGGTCTGACACGTCGACACCCGCGGTGCGCCGGGTTCCGTCGGGCTCCGCCGGCGCTGCGCCTGTGTAGCCGAAAAGCCGGCGCTTCTTGATCGCCATCGCGACCGGCTCGGGGACCAGGCGCTCCCAGGAGTGGTCGTTGTCCTTGATGCGCTGGAGCACGTCGCGCGAAAAAATGTTCAGGATGCTTGGATCGAAGCCGACAATGCTGTCGATGTAGTGGTTTTCCAGCAGGTGGGCGTACAAGTTGCGCAGGCGATCCGCGACCTGGAGGTTCTTCGCCGTGATGAGCACGCCGGAGGAAAAGGCATTGGGGGCGGTTGAAATCTGGGCGCCAGTCTTCTCCTGCACGGAGGCGATGTAGTGCTCATAGGCGCTCTGGTGCATCGGGTAAATGTAGAGCTTGACCGAGTTTCGGAACAGGCGGCCGAACGCCTCCAGGATTCCGCCCTCGAGGCCCTCGTAGTACTTTTCGTTGAACACCTCGAGGAGGTTGTTGATGCCCATCGGCACGCCGATCATCTCCTTGGTGTAGCGCCGGAAGTAGGAGGTGAGGCGGTAGTACTCGGGGTAGTTCGAAATCAGCACCGTCAGGCCAATGTCGGCGAGCAGATCGACGCGCGACAGAAAATCCGGCGCGTCGATGTCCCCGCCGGCAAGGAGATTGTTCATGGTGATCTCCATGAGCACGACGGTGTCCTTGCCCTTGACGAGAGGCTCCTGCACAAACTGTGCGCAGGCGCAGTTGAGCATGTCGACATTGACATGGGTGACGGGACGGAAGCTGCCGCGCTCAACGAGGATCGCCTTCTTGTAGAGCACCTCCGATGGCTGGAGAACATCGCCGCCGGGACCGAACATCACGGCGTTGGTGAGCCCGAACTCCACGAGGTGCAGAGAGGTCAGCCGGTTGTCGACATGCGCGAAGGCCGGGCCGCTGAACTTGAGCATGTCGACCTCGATGCGATCCTGACCGACATTGTCGCTGAGCGAGCGGATCAGCTTCTTGAGATCATCGCGGTAGAAGAAGGCGCCGTAGATGAGGTTCACGCCGACGATGCCGAGGGCCTGCTGCTGAAGGACGTTCTCCTTGTCCCACATGCGCACATGCATGAGAATGTCGCTCGGCTCGGAGTTGGGCTCCGTTTGAAACCGAATGCCCATCCATCCATGGCACTCGTTGTTCCCCTTGAAACTCTTCGCGGCAACGGTGTCGGCAAAGGTGAAGAACGTGGTCTTTTCACCCCGCTGTGCTGAGAGCCTTTCGCGCAGCAGGTCAAACTCGTGCTCAAGCATGAGGCCCAGGCGCTCCCGCGAAACATATCGCGCGGACTTGCCGTATATGGCGTCGCTGAACGTCATGTCATAGGCCGAGATGGTCTTCGCGATCGTGCCCGCCGCGCCCCCGGCCTGGAAGAAGACGCGTGCAACTTCCTGCCCTGCACCGATTTCAGCAAATGTTCCATACTTCGCGTCGTCGAGATTAACGGTCAGCGCCTTTCGATTCGTTGTCAGCAGTTCCTTTTGGTCGCTCATGGGCACGGGTGAATTATCGACACAATAGCATGAAAGCTGATGGCTGTGAAGGCCCTGCATCAGGTGCGGGCGGCCGAAGGGCCGGGAACGCGCGGCGCGCGCCGACGCGGGGGGCGGCCAAAATTTTTCCCTAGCTCAAACCCGCGGCCCCGGTAACGTGGCCGCATATGAAAACTTTCTTTGCCTCCATGCTCGGCACGATGGCGGCCCTGTTTGTCTTCGTCCTTTTCGTGGTTGTCGCCGCCTTCGGTTTCGTGGGTTTCGTCGCAATGGCGACTTCGGGCTCGAAGCCGGTGACGGTGGAGAACGGTTCGTACCTCGTTTTCGACCTGAACGCCGACATTTCCGACGCACCGCCCCAGGTCAATCCGCTGGAGGTCTTCACCTCCATGGAGCAGCCGGACCGCCCGAAGGCGCTGCAGTTGAGGACGGTCACGCGGTCGCTGCGCGCGGCGGCGAAGGACGCGAGGATCCGCGGCATGCTGATCACGGGCCGCATGGTGCCCAATGACTACGGATCAAGCCTGGCCGCGTTGAAGGAGGTCCGCGAAGCGATCGAAGCCTTTCGCAAGAGTGGAAAATCCGTTGTCGCTTACTTGAGCGACGCCGGCACGCGCGAAATCTACCTGACGTCGGTCGCATCGGAAATCATTCTCGATCCCTACGGTCAGGTCGCGCTTCCGGGTCTCGCGAGCGAGCCCATGTTTTTCGCCGGCGCGCTTGAGAAGCTCGGCGTTGGCGTGCAGGTCGCGCGCGTCGGCAAGTACAAGTCTGCCGTGGAGCCGTTCCTGCGGGAGAACCTGAGCCCGGAGAACCGGGAGCAGCTTCAGAAGCTGCTCGACGATCTCTGGTCGACGGTGCGCGGCTCGATCGCGACGGCGCGGGAGATGGATCCGGCCGCGCTGCAGGCGCTGGTTGACACCGAGGGCAACGTCCGCCCCGCGAAGGCGCTCGCCGCAAAACTCGTGGATCGTGTGGCCTACCGCGATGAAGTGATCAGCGAACTCAAGCGAAACACTGGCCAGGACATCTCCAAGGAATCTTTCAAACAGACCGCCCTGACCGCCTACGTGCGGACCCTGCCGCCGGAACCCATCGCGGCCGCCGCTGGAAAGTCCGGCTCGACAACCGCAAAGCGCGGAAAAATCGCGGTGGTCTATGCCGAGGGCGCGATTGTCGATGGCGAGGGGCGCCATGGCGAGGTTGGCGGCACAAGTTTCGCCCGGGAGCTGAGGCGTCTGCGCCAGGACTCCGGCGTTTCCGCGGTGGTGATTCGCGTCAACAGCCCCGGTGGATCCGCAACCGCATCAGAGCACATCCTTCGCGAAGTGCGGCTGACGCGCGAGGTGAAGCCTGTCGTGGTCTCCATGGGTGGCTACGCCGCGTCGGGCGGCTACTGGATATCGACTTTCGGCGACCGCATCTTTGCGGAGGACGCCACGATCACGGGATCGATCGGCGTGTTCTCCGTTCTCATCGACGTGCAGAAACTCGCGACGAATCTGGGCGTGACCTTTGACGTCGTGAAGACCGGACACTTCGCCGACCTGGGCACGATTTCGCGTCCAAAAACCCCCGAGGAACTGGCGCTGTTTCAACGCGACGCCGACTGGATCTACGGCGAGTTCCTGGCCCGCGTGGGCGAGGCTCGCAAGCTGTCGCCGGAACGCGTGAAGGAGATCGCCCAGGGGCGCGTGTGGTCGGGAACTGACGGCTTGAAGGTTGGGCTCGTGGACGAGATCGGCGGGCTGGATGCAGCCATCGCGTATGCGGCGGAAAAGGCGGACCTGGGAGACAACTTCAGCGTCGTGGAGTATCCGCGGGCGAAGTCCTTTCAGGACACGGTGCGCGAATTGGTTGAGGGCATGCAGAGCTCCGCGTCAAAGCCCGGCCTGCTCGGCATGATCACCGAACGCTTCCGCGAGCAGGCGGCGACGGTCGCTCAGTTCAACGATCCCCGGCACCTCTATGCGCGCCTTCCGCTTGAGATAGTCGTGCAATAGCACAGAGTTCACCAACGCCGTTCCCTTTCGCCATGCCTTCCCGCAACGAGTACACACTCTCCCGCGACGTCACCGCCACATTGATACCGGCCGGTGATGAGGTCGTGCTGCCCAAGGGCACGCAGGTGTTCATTACGCAGGCGCTCGGCGGCAATGTCACCGTGCGTACGGAGAGAGGTTTGTATCGGATTTCTGGTGACGACGTCGGTGCGATCGAAGGCTACGCCGGGAATGCCGCCGGTGCGGCCGCCGCCGCGTCGACGGGACCGGGCGGTGCATTCAGCGAGGAGATGGTCTGGGATGTCCTGCGCACCTGTTTCGATCCGGAGATTCCGGTGAACATTGTCGACCTCGGCCTGGTGTATGACGTCGCGGTCGAGGACCGCGCGGAGGGCGGCCGAGCGGTCGAGGTGAAAATGACGCTGACGGCGCAGGGCTGCGGGATGGGCCCGGTGATTGCCGAGGATGCGCGCGCGAAGGTGGCGGCGCTCCCCGAGGTGAAAAGCGCGCGCGTGCACATCGTGTGGGATCCGGTGTGGACCCCGCAGATGATCACGCCTGCGGGCCGGAACGCGCTGGGACTGGAGTAGTGCGCCGCGCGGGGCAGGCTCAGGCGGCCAGCCATTCTTTCAGGACACGCAGATCCCTGCGCATCATGGCGGTCATCTCGGACTCGCTGGTCCAGTGGTATTCGTGGTGCTGGGAAACGGGTCCGCGGTAGCTCGTTTTCCTGAGCGACTCGAAATAGCTGCGGTTCACCATGCCATCGCCAAGCGGGCACCAGGCCGCCTGCCATCCCTTCTCGGATTTCTTCCAGAAGAAATCCTTGATGTACACCGCCGTCAGATGCGACTCCACGAGTTTCGCCTGAATGGGCCAGTCCGTGCCGCCCTCGACTGTCGCGTGGCCGATGTCGAAGCAGAAGCCCATGTGGCGGGGATCGAGGTCCTTGATGGCGGAATAAATGTCCCACACGGGCGCGCCCATGTAATTGCGCCCGGAGTGATTCTGGTAGCCCGCCTGGATGCCGAGTTCGCCGCAGGCCGCCGCGATGTCGCGCAGCGCCGCCGCGGCTTCTCCGATCTGGTCCGCGGGCGATCGGGAGAGGTCGTACTTGTAGTAGCCCAGCCGGATGCGCCGGACGCCCGATTTCGACAGGGCGCGAAGCGTCGACTCCGCAAATTTCTGATCGATGCGCGTGATGTCGGTTGTCGCCAGGTACATTTCCCGTCCGCGCTGCTTGAGCGCCTGGACGTAGGCCGGAAGAAGATCGGCGGCTTTTTCTGGTTCAATCTGCCCCTTCGGACGCACCGGACACTCGATGCCGTCCCAGCCGATGGACTCGACAAATTCCGCCGTCGCTTCCGCATTCAAGTGCTGAAACGGCTTGGAAAAAACGCTGATAGGCCAGGTCGTGCGCGCGGGGGTGACGGCCGCATGAGCCGTCGGGGTGGTCACTTTTCCCGCGAGGCTGAGGGCGGAGGCGGCGAGTGTGGTTTCGAGGAGAAAGTGTCGCCGGGAAATTGACGGCGGGGAGGAACGGCTGGGTGCGGACATGCTTTCACGCTGAGATTGCCGGACCATGGACTAAAGATGAAAATTTCGACCGGACGGAGGGATGACTTGTCATCACCGGGTTTGAGCCGAAATACTGAAGCGATGTTCACAAGGATGCGCCCTGCTTTGTTTTCGAGCGCCGCACCCACACCCCCTTCCCCGGCTAGATGACAATATCCCGCAATACCGCCCGGTCGCTGCTCGTTTTTCTTCCGGCTGTCCTCTTCGCGCTGCTCAGCAATTACTGCTTTACGGGAGAATTCATCACCCGGTTTAACGATACCGCTGGCGATGTCTGGGGCAGGCAGCAGATAGCGGGATCGGTGTTTTTGATTCTGGCGTTGGGAGCGAGTTACTGGGCGTTCAAACGGCAGGAGAATTTTCCGCTGCCATCACCCGGCGTTTCGGCGGCGTCCGCGCCGTCCTCGTCGCAGACGGAAGCTGTGAACCTTCGTTCATTTCTGCCGGCGCTGCTCGCGTATCTTCTCTCGGGCGTGGTCTATGTGCTGATGGGGGAGACCAGTGTCGTGCGCTGGACCTGGCTGCTCAGCATTGTGCTGCTGCTGGTTCCGTTGTGGCGACAGTTCAGCCTGAAGCCGCTGCGCTCGATCGCGGCGTGGGAGTACCTGCTCCTCGTAATCATTGTGTTCCTGGCGTTCATGCTTCGGTACAATGACATCGACAAGCTTCCGCTCCATGTGGACAACGATGTCGCGATCATGGGGCTGCGGTCGCGTCGCCTGATCGAGAACGGCGACTGGCGCTGGGTCGGGATGGCGAAGACGGTGCATTCGCTTTCGGAGCACCAGTTCATCGCCTGGTCGATGCGCCTGTTCGGGGTGTCGCTGACTGGGCTGAGCATGTTCAGCATCCTCGCGGGGAGCGCGACGTGCATCGTTGTGTACGCCTACGGGCGCATCCTCTTCAACCGCTGGGTGGGGCTGCTTGCGGCGGCGTTTCTCGCGTTCAACTATGTGCACATCCATTTTTCCCGCCAGGTGTTCGGGCCCCTGGCGACCTTGTTCGTGGCGGCGGCGGGGCTGTTTCTCGTGCACGGGCTGCGCAGCGGGCGGCTGCTGAGCTTCGCGCTCGGCGGTGTCGCGATCGGGGCCGGACTGCTCGACTACTATTCGGCGCGCATCGGCCCGCTGCTGGTTGTCGGGCTGTTTGCGCTGTGGTGGCTGCAGCGCGGGAGGCAGACGCAGGTGGGTTATGGGCACTGGGCGGTTGCGGTGCTCGGGGTGCTGGTGGTGTTCGGGCCGAACCTGATCTATGGGATCATTGAATTCGCGCAGTTCAGGGGGCGGGGTCAGGACGTGGTCCTGTGGACCGATCCGGCCTGGGCGCATCTCACGCAGAAGTACAACAGCCAGGGCAATGCCATGGTGGTGATCTGGGAGCAGATCAAACGCACCCTGCTGGCTCCGTTTTATTTTCCGGATGAGAGCACGATCTGTCACTTGCGGAAACCGATGCTCGGAGCGTTTACGGCGCTCAGCTTCATTTTCGGACTCGGCTTCTGCCTGAGGCGCGGCCTGCGGTTCTCGCATGCGTTTCTGCTGCTTTGGGTGGGCGCGACGTTTTTGTTCGGCGGCATGCTGACGATCGATCCGCCCTTCTGGCCGCACCTCAACATCGCGGTCCCCGGCATGGCGATCGTGGCGGCGATCGGCATCGAGCGACTGGTGCGCCGGGTTGCGATAGAGTCGGGTGGGGTCATTGAAAAGCTGCTGCCGGCGGGACTGGCGGCGGCGGTGCTGTTTTCAGGCGTGCACGACTGGGAGGTGTATTATCGCTTCGCCCGCGATCATGCGGCGGGACGCGTCATCGCGATGCGCCAGATACGCAGTTTTTCAAAGGAGTTCCGCGTTTACCTGATCAGTCCGGATTACAAGTGGGAGCAGGAGACGTTTCAGTTCTTCGCGCCGCAGATTGACGGAAGGAACTTGAGTGAGCAGGACCTGCTGAAGGCGATCCCCCCGATCGAGAAACCGACGGTCTTCATGGTTTTCGAGGGGACGAGTCCGGAGGTCCTGAAGAAGCTGAACGCCACGTTCCCCTATGCGCGACGCGAGGCGTTCTGGGACGGGTGGGGCTGGCCCGTGTTGACGCAGGTGGAGGTTTTCCCGCCCCATTACACCTACGCCCCCCAGCGCTTCCGACCACCGGAAAAGTACTACGTCGATTTCACCGGCTGGAGACTCATCGCACTCTTTCTCGTCCTCGCGATCGCGCTCGGAGCGCTCCTGATCGAGAAGGAGAAATAGACGCGGTTGGCTGGCCGCGTAAAATCACGGGAACACTCCACCGTGTTCATCCCCCACCAGTTTTCCCTCCCTGGAGGGGCACGCTCCGTCGTGACCAGGGAACGTGCGTCGCATTGCAACGCCGGGTTGTTCGATCCAAACAAGCCAGGGGAGAACCACGGATTGAACCGGATGTGAACCGGATGGGATGGATTGGAGTGGGGGTGAGGTGAGGTGTTGAATGCGGAATGGCTGGCGTTGAAGAGCTGCGGGCGTCCCCGGGTCATGACAAAGCATGCCCCTCCAGTGGGGGTGGGATGCAAGCATTGGTGAATGGGCGGGCCAGTTTTTGGCGTAACGGCGCGTTGGATCGCCCCTTCAGGGCTCAAGGATGCGACTTCCCATCGAATCCCACGGCGTTGCCATGGGCTGTCGTGGGTTGCGCCGTTGGCGCGGAAATCGGGGCAGGGGTCAGCGGTCGGAGATCAGCCAAAACCGTGGCTCGGGCTTCCAGCCCGCAGTCATCCGCCAAGACATCAATTGGAAACCAGACCTCTCGTATCCACCACAATCACACATTCGCAACGCCCGATCCCGTCCTGCTGTAGAACGCCGGAAGGGTCTCACGCAAAGTCGCGAAGCCGCGAAGGAAGAGCGAGAAAAAGGGCAGTCGGGTGGGAACAGTGAGCGCTGAAGGCGCGAGACATGGCAGCCCAAGGCAACGCCTTGGGATCCCCGGTCATCCGACAATCCGAGCCCTGAAAGGGCGATCTAAAGCGCGGTTGTCGCGCACTAGGACCAGTCGAGCACATCCAAGCCGGGCACGCGCGTGAAGTGTTTGTCGCGCGTCGCCAGCGGCAGGCCGCGTTCGGCTGCAAGGGCGGCGATCCAAATGTCGTTTTCCGGCAATGGCGTGCCGGCAGTGCGCAATGCGGCCTTGAGGCGTCCATATTCCGCGGCAGTGCGCAGCGTGGGCAAGAGCACCGTTGAGCCCAGCATGAAAGTGCGTATTGCCTCGCGCTGCCGCTCCGGAGGCGAGGCAAGATTCGCGCCGTATTCCAATTCCCCGAACACGACGAGCGGCACAAACAGTTCGCCTGCACCGTGGAGCCGCTCCTTCACGCCTGGAATGCGGCGCAAGACCGCCACCACTACCGAAGTGTCAAGCAGTACATCACCAGTCGCGGGCATCGATCTTTTCGCAGCCTTCTTCGATGACATGCTGCAACTCGGCGCCTTCCCGATCGGTCAGCATGCCTGCGCTGCGCTCAAGCGCAGCGAATCGCTCCTCGCGAGTTGCCTCACGCAAGCGATGAATAAGAGCCGCAGCCTCCTCCAATTTTGGCGGAGGTAGCATGCGCAATTCTTTCACGATGCTTTCCAATGAGCTCATGTCAGGGACAGTACGTTTCTAACCGGATCTCTGCAAGCTCAGTCAAGGGCGCTTTGGAGCGAGTGAGAGGGATTGGTCACAAGACATGAGATTGGCAGAGCAAAGGCTTTCATCAGAAGTCAGAAGCCAGATGCCTGACTTCCGATCTCCGACCTCCAACTGATAGAGGTAGGAATGGCGTGGTTAGCGCCACTCCTCCCTCCGAACCGGACGGGCGGATCTCCCGCATCCGGCTCTCCAGTCAGTGGTTTCTCAGCGAGACTGACCGTAGGTACAAGAACCGTGCTTCAGACTGAACAATCCTTGTGCCGCAAACCAGCGGTTTGGCCATTGGGTATGATCGTTACGGCTAAACCCGAAGGCGGGGCGTTTCTCCCGTTTTCGCAGCATCGCGCGCAGGCGACGCCGCAGCCAGCCGTCCATGTCACTAAGACCGGACGGCAGGCTGTCATGGAAGTAACCGTGCCAGCCCCGCAGGATGGGGTTCACCTTGGCGATGATTTCGCCGAGGCTTCGCCCATTGGCGCGCCGCGTGAGCGGACGCAGCTTGTCATGCAGTTTCTGCACGCTTTTCTTCCGGGGCCATTTCTTGGCCCCGCGGAAGTGCCAGCCCAGAAAGTCGAAGCCTTCGGTTGCGACGTTGACGATGCGGGTCTTGGTCGGGTGCAGGGTCAGCCCCGCTCCCGTGGTCCATTCGCGCAGCCACGCCAGCACGCTTTCAGCTTCCTCCCTGGTCGGGCACAGCACGACAAAGTCATCCGCGTATCGCACCATTGCCCACCCTCGCCGGACCATTTCGTGGTCGAGCGGGTTGAGGTACAGGTTCGACAACATCGGACTGATCACGGCCCCTTGCGGAGTCCCGCGCTCGGTCGGCTGCCAGCCCTTGAGTTCCTCCAGCACTCCGGCTTTCAGGCTCTGGGAGATCAACGTCAGGACGCTGCCGTCCACGATGCGTTGTTCGAGCAGCGCCATCAACCGGTCGTGCGGAATCGTATCGAAGTAACTCTTGAGATCGACGTCCACGCACCAGCCGCGTCCCTCGCTCAGGAGTTCCTGCACGCGTCCCACCGCATCGCGGCATCCACGTCCGGGCCTGAACCCGTAGCTGTGCTCGGCAAAGTCGCGCTCGAATATGGGTTCGAGCACGTGCCGCAGCGCCGCTTCCACGGTCCGGTCCCGCACCGCTGGAATGCCCAGCGGGCGTTGTTCGGTCGTGCCGGGTTTCGGTATCCAGACGCGTCGCGCCGGTTGGCGGCGGTAGCGTCTACCCTGCAGTTCTTCGCGCAGCCGGGCCAGTTCGGCTTCGGCTTTGGCTTCAAACTGCCCTGTCGTTTGGCCGTCGACTCCGGGGGCACCCGCGTTGCGCCAGACCGACCGGAAGGCCGCCTGAAGATTGCGCGCGTCGAGCACCTTGTCCCAGAGCCGGAACCACTTCGTTGCCGGCTCGCTTTGTTCGAGCCGGGTCAGCATGCGTTCGGTCCACACCGTGCGTTCCACCCACGGCCAGCGCTCGCGGATGTCTGCGGCTTGCTGAGGCGGGGTCACCCCCGCCACTGGCGCCGCTCGGTTTTCACCGTCGTTCGTCATGGACTTCACGCCTCCACCTTCCTGCGTCCCTTCGCTCCCCGGGCATTACCCCGCTTCATCGCTACTATGAACGCTCTGACTTCCGCCGGGCGGCTCTTCGGGCGTCTCCGCCCTGAACACCGTTCCGATCCCGGCGGTTCTCCCTGTTTACTTCGTCCCCACTTCCAACCCTTCTGTCCCCAACCACAACGCCGCCCCGACCACCGCATTTGCGCTCGTTCACGCTTTTCTTCTGACGGTGGCCGCAAGCCAGAGGACCCTGCGCCATTGCTGGCGCACAGGGAGTTGTTCCCACCTGGGTCATGGCAGGAGCTTCGCCTTACCCTCGCGAGCTCGCTGGTCGACGTAGCCGAATCGGGTTCACCTTGCATCATGTGTCATGTTACTTGTTACGGACGGGTTGTTCACCTCCGGCAGCTCTCCACCCCGTGTTGCCACGACGCAGTAGCCTTCGGTTGCAGGCGGGTGAACGTTCCGCCTGACGGGGACTTGCACCCCGCTGTGTGGACGCCCTCACAGGCGCACGAGGGGCACGCTCCGTCGTGACCAGGGATCGCACGTCGCAGGACAACGCCGGGTTGTTCGATCCAGACAAACCAGCAGAGAACCACGGATGGAGCCGGATTCGAACCGGATGGGACGGGTTGGGATGGGGGCGAGGTTGAGGCGTTGCATGCGGAATGTCCGGCGTTGTGGAGCTGCGGGCGTTCCCGGGTCATGACAAAGCATGTCCCTCCAACGGAGGTGGGATGAATCCAGTGAGCACACCTCATTTGGGGCGTGCGCCCCAGGTTCAACTTCAATACAATCACAGCCGTGAAAGTGAATCAGACCCCGGCGAAAAGGCTTTCGCATTCAATTCGGTTCGGCGGGTTGTGGGCTGCTTTCATGCCTGCTGTTGTGGGTGTCGCCGTGGCCGCGACAACTGAGGATCGAATGATGGTGGTATCCACGGACATAACCAAGGAGGGCAGAAGGATCGCTCCGCCCACGGCGGAACGTCCGGCCTACTACGTTCCGGTGAGTCTGGGTTATTCGGAAACCGGAAACGTCGCCCAGCATTGCCAATAGAAACCGCCGGAAGAGCCCATCCTGCGCGGGGTGGTCGAGGCGTTGGCCAAACAGCACTATCTGATCGCGTCACCTAACTTTCCACCAACGCTGACCATCGTCGTCGAATGGGGCACCATCACCCCGGTCTACCACGGAAGACCGGTGCTGAACGCCTGGGAGGTCCGTGCCCGGGTTGTTGGCGATCAGGACACCTCCGGGGTGTTTTCCAACAGCGGCATTTGCTCATGACTGAGTGAATGGGGCGGGAAGATATCGGGCCGGAACGCCGTTGACAGACTGGCGTGTGGCAAAAAACAAGAGGATGTGCCGTTTTCGTTTTCTCCGCAGGGTCGTCTTCACCTGGATCCCTTCTCATCCCTCTCTGCGGATGTGGAAGCCCGCGCGGCAGGTTTCCTGCGACAGGCCGCGGAGCGATCCTCCGCCCACCTGCTGCTGAGCCTGGCGACAGACACCCTCGATACCGCACTGCCGCCAATAGCGGCGTTTTGGCGCGAGTTCGGACGACGCTACCTCACGCGACTGTGCCACACGCCCGAGCTGCCCCCGGATGGCACGGGAATCGAAGTTCCGCCTGAGGACGAACTCACCGCCCTCACCGGCGCCGTGCCGCCCATGCCGGGCGCGGAGTACGTATCCCCCGATGCGCTCCTCAGGCTCTGGCGTGAACTCGACACGCTTGCGCAATCGGAAATCCGCTCTTGTGCCGGCGGCCCCCAGGCTTGGCTGAAAGCACGCAACCCCGTCTGGCAGGTGGTCGGACGGGTGACGTTTCACCTGGCTGAAAACAAGAAGAATCCGGACCGCCCGTTTGCGTTCCTCGCCACCTATGCGCACCGCGTGTCCGACGATGCCAGACCGCAATACCTGCCGCTCGGCCGCGCGCTCCAGGAGTATGCCGGTGCGCGCAATCGCAGCGCCCTGCTGGCGCTGCTTGCGCCGGTGCAGCGCGCCGCGGAGAAAAGCGCGCTCGCCCGCGAACTGGTGGATTCGCAGCGGGTTTTTCAACCGCAGGCCTGGCTGCCGCGCGAAGCGCATCGGTTTCTGCGCGACATCCCGCTTTTCGAGGAGGCCGGGCTGCTCGTGCGCATCCCCGACTGGTGGAGGCCGGGACACCCCCCGCGCCCCACGGTGAGCGTCACCGTCGGCGGACGCAAAGCCGCGGGACTCGGGCTCAACGCCCTGCTCGATTTCAACGTTGCGCTGACCTTGGACGGTGAGGCCCTGACACCCGAGGAGTGGGAACGGATCGTCAGCGCCGATGCCGGGCTCGCCCTGATCAAAGGCAAATGGGTCGAGGTGGACCGGGAAAAACTCCGGGCCGTGCTCGATCATTGGAGGAGCCTCGATGCGGTTCGGAAAAACGAGGGCGTTTCGTTTGCCGAGGCGCTGAGGCTGCTCAGCGGCGCGCAGCCCGGCGCCGAGGCGGGTGAAGACGCGGACAGTGATGTCCGCGCGTGGTCGAGCGTGCGGGCCGGCGACTGGCTGGAAAGCGTCCTCGCCGAACTGCGTCAGCCCGCGGCGACAGCCGCCGCAGCCTCCCCTCCCGGCCTGAGGGCCACGCTGCGGCCCTATCAGGCGACAGGCGTGCACTGGCTGCATTTCCTTCGCAAGCTCAAGCTCGGAGCCTGCCTGGCGGATGACATGGGACTCGGTAAAACCGTGCAGGTTCTGGCCGCGGTTCTGCAGGCGCGAGCCGAGCAGCCCGGCGCTGCTCCCGTGCTGCTGGTGCTGCCAGCTTCGCTTATGGGCAACTGGCTCGCGGAGGCCGCGCGGTTTGCGCCGACACTGCGGCTTCTTGCCGTGCATCCGTCCGAAACGGAAGCCGATGCACTGGCGGAGGCCGCCCGGGATCCCGCGACCGCGCTGGCCGGCATCGATATCGTGATCACGACCTACGGCCTGCTGACGAGACTGGACTGGCTGCGCCGGCAGGAATGGAGTCTCGCGATCCTCGACGAGGCGCAGGCGATCAAGAACCCCGGCGCCCGCCAGACGCGCGCGGTCAAGGAACTCAAGGCGTCCGTGCGCATCGCGCTCACCGGCACACCTGTCGAAAACAGTCTCGGCGACCTCTGGTCGCTCTTCGATTTCCTGAATCCCGGCCTGCTGGGCAGCGCGCGCAATTTTACGCGCTACACCAAACGCCTGGCGCAAAGCACCGAGCCGGGCGCCTTCGCCCCGTTGCGGCAGCTCGTGCGACCCTACATCCTGCGCCGGCTCAAATCCGACCGTTCCGTCATCGCCGATCTGCCGGACAAGACCGAGATGCACGCCTTGTGCTCCCTCACGAAGCGGCAGGCCGCGCTCTACGAGCAGGCCGTGGACGAACTCGCGGAGCGGATCGCCAACGTCGATGGCATTGAACGCCGTGGAGTCGTGCTGGCCGCGCTGATGCGTCTCAAGCAGCTCTGCAATCACCCGGCCCAGTGGCTCGGGGGCGGCGATTTCAATCCGGCGGACAGCGGAAAATTCCAGCGCCTCGCCGAACTCGCCACCGAGATCGCCTCGCGTCAGGAAAAGGTGCTCGTGTTCACCCAGTTTCGGGAGATGACCAGGCCGCTCCAACATTTCCTGACGACGCTTTTCCAGCGCCCAGGCCTCGTCCTGCACGGCGGCACCCGGGTGGCGGAGCGGCGCGGTCTCGTCGAGCGATTCCAGCGCGAGGATGGACCGCCGTTCTTCATTCTGTCGCTCAAGGCCGGCGGCACCGGGCTCAACCTGACCGAAGCCGGACACGTCATCCACTTCGACCGATGGTGGAATCCTGCGGTCGAAAATCAGGCGACTGACCGCGCCTATCGCATCGGACAGAGGAAGAACGTGCTCGTCCACAAGTTCGTCTGCCGTGGCACGGTCGAGGAAAAGATCGACCGGCTGATCGCCGACAAGCAGGCGCTGGCGGCCGATGTGCTGAGCGACGGCGGTGAGCTTTCACTGACAGAGATGGGCAACGCTGAGCTGCTGAAATTCGTCTCGCTTGACCTGCGGGCAGCTGTTCAGGATGCGTGACTACTATGAGTTGGGAATGGGGCTACCGTCCCTATGTCAGTGTCGCCGAACGCCGGGCCAAAGCCGAACGGCATGCGCGTACGCGCTTGAAAAAAGGGGAGCGGCTCGCTCCGGTGAGAATCGAAGGGCGCACCATCGCGCGCACCTTCTGGGGACAGGCATGGTGCCGGCATCTTGAATCCTTCAGCGACTACGCCAACCGCCTGCCACGCGGCCGAACCTACGTGCGCAACGGCTCGGTGCTCGATCTGCAGATCGAGCCGGGAAAAATCAAGGCGCAGATCATGGGCTCCAGGCTCTATCATGGAACCGTGACCATCGCCCCGCTCGCACCGGCGCAATGGAAGGCGATCAAGGCCGAATGCGCCGGTAGGATCGACTCGCTGGTCGGACTGCTGCAGGGGCGCCTTTCGGACGCGGTCATGCGTGTGATCACGGACCGGGAGAAGGGGTTGTTCCCGCAGCCCTCGGAAATCAAGCTCGCCTGCAGTTGCCCGGACTGGGCGGATCTGTGCAAACACCTCGCCGCGGTGCTCTACGGCGTGGGTGCGCGCCTCGACACCCATCCGGAGCTGCTCTTCCTGCTGCGCGGGGTCGACCACCTTGAACTCATTGGCGCGGCGGCGGATTCCCCGGCTCTGACCCAGGCCGGGACGGACGACGGAGCGATGGCCGCGGACCAGTTGTCGGACGTTTTCGGCATCGACATCGAGCCGGTTGCCAAGGTCGCTGCGCCCTCAGAGCCCGCGTCCGCAAAACGAAAACCGGCCACGACTGCCGGCCCTGCGGGGGCGACCAAGTCGAGCCGCCGGAAGTCAGCAGCACCGCGCGCCGTGAAGAAAAAAGGCGGATCCGGAAAAAAAACGGTCCGAGGCCGGAAGGCGTCCGGATGACGCAGACATCGCCGCCTCAAAAAGAAAGGCGTCGGCGTGACTCGCGCGTGGATCACAAGCGGGCCCGCCGGGCTCTCTCGCGCTCGATTGCCTCAATCAGGAATCCTTGATGGGCAAAGGGCGCGGAGAGTCTTCCAGCCAGGCAAATCAGGCTGCGGAGCGCTTCATGGCCACGCCAATGCCGACCAGGGCGATCACGCCGCCGGCGACCATGTAGACCATGTGTTTTGGCGTGCGGGTGCCGCCGTCGACAGCGTTGGCGACTTTCGCACTGGCTTCTGCTGCGGCACCGGCCATGGAATCCTTCTGGGACCAGCCCTTGTAGAAGAGGAATGCGCCGACAACGATCAAAACGATACCAATAATCTTGTTCATATAATTTGGGTTTCTTGTTGACTGAACGACTGACGGGGACGGCGGGAAAGTTGCCGGGCTGTCGAGAGCTTGGCAATGGCGTTTCTCGGGGTGGGACAATAGGGCTTTCAGGCGTGCGCGACGTCGCTTGCAAAGGCCGGGAGGCCGCATAACCCTGAGGCATGAGAGGGCAACAGTGCGCAGGCGCGATAGTGAATCGTTGCAGGCCTTTGATGGTCGCCATGTTCATCGCATTGCTGGCTAATGTCCTCCCGGGCGCGGAGTCGTGGGAGGATGCGAGGGGGCTGCTGCTCAAAGGAGAATACGCGGAAGTCATACGTGTTTCCACCCATGCCTGCGAGGCCAAGGACGCGGGCGAGGATTGGCCACTCGTCCTTGCTGATGCGTTGATGGCGACGGGGCGTTATGCGGATGCGGAGTCGGCGCTGCATCAGGCGATGCTGAAGGAAACCCAGAGCATCCGTTTGCGCTGGAAGGCAAGGGAGGTCGCGCTGGCTCTCGGCCAGACCGGAGCGGCGAGCACCCTGCTCACTGAAATGGCGGAGCGCGTGGTGCGTCGCCGGGGGGCTTTTCGCTCGCCTGCGGAAATCGTCGCATTCGGCCGGATGGCGCTGGTCATGGGTGCGGACCCGAAGGACGTGCTGGAGCGTCTCTATGCGGAAGCGCAGAAGAACGACCCGACGCTGCGCGATGTCTATCTCGCCCGCGGCGAACTGGCGCTTGAGAAACACGATTTCCCTCTCGCGGCAAAGGCGTTCAGCGAGGGACTCGAAAAACATCCGGCGGATCCCGACCTGCTGTATGGCGCAGCCCGCGCCTTTGAGGATGGTGATAGGAAAGCGATGCTGGCGGCGCTCGAGTCCGCACTGCACGCGAATCCGCGGCATGTGCCGAGTCTGATCCTGCAGGTGGATCACGAGGTTGATGCGGAAAACTATGCCGGCGCCGAGGAGATCCTGAAGATCTGCGACTCCATTCACACCGCTCATCCCGATGTGGCGGCCTATCGCGCGGTGCTCGCGCAGCTCGCGAACCAGTCCGCCGCCGCTGAAATGGCCCGCTCCGCGGGTCTCACCCTTTGGGCGGAGAATCCGCGCGTCGATTATCTGATCGGAAAAAAGCTGTCGCAGAAGTATCGCTTTGCCGAGGGAGCCGCCGCGCAGCGGCGCGCGCTTGCGTTTGACCCCGACTACCTGCCGGCCAAGGCGCAGCTCGCGAGCGACCTGCTGCGGCTGGGTGATGAGAAGGAGGGGTGGGCGCTTGCGCAGGAAGTGCACAAGAAGGACGGCTATGATGTGGAGGCGTTCAATCTCGTCACTTTGCGCGACACCCTTGCGAAGTATGCCGTGACCGAGAACCCGCATTTCATCGTCAGAATGACGGCGAAGGAGAGCGCGGTGTACGGGCCGCGCGTGCTGGCGCTGCTGACTCGGGCGCGCGAGCATCTCGCCGCCCGCTACGGAGTCGAGCTGTCCGAACCGACGCGCGTGGACGTCTTTGGCGACCAGAAGGATTTTGCCGTACGCACCTTCGGCATGCCGGATGTGCAGGGGTTTCTAGGCGTCTGCTTCGGGCGGGTGATCACGGCCAACAGTCCGGTCGCCCTGGGGGGAAAGGGGACCAACTGGGAGTCGGTGCTCTGGCACGAGTTCTGCCACGTCGTGACCCTGCAGTTCACGCGCAACCGGATGCCACGGTGGCTGAGCGAGGGCATTTCGGTTTACGAGGAGAGCCAGGCGGATCCCGCGTGGGGCATGCCCATGACGCCGCGTTTCAGGCAGATGATCCGCGACGGCAAACTCACGCCCGTGGAGAAACTCAGCTCCGTCTTCCTGACGGCGCCGAATCCAGAGGCGGTGCAGTTCGCCTATTTCCAGTCGTCGCTGGTCGTGGAGTTCATTGTCGAGCAATACGGGCTCGACGCCATGAAGGGGATTCTGCGGTCCCTGCGCGACGGCGTCGACAGCCTCGAAGCCATCCAGCGGCATGCGGCCTCGCTGAAGGAACTCGACAAGGCGTTTGTCGTTTTTGCCCAGCGCAAGGCCAATGGGTTCGCGAGTGATGCCGCGATGGAGAAGCCGCCCGCGCAGCTGCTGGCTCCGGGGTCGGAGGATGCGCTTGCCGCCTGGGTCGGGAAGCACCCGGGCAATTTCTGGGGCGCGCTTGCGATGGCCCGGCGGATGGCGAAACAGGAAAAGTGGCAGGAGCTTGTGCCGCTGATGGTTGAACACATCCGCCGGTTCCCGGCGCATGCGGAAGGCGACAGCGCGTACGCCTATCTCGCGGCGGCGTACCGGAATCTGGACAAGCCGGCCGAGGAGGAGCAGGTGCTGACGGCCTGGACGGCGGCCAATGACGAAACCACGGATGCGTTCCTGCGTCTCATGACTCTGGCCGAGAAGCGCGACGACTGGGCCGCGGTGGCGCGGAATGCGGAGCGCTTCCTCGCGGTCAACCCGATGGTCGCCACCCCCTATGAATCCCTTGCCCGCGCGGAGACGCACCTGAAGCATCCGGCTGCGGCGATTGAGGCGTGCTCGACCCTGCTTGCGCTCGGTCCTTCAAACCCGTCGGACGTGCATTTCCAACTGGCCGGGCTCCTCTTCAGCGTGGGTGACCCGGCGGCGCGCACCCAGGTGCTTGCCGCGCTGGAGGACGCGCCCCGCCACCGCGCGGCGCTGGCGCTTCTGCTGAAGATGCACGAGGCGCGTCCTCCGGTTCCGCTGTCGCCATGAACCCGTCGGAGAGCGCGCCAGCGGGCAGGCGTGTATCGAATAATCGGATACAAGGCGTCGCTCCGTCGCTCCGGCGCGCGGTGATTCCCGGATTCGTGCTAGTGCTTCTTTCCCCGGCGGCGGCGTCAGGGCTGCGGGCGCAGGGCTGGTGGGGGGAGGGCGGGCAGGTGGGCGAGGAGGTTCGCACCGCACGCGAGATTCCCTCGCACAGCACCGACACGCCGAACTGGGAGAATCCGCGGCGCTTCAGGCACGACGTCTTCACGTTCGTGCGCATCCGGTACGACCGCGGCAACTTCGGCTACGGGCGTTCGCGCGGAGGATGGCGCACGGATCTGCCGGACAGTGATCTCAACCTTTCCTACCGCCTTCAGCAGATGACCTCGGTCAAGGTCGATCCCGACGGCCGCATCATCCGCCTCACCGATCCGGAGCTGGCCGACTACCCCTTCATCTACATCGTGGAGCCGGGGGGGCTTTATCTCAATGAGAGCGAGGTGCGGGCGCTCAGGAAGTATCTGCTGAACGGAGGATTCCTCATGCTCGACGACTTCTGGGGCGAGCGCGAATGGGCCAGCATGGAGCACGAGCTCAGGAAGGTGTTTCCGGATCGTTCGTTCACCGACATTCCGCTCAGCCACCCGGTCTACCACTGCGTCTTCGAGATCAAGTCCAAGGCGCAGGTGCCCAACATCTACACCGGCGTGCAGAGCCAGGTCACGGGCGTGACCTGGGAGCGCGAGGATGCGCAGGTGGTTCACCATCGCGGGCTCTTCGATGACAAGGGAAGGCTGATGGCGATAGCGACGCACAACACCGACAATGGCGACGGCTGGGAGCGCGAGGGGGAGAACGACTACTATTTTCACACGTTTTCCGAGAAGATCGCCTATCCGCTTGGAATAAACATCATCTTCTATGCAATGACCCACTGAACCGGATCGCCGGGCCGCCCCTTTTTCCGCTCATCCCTTCCGAACCCTTGACCATGTCCGAGAATCCCTCAGAAGCAGCATCCGCTGAAACTCCGCCGCCACTGCCCGCCGATCGCTTTGCCGTCGAACGCGAATCCGCAAAACGACTCCGCGAGGGGCGTGCGCGCATTGAGTCCGAGCTGGCGAAGGTCATCGTCGGCCAGGGCGCGATCATCGAGCAGATCCTGATCGCGCTGCTCGCGGGCGGGCACTGCCTCATCACGGGAGCGCCGGGCCTGGCGAAGACCCTGCTGGTGAAATCGATCGCGCGGATCTTCCGCCTGGATTTCCAGCGGATCCAGTTCACGCCCGACCTCATGCCGGCTGATGTGACGGGCACGGAGATCCTCCAGGATGTGCTCGGCGAAAGAAAGATCGCGTTCGTCCGCGGGCCGGTTTTCGCGAACATGGTGCTGGCGGATGAAATCAACCGCACCCCGCCGAAAACGCAGGCCGCACTGCTGGAAGCCATGCAGGAGCATCAGGTGACGGCCGGTGGCGTGCGTCATCCGCTGCCGGAGCCATTTTTTGTTCTGGCGACGCAGAACCCGATCGAGATGGAGGGCACGTATCCGCTGCCCGAGGCGCAGCTCGACCGGTTCATGTTCAACGTCGTGGTGGACTACCTGCCCGAGGATGAGGAGGTGGAGGTGGTGACGCGCACCACGCGGGCCGAAGGAGAAGCGATTGAACCCCTGTTCGATGGCGCGGACGTGCTCGGTTTTCACGCGCTTGTCCGCACGGTGCCGGTCGCGGATGAGATGGTGCGTTACGCGGTGCGCCTGGCCGCCTCCTCGCGTCCGCGGCAGGCGGGAGCTCCGGACTTCGTCAAGAACTGGGTGAACTGGGGCGCGGGTACGCGCGCCGCGCAGTTCCTGATCCTCGGAGCCAAGGCCAGGGCGCTCCTGCACGGCCGGTCGCATGTGGGCGTCGACGACATCCAGGCGCTAGCCACCCCGACGCTGCGCCACCGCATCCTGCTCAACTATCGGGCGGAGGCGGACGGCGTGCGCATCGAAGACATCGTCGCCAGGCTGGTCGCTGCGCAGGCCGCGCCGGTTTGAAGCGACTGATTCCACCACCGCATGCCAGTCAACACGGCCACAGCCCAATCCACAGGCACCCGCCAGGCGACAACGCCGCCGGGCGCGGCGGGCCGTGTCGACACGCAGGCGCTGATGCGGATCCGGAATCTGGAACTTCGCGCTCGGATCGTGGTTGAGGGGTTTCTAAGCGGGCTCCATCGCAGTCCCTATCACGGCTTTTCCGTCGAGTTCACCGAGTACCGCGCCTACACGCCGGGCGACGACCCCCGCTACATCGACTGGAAGGTGCTGGCCCGCAGCGACCGCGCCTATGTGAAGAAGTTCGAGGACGAGACGAATCTCCGCTGCCACCTGCTCGTCGACCGCAGCCGTTCGATGGAGTTCGGCACCGTCGGGTACGCGAAGGCGGAGTACGCGATCACGCTGGCGGCCACGCTGGCGCACTTTCTTGCGCACCAGGGCGACGCCGTCGGCCTCGTCTCCTTCGACGAAGCGGTGCGCGAGTACCTGCCCGCGCGGGCGCGCGGCGGTCATCTGCGGCAGATTCTGCACGCGCTGGAGAAACCCTCGGGCGGAAACTCCACGGATCTGATCGCACCTCTCGAACACGTGGCGCGGCTCGTGAGGAAACGAGGGCTGCTCGTGCTGATCTCCGACTTTCTTGCGCCGTTGGAGAAACTCGAGCCGAGCCTGGCGATGCTTGCGGCGTCGGGTCACGAGGTCGCCAATTTTCAGGTGCTCGACCCCGCGGAGACCACGCTCGATTTTCCGTCCTCGACGATGTTTGAGGACCTTGAGTCGGCGCGCGTCATGCATGCCGATCCGGCGACGGCACGCGCCGGCTACGTCGAGCGCTTCAACGCGCATGCCGCCGCGCTGGCGGAGTTGTGCGCGCGTCATGGCATCTCCCGCACGCGCCTGCTGACCTCGGATCCGCTGGACATTGCGCTGCTGGAATTTCTCCGGCGAAGGAAAAAGGCGGGTGCTGGACGCAGGGCGTCAGGAGGTGCGCCGTGAGTTTTCTCACCCCGCTCTTCATCCTCGGCGGGCTCGCGATCGCGCTGCCGGTGTTGTTTCACCTCTCGCGCCGGGCCACCCGCACCCGGACTCCCTTCAGTTCGCTCATGTTTCTGGCTCCGACAGCGCCGCGCCTGAAGCGGCGCAGCCGGCTGGAGCACTGGCTGCTGCTGACCCTGCGCTGCCTTGCGCTGATCCTGCTTGCGTTCGGTTTTGCGCGTCCGTTTCTCAGCGACGACTCAGCGATCGTCCCTCTCGCGGAGCGTCCGCGCCAGGTTGTTCTGCTGCTCGACACGAGCGCGAGCCTGCAGCGGGAGGGGTTGTGGACCGACGCGCTCTTCAAGGCGGACGAGGTGATTCGCTCCCTGCGACCCCTGGACCACCTTGCGGTGATCGCCTTCGGCCGCGAGGCGAGGATGGTTCTTGAATTTTCCGAGTGGGATTCCACGCCGCCCGACGCCCGGGCCACGCTGGCGCGCGCGCGGCTGGCCAGCCTCGCGCCAACCTGGGAGGGCACGCGGCTCGGCGAGGCGCTGGTGACCGCCGCGGAGGCTTTCGACGATGTCGATCAGGAGGGGAAGGATGGCGGATCCCGGGAGGTGGTGCTTGTGAGTGATGTCCAGGCGGGCAGCCGTCTGGAGGCGCTTCAGGCGTATGAGTGGCCCGCAGCTGTGCAGCTCCGGGTGGCGACCGCGCGGCCCGTGCGCGTCGGCAACGCCGGCGTGCAACTGCTCGCCGGCGCCGCGGCCGCGGATGCCAGGGGTGGAACTCCCATTCGTATCCGAGTTTCCAATACGAGCGACGCCACGGCCGACCAGTTCATGCTTGTGTGGAAACGCGGCGCGAACGCCGTCGGCAAACCGGTTCCGGTTTATGTTCCGCCCGGCCAGTCGCGCATCGTGACCATGGAGCCGCCGCGCGACACGGATGGCGTCGACAGGATCGAACTCAGCGGCGATGGCGCGGCGTTTGACAACACCGTGTTTGTCGTGCCGCCCGAGAGGCAACGGCTGCGCATCGGCTATTTTGGCGTCGAGGATGCGGCGGATCCGACCCAGCCCTTCTACTTTCTCAAACGGGCGCTGGAATCGTCGTCGCGGGTGCAGGTCGAACTCGTGCGGTCCCAGGGCGCGGAGCAGGCGCTCGCATCCGAAGCGGGAACAATTGAGGCCGGCTTCCTGACGGCTGCGACGTCGATCTCAACTGCAACGGCGCTGAGGTCGTGGATCGAATCCGGCAGGACGCTGCTCGTGGCGCCGAGGTCGCCGGAGGATGCCACGGCGCTGGCGCTGGCGCTCGCGCGCGTGGCGATGGCGGCGGCGGAAATCAAGCCGGCGGCCGGCGGCTATGCGATGTTGGGCGAGATTGATTTCACGCATCCGATTTTCGCTCCGTTTGCGGATCCCCGCTATTCGGACTTCACGAAGATCCACTTCTGGAAATACCGCCACCTGGATCAGGCCGCCTTTGCGAACGCCCGTGTGCTCGCGCGCTTCGACTCCGGTGACCCGGCATTGATGGAGATTCCGCTTGGCAGGGGGCGGATTCTCTGGCTCGCGTCCGGCTGGCAGCCCCAGGACAGCCAGCTCGCCGTGTCCACGAAGTTCGTGCCGCTCGTTTGGTCGCTGATGGACTACGCGAATGTCACCCGGCCGGAAATCTCGCAGTTTTTTGTCGGCGACGCGCTTCCGCTGCCGGCTTCGACGAAGCCCCTGACAATGGTGTCCGCCGATGGACGGCGGCAAACGGTCGCACCGGGAACCGGCAGTTTCAGCGCGACAAGGCTACCCGGGATCTATCGCGTCGAGGGTGACGGAAACGAGATGCGGTTCATGGTGAATCTGGATCCTGGCGAATCGAGAACGGAGGCGTTGTCGCTCGACGACCTGGAGCAACTCGGAGTGCCGGCGAAGAACGTGACGGGAGTGCGAACGGGCGGCGGCGGATCCGACGCGCCGGCCTCCAGGCATGCGGTCGAGATCGAAGGGAGCCAGAAACTGTGGCGGTGGTTCATTGCGGCAACCCTTGCGGTGCTGCTCACGGAAACGATCATCGCGGCGCGGGCACGTCGAATGTCAGTCGCCGCCGGGGAGGGAGTCGCGCCATGATGGACGTGTTTCTTCGCGAGAGACTGCGCGCTGTGTTCAAGCGCCTGCGGCTGCGCCGTCTTGGCTGGGAACTCGCGGCCGTATGGCTCGGCGGGGCCGGCGTCGGTGTGCTTGCGCTGATCGCCGCGCATGGACTCGGCTGGGCTGCCGGCGGCACGCTGTCGGTTGTGACCGCGCTGTCCATTGCAGGGGCGGCAGGCATTCTTGTCCGGCGACTCCTGGCGCGCCCGGACTATCGCGACCTGGCGCAGCGCGTGGAAAAGTCAGACTCCACGTTGAACGGACTCATTCTCACCGCCGTGCAGCAGGAGCCCGATGCCGAGGGGCGTCCGCGGAATTTTTTGCAGCAGGAGCTTCTGGCTGCGGCGATCGAAAAGGGTTCACAGGGAAACTGGCGGCGCCTCGTGCCCGGCTGGCAGATTGGCGCCGCGCATCTCGCGCAGGCTGCAGCTCTGGTGGTGCTGATTGTTGTCATGGTCAACGTCGACCGCGTGCTGCCGCGCCTGGAGGCGGGGCGGAAGACGATGGCGGTGGGACTCAGTGTGACGCCGGGTGACACCGCGATCGAGCGCGGGGAAACGCTGGTCGTGCTGGCGCGATTCGGTGGCAGCGTTCCCGGGCATGCGCAGTTGATCGTGAGCGAGTCGGGAAAACCGGAGAGAACCGTTCCCCTGGTGAGAAGCCTCTCGGATCCGGTGTTTGGCGGAACGATCGCCGATGTGACCGAGAATCTGCGCTACAGAATCGCCTACGGCGACCAGGCATCCCGGGAGTATGCGGTCACCGTCTTTGAGTTTCCGCGACTCGAGCGCTCGGATGCCGAGCTTGAATTCCCCGCGTATACGCGACAGGAGCCCAAGCGCATCGAGGACACGCGCCGCCTGAGCGCGGTGGAGGGCGCGCGGATTGGACTCACACTCCAGCTCAACAAGCCTGTGGCCGAGGCCAGACTCGTTGCGCGCGACAAGGAGGGAGGCGAACTTGCGCTGGTGCCGTCGAAGGACAAGGCGGTCGCGATGCTTCCGGCACGGGTGTTTGAACGCTCGATGACGTATGAGCTTCATCTCAAGGATGCCGACGGGCGGGCGAACAAACTCCCGGCATCGTTTGTCATCGAAGTCCAACCAAACCGCCGACCGGAACTGCGCTTGGTCTCTCCGCGCGGGGACCTGCGTCCGTCGCCGCTGGAGGAGATTTCCTTTCAGGGCACGGTCTGGGATGACTTTGGCAGTCCCAGTTATGGACTGGCGTATTCCATTGGCGGCGAAGAGCCGCAGTCGATCGAACTCGGACGCGACTCCACGCCGAGGGACCGCCGGTCGTTCAGCCGCCTCCTGCGCCTCGAGGATCTCCACTTGAAGCCGGACACGCTTATTTCCTGGCATCTGTGGGCTGACGACATCGGTCCGGACGGGCAGGTGCGTCGGACGACGAGCGACCTCTATTTTGGCGAGGTGCGGCCCTTCGATGAGATCTTCCGCGAGGAGACGGGCATGCAGGCTGAGAATATGGAGAGCGATCAAATGGGTCAGATGGGCAATGCCCAGCGACTCACGGAGCTCCAGAAGCAGATCATGTCGGCGACCTGGAAACTGCAGCGCGATCCCACGGGGAAGACCTACGCAGAGGATGTCCGGGTGGTGCGGGATTCGCAGGCCCAGGCGCTCAATCAGGCGCGCGAGGCCTCCGAGCAGAGTCCGCGTCCCGCCGACGCGGCGCTGTGGAGCGGTGTCGTGAAATCGATGGAGACGGCGGCCAGCCAGCTCAACGATTCGGAGGCCGCGCCGCAGCAATTGCGCGTGGCGTTGTCCTCCGAGCAGGCCGCCTACCAGGGCCTGCTCAGCCTCCAGCAGCACGAGACGGGCATCTCCCGCAGCCGGAGCCGCCGCGGCGGACAGGGCGGTCAGGGCAACCAGCAGCAATTGGATCAACTGGACCTGGCTCAGTCGGAGAACCGGTATGAGACGCAGCGGCAGGCCCGTTCGATGCAGGATCCGCAGCGTCGGGAGCAGGTTCAGACGATCAACCGACTCCAGGAGCTTGCGCAGCGCCAGGAGGCGGTGAACGAGCGGCTGAAGGAACTGCAGACGGCGCTTCAGGAGGCGCGCTCCGAGGAGAAACGCGAGGAGATTCGCCGCGAACTGAAGCGCCTGCAGGAGGAGCAGCGCGACATGCTGGCGGACGTCGATGATCTGCGGCAGCGCATGGACCGCCCGGAAAACCAGTCCCGCATGTCCGACGAGCGCAGGCAGCTCGAGCAGACGCGCCAGGAACTCCAGCGTTCGGCGGACGCGTCGGGCGAGGGAGCGGTCTCGCAGGCGCTGGCCGCGGGCACGCGCGCCCAGCGGGAACTTCAGGGCATGCGGGATTCGCTGCGCAAGGAGAACTCGAGCCAGTTCTCCGAGGAACTGCGCGAGCTTCGCGGCGAGGCGCGCGAACTGGAGCGGCGGCAGCAGGCGATCGGTGAGAAAATTTCCGGGCTGGCCGATCCGGCGAGGAAGTCCCTGTCCGACAAGTCCGAGCGCGAGCAACTGGCCGAGGAACTGAAGGGCCAGCGCGACCGCCTGGAGCAGGTCGTGAAACGCGCGACAGAAATTTCGGAGCAGGCCGAGCATACGGAGCCACTGGTTTCGCGACAGCTTTACGAGAGCCTTCGCAAAGTCAGCCAGGACGATGCGAACGTTTCGAAGCAGATGCAGCAGGATCTGCTGGCGGAAGGCATGATGACACGATCCCTCTATGAACGCCTGAAGGAGACGCAGCAGCGCGAGGGCGGACAGGCGTTTGACCTGACATCGGAACTTCTGCGCGAAGGCTATCTGCCGCAGGCGCTCAACGCGGAAAAGAAGGCCGGCGCGGGAGTCGCGGAGCTGCGACGCGGCGTGGAGAAGGCCGCCGGCAGCGTGCTTGGGGACGACGCCGAGGCGCTGCGCCATGCGCAGAAACAGCTCGACGAACTGACGGAACAGTTGATGCGCGAATCCGGAAAAGCCTCCGAAGAGGCGGGCCAGCTAGCGCAGGCGGAGGGTTCGAGGAATGAATCCGGCAAGGAGAACGCACCGGGAGGCGGAAAAGGAGCTAAGGGCGGTTCCAGGAGTGACGCGGAAGCCCGGTCCGAACAGGCTGGCTCTCCCAGTAAGGCGAGTGAGATTGAGCTGGCGCAGGCGGGCGGATCCCGGGCGGGCGGATCGCAGGCGGGGAGGGCGGAGGGCGCGCGTCGCGGAGGATTCGAGCTGAATCGCCTGCTGGACGGACGCGGACGGGCGGATCCCCGGGCGGACTTTTCGTCGAACGATGGCGGCCCAATCATGGGCGACGAGTATGGTCCCTGGGTGAACGGTCTGCGCGAGGTTGAGGATGTGCTCGATGATCGGGAGTTGCGCGATGCGGTTGCGACGGCGCGGGAGCGCGCGCGTCGCATGCGTCAGGAGTACCGGCATGACCGAACGAAGCCCGACTGGGCCGTGGTGCGCGCCGAAATCCTGCGTCCGCTCGTCGAGGTGCGCGACCGCATCAGCGAGGAGCTGGCCCGTCGGAACTCCGGTGATTCGCTGCTGCCTGTGGACCGTGATCCCGTTCCCGCGCGATTCACGGAATCGGTCCGCAAATACTACGAGGAGCTGGGAAGGAATCCATGACCGGGCTCCCAGGTTCATCCGCATACGCCTGGGCTTCGCTGACGCTGTCGGCCGATCAGTGGCTCTGGCCTCTGGCGGCGATTCTCGCGCTGGTCGGTGCCATCCTCGCGTGGAGCTACCTGCCCGCGCGTCAGGCGGGCGCCGTGCGCTGGTGGTGCCTGGGACTGAAGCTGGTAGGATTCGCCGCGCTGGCTGCGTGCCTGCTGGAGCCGCTGTGGCTTTCGCAGCGCGCGAGACAGGGGGCCAATTTCTTCGCGGTTGTCGCCGACAACAGCGAGGGACTCCAAATCCATGATGCCGGTGAGTCGCGCTCGCGCGGCGAGGTGCTGACGCGCCTGGTGGATGCAGGGACGACCGGATGGCAGAGCCGGCTGGCGGAGACCTTTGAGGTGCGGCGCTACCTGTTCGACTCGGCGCTGCACGCGACCACGGATTTTCGCGAACTCGACTTCAACGGCCGCGCATCGGGGATGATGGGAGCCTTGAGCTCGGTTCAGAAACGCTTTCAGGGAAGGCCGCTCGCGGGAATTCTCCTCTTTACCGATGGCAACGCGACCGACCTTCGCGGTGTGCTGCCGTCGCTCGAGGGAATGGCGCCGGTTTATCCCGTCGTCCTGGGAAACCCCGGGGCCATCAGAGACATATCGGTCCAGCAGGTCACTGTGAGCCAGACGGCGTTCGAGGATGCACCGGTGAACATACAGGCGGATGTCGGTGTCGCCGGTTTCAACGGACAGTCGATCAGCGCGCAGATCCAGGATGCGTCGGGCCGTGTTGTGCAGGAGCAGTCCCAGACGGCGGGCGGGCGTGGAGGCGCGATGACCTTTCGATTCACGCTGAAGCCGGAGGGCGCCGGGGTGTCGTTCTATCGACTGGCCGTGGGCCTGCGCGGCGCCTCGGGTGGCATCGCGGAGAAGTCGGATGAGGCGACGAAAGCGAACAACACCCGCGTGCTCGTTGTGGACCGGGGGCGCGGTCCGTATCGCGTGCTCTATGTCGCCGGCCGCCCGAACTGGGAGTTCAAGTTCTTGAATCGCGCCATTGAAATCGACCCGCAGGTTCAACTGGTCGCGTTGATCCGCGTGGCCAAGCGCGAGCCGAAGTTCGATTTTCGCGGACGCGCCGGCGAGACGAGCAACCCTCTCTACAGGGGCTTTGGGGAGCAGTCGGCCGAGGATGTCCAGCGCTACGATCAGCCGGTCCTGGTCCGCCTGAACACCAAGGACGAACAGGAGTTGAGGGGTGGATTCCCGAGAACGGCGGAGGAGCTCTATGCGTATGACGCGATCATCGTGGATGATCTCGAGGCGGAGTTCTTCGGAGTCGACCAGGCGCAGCTCGCCCAGAAGTTTGTTTCCGAACGCGGTGGTGGATTCCTGATGCTCGGGGGCATGGAGTCCTTCCAGCCCGGAGGGTATCATCGCACGCCCATTGGCGACATGCTGCCCGTCTATCTCGACCGGACGGACCCGCAGGTGCTCGAAGGGGCCAACGACTCTCGCGAGCCATCGCCGGTGCACTTTGAGCTGGCGCGCGAAGGGTGGCTGCAGGCCTGGGCGCGGCTCTATGACAATGAAACCCAGGAGCGCGCACGCATCGAGGGCATGCCTGCGTTTCGAGTTATGAACCGCGTGCGCGGCATCAAGCCGGGTGCGAGCCTCATCGCCACCGGGCGCGACGAGAATGGAGGCGAGTCGCCGGTGCTCGCGGTTCAGCGGTTTGGCCGCGGGCGCACGGCGGCGCTCATGGCGGGCGACCTCTGGCGCTGGGGGACGCGCGACGCCGACCGGCAGGAGCTGCTGGGAAAGGCCTGGCGCCAGCTTGCGCGATGGCTGGTGGCCGATGTGCCGCGGCGGGTTGAACTGCAGGTGGAGCCAGTTGCGGAAGATGCCAATGCAGCGGTCGCACTGGACGTGCGCGTGCGTGACGCGCGCTTTCAACCGGTGGAGGATGGTTCTGTGGCGATCGACGTTGAAACGCTGACAGTCGGTTCACCGGGTGAAATGAAGGCCGCACCGGTTCGCTTGCGCGCGGAGCCGTCGCAGCATGAGCCCGGGCTCTACTCCGCAAATTTTGTTCCCCGCTCAAACGGTGGCTTTCGCGCCACGGCCATCGTGACGAATCCCGCCGGAGCGGAAACGGGACGGGCGGTTTCGGGATGGAGCACGGATCTGGCGGCGGAGGAATTCAGGTCGCTCACGCCGAATGTTTCACTGCTGGAATCGATCGCCCAGAGAACCGGTGGCGAAGTGATTCGCGCGGCGGATCTGGACTCGTTTGTCCGTTCACTGCCTGAGAAGAAGGCTCCTGTCATGGAAACGCGCGCGCGTCCGCTCTGGCACACGCCGGCGATGTTTGCGCTGGCGCTGGCCTGCCTGATTGCGGAGTGGGGCCTGCGCCGATGGAAGGGGCTCGCATGATGAGAAGAGATGCGCCGCTGATTCACCTTGCGCGCTGTTTCGTTGCTGCGGCGGGAATCTGTCTGGCCTTCGCCGTGCAGGCGGCGGTTGAGTCACCCGATGCCGTCATCGTGGTCGGCGCGCCCGGCGAGCCTGCGTACGCGGATGCCTTCGATCGGCAGCTGAAATCCTGGAAAGCGGCGTTTGCGCGCGCGGGTGAGGGCAGGGTCATCATCATCGGAAAGACGGATCCTTTGCCGGCCGAGAACGATCTGAAGCGCGTGCAGGTTGCCATCACCGAGGCGGCGGGCGTTGCTGATCGCGAATTGTGGATAGTCCTGATCGGCCATGGCACCTTCGATGGGAAGGAAGCGTGGTTCAATCTCAATGGACCGGACTTGTCCGCGAGTGAACTTGCGAACTGGGCGAAGCCCTTGAAACGTCCGACCGCTGTCATCGCCGGCACCTCATCGAGTGCTCCGTTTCTTGCACGATTGTCGGCGCCGAACCGCGTTGTAGTGGTGGCCACGCGCAGCGGTTACGAGCAGAACTATGCGAGATTTGGCGGCTACTTTTCGGAGTCGGTCGCCGACCCGTCGGCGGACCTTGACCGCGACGGCCAGACATCGCTGCTCGAGGCATTCCTGAGCGCCTCGCACCGCACGGCCGAGTTTTACCGCAGCGAGGGCCGCCTCGCGACCGAGCATGCGTTGATCGACGACAACGGGGACGGACTCGGCACGCCCGCCGATTGGTTCCGCGGCACCCGGGCGTCAAGGAAGGCTGAGGGAGGAAAAACACTCGATGGCACCCGCGCCCGACAGTGGCACCTCGTGAGGAGCGCCGAGGAGGCGGCCTGGACACGGGACCGCCGCGCCCGCCGCGACGCGCTCGAGTCGGAAATCGAGGCGCTGCGCGACAGCAAATCCTCGCTGCCCGAGGCGGAATACTGGAAGCGACTTGAGAGCCTTCTGCTGGAACTCGCAAGAATCTACGACCCATCCGGAAACGCGACGTGAAGGAACGACGCATGCCCCATAATGCTCCGCCCCCCTGGAGTGCCACGCTCCGTCGTGACCTGGGACCGTACATCGCGCAACGGCGGCAGAAATTTTCCCAGAGAACGAGAGGCGCGAGGCAGATGAACGCAGCAGGACCGATCACCCGCAAGCGGCGGCGGCATTCCGTGGTCCGCCTCCGCCAACCCCGAAGCCTTTCAGGCTTCGTCGAACTTGCGGTTAAAGAGCGAATCCAGCTCGGCCAACATCTGAGGCGCGTCGTCGCCCGTGACGATGAATTTCACCTTAGAGCCCTTGCCCGCAGCCAGCATCATCAATCCCATGATGCTCTTGCCATTCACCTGCTCCTCATCCTTTTCGACGAAGACATCCGCCTTGAACTTGTTGGTCACGCGGACGATCATCGCTGCGGGACGCGCATGAATACCCATCTTGTTCTGCACGACCAACTCCTTCGTGAGTGACTGAACAGGTGCTGACGGGTCAATCTTGTCCATGCGTGTACCCCTGCAAACCATGGGACCTGCGCTTGGCTTGCAACCCAAAATCACCCGCCCACGATTCACCCCATGCCGCGCATCGCCATAATTGTCCCGTGTCGCCTCGAATCCACGCGATTTCCACGGAAGCTTCTCCATGAGATTCGAGGCAAGGCGCTGCTTCAATGGGTGGCAGAAAGGATCTCAAGCGTGGCACCTGAGTTTCCCCTTTATTTTGCGATCGATGACCCATCGCTCGCCGCACCGTTGAAATCCGGGGGATTCGCGACGATTCTGACAAAAGTGAGCCACGCGAGTGGCACCGATCGCATTGCCGAGGCCAATACTCAGATCGGCGCTGAGTTCGTGATCAATGTACAGGCGGATGAGCCTTTGGTCGGCCGCAGTCACATACTCGCCCTTTCAAACGCCATTCAGTCGGATGCGCCCATGGCAACTCTCGCCACGCGATTTTCGAAGGCCGTGGATTTCAACAATCCGAACCAAGTGAAGGTTGTGCTCGCTGGATCCAGGAAACGTGCACTCTATTTTTCACGCTCATGCATTCCGTTTGCCCGCGAGCTGGGTGGGCGGGTTGATGATCACTGGCTGACTGAGAACGCCTGCTATCGCCACATAGGGATGTATGCGTATCAAGCCGATATTCTGGAGAAGTTTGCATCACTTCCCATGGGCCGGCTTGAGCAGATTGAAAAACTCGAGCAACTTCGCGTCCTTGAGAATGGGTACGCGATTGCATGCGAACTGACCGAAGATCCAACGATCGGAGTCGATGTTCTGGAAGATGCCCACAAGTTTGAACGCTGGTTGGAGACTCGAAGCTAGTTGGTTGCAAGAAAACCTCCGGAATTCAGTTCCCAACCGCGGATCTTGCTAATCCTTTCAGCTTGATCGGTCATGCGCCGATGTTTGGAGGACCCCATCTTTCCAAACAATCGTTCTCATGATCATAGAATCCGCTGTACTGCCACAAGTAACGAAACTGTGGAAGAAATCCGTGCGCGAGGAAAAATTGCGCAAGGGTGTCATGATTGTCGATGATGAGCCCGCCTTTTGCGACATGCTCGCCGAAGTGATCTCTGCGATTGGCTACAAGACCTGGAAGGCAGGTTCTGCCGAGGAGGGACTGCACACCTGGGCGCGGGATGGTGGTGAAATCGGCCTTGTACTTGTCGATGTGGTCATGCCCTGTGTCGACGGGCTCACATTCATGGCAGAGCTGCGTGAGCGCGATCCGCGAATGCAGATAGTACTCGTGAGCGGACGTTTGAATGAGGATACGCGCTGGCTGGCGAGCGAGAGTGACTGCCTGTTTGTTCAAAAACCTTTCGAGGTCTCAGAAATGACCGAGCTCATCGAGGGACTGCTTGGATCCCTCTCATCCTCGGAGGACTAGAGCCTCGCGGTGCCGTCATGGACGAAAATTTCCTCCTCACCCTCGAGGTCCTGAAATACAGTCCGGAGGTTCGGGCGGGTGCATGCGTGCATGGCGTGCTCGCGCTCAAGAACACATCCTCAGGCACCTACCTGGCCGTCAGTGAAGCCCAGCGGCTGACTCTTGAGGTCTTTCGCACACCACAGACCGTTCCGAACATGCTGGGCAGGGCGATCCTCAATCGGACCTGTTTGGAATTGAGCGAATTCTACGAACTCATCCTCAAGGCCCACCGCGCCGGCATCCTGATAGGTGACAGCAAGCCCGCATTCACTCCGGCACCCAAGCCTTCCCCTGGCTGGCCGAGGCTGCCATCACAGGTGTCAATCGCGGTCGCCGCCATTTCTGGAATGGGTTTTCTCGCGGCGATCGCCTTCTCGCCTGTCACGCTGCCGACACAGATTCTTGATCTGTTGATTGGCTGGGTTGTCTGGGGCGCCTCGCTGTCGCTCGGATTTTTGGCCGGTGCGGCCACGCTTCATCACGCCGGAGGGCGGTTCCCTCCACCTGAAATGATGAGTGTGCGACCGGTTCCTCATCTCCATGTCGACCTGTGTGATTCAGTCCTCCAGCCGGTTTCAGTTCGCTCCGCCATCGAGTTGGCCTGCATGGCACCGTTGCTCGCCTCGGCCGCGTTAGCCTGTGCGTTCAAGCAGCCGTGGGCGCTGTTTCCCGTTGCCGGCGCAATCATTGCATTGAATCCATGGCTTGGCCCCATGGCCAGATGGCGCGCACTCTGGTCCAAGCATCCTTGGATCGATACCGATCGCGATTTCATTTTTTCGACAAACCGCCAGCCCAGACGCAGAATCAGGGCATTCCGCCGCCACCTCGATGGTGAAGCGCTTGCGATTCTCCTTTCAATGAGCCTCCTGTGGCTGGCTGTCGCGGCTCACGTGCTGTTCAACGCCATCGCCCTGCCATGGCTCGATCTCCTGGACAATGCGAGCGTGTGGGAGCGGGCCGGCATCGTTTCCGGCGCCATAGTGGCGGTATTTGTGGTCGGAGCGTTGATCTGGATTGCGTCCACTTTCTCGAAGCGCCGGGGAACCCGCCTGATAAGGAACGCCATTCGTCAATCCCGTCGCTGGAAAGTCCACCCATCAGGAAGACTGGCGCAGGCTGAGATAATGAAGGCGATGTCGCGAAGCCCGCTTTTCCGCTCCGTTGGCATGCAGAAGCAACTGGAGGTTTCGAGACGGTTTCAACTGAAGCGCTTCAAGCCATGGCGTTCACTTTCGGACTCAGGGGAGCCCGCGACGGTCGGACTGATTGTCCGGGGCACCGCGTCGGTCGTTCGATACGACGGCAGGGGTCGCGCGGGGAGGACCCGGTTCATCTCCGAAGGTGACATGTTCGGTGTTCATGGTTTCGTGGATCCGGCCGAAAATCGAATGGAGATGCGGAGCCGCACGCCGTTGCTCGCACTGACCCTCCCGGGAAAATTTTTTCAGGAAAGGATTGTTCAGCACCTGGGTGTCATCCGCATCATGGGTCTGACCGAAATCTGCTCCCTGCTGCGTTCACTGCCACTGTGCTCCGGCTGGCAACTGGCATCCGTCATGCGCCTTGCAGACATTGCAAGAATGCGGACCTTTGAAGCGGGTGAGCGAATCGTCCGCTACGGGGAGGATCCAAGAACATTTCACATCGTATGGGAGGGAAGCGTGCAAAAGGCTCTGCAGGGCAGGATCCTCGAGCAACTTGAGGAAGGCGATGCGTTCGGTGAAACGGAGCTTCTGCAGAACAGCGCGGCGACCACGGATGCAATTGCCGCGACGCCGACGCGCTGCCTGTGCGTCTCCCGCGTCGATTTCATCCGCTTTGTGACCCACAATCACAAGGTGGCCCTGTCATTTGAAGCCAGATCGTCGCGCCGCCTTGGGCGCCCCATATTTCCCCTGCAGGCATCGTTCGACATTCGCTAGCCATGACGGGCAGCGTGCCGGCACCTATCGCGCCCGCGGGTGAAGTCTTGGCAAAAACATGGTGAGAAGGCCGAGCAGCGGCAGGTAGGCGCAGACTCTGAACACGAACTGTATGCTGGTGTGATCGGCAAGCTGTCCGAGGGCGGCGGAGCCTATTCCAGCCATGCCGAAGGAAAGGCCGAAGAAAAGGCCCGATACAAGACCGACTTTTCCGGGCACCAGTTCCTGCGCGTAAACGATGATGGCGGAAAACGCCGAGGCCAGCACAAGGCCGACAATCATGCTGAGAAACACCGTCGCATGCAGTCCGACATGCGGGAGCAGCAGGGTGAATGGGGCGATGCCGAGGATGGAGATCCAGATGACGATCTTGCGACCCACCCGATCGCCCACCGGACCTCCGATGATGGTGCCGGCCGCCACGGCAAACAGGAACAGAAAGAGGAGGATCTGCGCACTCGCCGGCTGCACATGAAACCTGTCGATGAGGTAGAAGGTGAAGTAGCTCGTGAGGCTGCTCAGGTAGATGAATTTTGAAAATACAAGCACGATGAGCACCAGCAAGGCGCGTATGGTCACCCCCGTGCCGAAAGGCATCCGGGCTCCGGATGCGCGCGGTGACCTCGAGGACCGGAGCGTCTCGAGATGAGCGCGATACCATCCTCCCACGCGAAGCAGGATGCCAATGGCCAGGATCGCGAGAGGTGCGAACCAAAGCGTGCGGGACTGGCCTCCCGACATCACCAGGACCGCTGCAAGCAGCGGCCCGAGGGAGCTTCCCAGGTTGCCTCCGACCTGGAAAAGCGACTGCGCAAGTCCGAATCGTCCGCCCGAAGCAAGCCGGGCCAGGCGCGAGGCCTCGGGATGAAACACCGCAGACCCGAATCCGATGAGGACCGAGCTCAGAAGCACATAGGAGTAACTGGGCGCGCGCGACAGGCACACGATGCCCAGCAGGGTGACGGACATTCCAATTCCGAGAGAGAAGGGGAACGGCCGCCGATCCGTCACACTACCAATCAGCGGCTGCAGGAGCGATGCCGTGCCCTGGAAGGCAAAGGTGATGAGCCCGACCTGGGCGAAACTCAGGGAGAAAGTCTGCTTCAGCAGCGGGTAGATCGCCGGAAGCATTCCCTGGATCGTATCATTGAGCAGGTGGGAGACACTGAGTGCGGTCAGTATGCCGATGGCGGTGGAATCAGCAGAATTGGCGGCGATTGCTGGCGCGGTGGTGGCGCGGGACATTCCTCCTGATTAGCGAGCTTTCGATCGCCGGCAAATTATTCAGTGACGTTCACTCGGTGTCGCCTGCATGCGCTTGGATTCAACAATCCAGATGGCCAGAGCCAGCAGCGTCAGGCTGGAGATCAGCTTGATGGGGTCCGAATGCTCATGAAAAACCACGAGCGAGCAGATGATGCCCAGGGGAATTTTCAGGTTGTTGAATACGCTCAAAGTTCCGGCGTTTACGCGCGTCGCTCCCAGGTTCCAGAGGAAAAACCCCAATCCCGATGCGATCGCGCCCAGATAGAAAAGCACCAGCATCTGCGCGGTCGTTGGCGCAAAATCCGCCCATGATGAGGTCACCGATGACATCACCCCAGTCACCGCAGCCGCCCCGGCAGCAGGCCAGGCGAACAACTGATGGTCCATGATCCCTGAAGGGATCGTTGATCGCAAACGACGATAGAACACCTGACCGGTCGCAAAACAGAGGTTTGAGCACTGTACCAGGAGAAATCCCGCCGCGAGATCCGCCGCGTTCGTCTGACGCCAGGTGACAACCGCCCCGCCAGCAACCGCGAGCGCGCCCGCAATCAGAAAACGCGCACGCCATCGCCTTTCGATGATGGCGTCAATGAGAGTCAGGTAAATGGGAGTGAGGATCGTGAAAAGTGCGACTTCGTGCGCCTGCAGGTGCCTGAACGCGTGCAGGTACAGGATGTACATGAATCCAAATTGGATTGCTCCAACTGCAAACAGCCGTGCGACCATTGCTGCTCCCAACGCACGTGGTTTCAGGAAGGGCAGGAACACTGCCGTGGCGATTGCCATGCGAACGAAGGCCACGAACACGGGATCGATGTCGGTCTGGCGCCCATTGATCAGACCAAAGGAGAATGCCCAGATGAATGAAACGAGCAGCAGCCAGAGCATGCCGGAAACGATCAAACGCGGAAGATGGCCCCAAGTTTTCGGCCAAGAAGGATGGTCATGCCGGCAATGGTGATGCCCAGGAAAACCATCGCCCAGACTCCCAGCGCGCTGGCTATGAATTTTCCGTCACCGAGCAACTGCAGCAGCTCGAGAATCGCCTTTGTGATCGGGTAGTAGGCCTGCTTTTGCGCGAGGATGAGCGAGTCGCTGACCTCGAGCATTGCGAACGCGAAAGCGAGCAGCCCTCCGGCAATCAGATTTGCCGTGATCAGGGGCAGGGTCACCTTGTACAATGCCCGAAGTGGTGATGCACCCATGTTCTGCGCCGCCTCCTCGAGAGTTTCACTCGTCTGCTGAAAACCGGCCGCCGCCGAACGCACGACATAGGGAAGGCGCCGGACCGAATAGGCGATGATCAGCAGGATCGTGGGATCCCGGGTGGGATTGAGGAACGAAAAGAACCGCCCATCCTGCGACATTGCCAGGTAACCAAAGGCCAGAACCAAGCCGGGTACGGCAAGCGGAAGCATCGCCAGGAAATCAAGCACCTGCCGGCCTGCGACCTTTGAGCGAACCACAACGTAGGCGATCGCGATGCCCAGGATCACATCAAGGATCGTGGAAATGCTTGCGAACTTGAGGCTGTTCGCAATCGCGGGTACCGTGAGATCGTGCCCGAGCGCGATATCGAAATTTTTCAGCGTAAAGCTGCGCGGCAGAATTGTTGCGTACCAATCATCTGAGAATGCGACAAGCACCACGCCCAGGTGGGGAAGTATCGCCAGGAAGGTGATGCCAGCGAAGGCCCCGGCGCAAAGCCACGACACCAGGCGTCCCGCCCTGCGCGGTCCTCCGCTCGTGGTCGCCTTTGCCATCATCGCATAGTTCTGGCGTCCGAAAAGTCCCTTGCCCAAGGCATAGAGCAGTGTCGTCGACACCAGCATGGCCGCGACCAGCGCATAGGGAAATGGATTCCCGCCAATGTCCTTCAGGCCATAAAAAATCTGCACGCTCGTCAGACGAGAGTAGTCGAACACAAGCGGCGTGCCCAGCTCGGTGAACGCCCAGATGAAAACTATCGTCCCTCCTGCAAAGAGTCCCGGTTTGATCAGCGGCAGGGTGATCAGTCGGAAGCGCCGAAACCCGGTGCAGCCCAGATTCTGTGCGGCCTCCTCCATCGCTGGATCAATGTTTGCCAGTGCGGCCACACAATTCAGGTACAGAATTGGGTAAAGGGTGAGCGCGTTGACGATCGCAATGCCGCCGAACTGATGCAGGGCGAACCAGTCGTAGGTCCATCCCTCAGGACGCACGCCAAGCCCGATGAGCAGTGAGTTGAACGCACCGTACTGACCGAAGATCTGCTTGATCCCGATGGCGCCGACAAAGGGAGGCAGTATCATCGGGATCAAGACCAGCGAGCTGAGCAGCGACTTGCCGGGGAACAGGTATCGGTCGCTGATGAATGCCAGCGGCACAGCGATGATCAAGGCCAGCCCCGTCGTCAGGCAGGCCAGCAGAAACGAATTGGCCAGCCCCTCACGGTAGAGCGGATCCGCCAGGAGAGCGAAGAAGTAGGCGAAGGTGAGTCTTCCGTCCGCATCCACAAAACCGCCCTTGAGGATCTGAAGAATTGGCCAGAGGAAGAAGGCCGTAAAGAAGAGCGCCGTAACGAGAAATACGATACGGGCAAGGGACTTGGACATGCTGCCAGAGAGTGGGGGTGAGCCGTCACCGGGAGCAAGAGCAGGATGTCCAAGGCATTAATTAGACTAGGCTAACTTTTTTTGCTTGCTGTAATTAGTGCTCCGAGTTCAATCGATCCATGACCGCGCTGCCATTGCTCCATCTTGTCAGAGGCATTTCGCTTTCAATCCTCATTGGAGGCCTTGCCATCGCCGGACCGCTGCGGGTTGTGACCACCTCAACGATGATCACCGACCTCGTCAGGCAGATCGGCGGAGATGCAGTCACCGTCACCGGCCTCATGGGACCGGGTGTCGATCCGCACCTTTACAAGGCTCGCGCTTCCGATGTCTTGGAACTTCAGAAGGCGGATGTCATTTTCTACAGCGGTTTGATGCTTGAGGGAAAAATGGCCGAGCTCTTTGGGCGTCTTGAAAAGCACAAGCCGGTTGTGGCCGTGACACGCGACATACCCCGCGATCGTCTGCTGCATCCGCCGAAGTTCGAGGGCCATCCGGATCCGCACGTCTGGTTCGACGTTTCGCTGTGGATGAAATGCATCCATCCCGTGGTTGAAACGCTGGCCGCCAATGATCCCGCGCACAAGGGCGATTATGCGAGCCGCGGATTCAGGCTGCGCGAGTCGCTTTCCGCACTTCATCAATGGGCGCAGGCCAAGGCGCAGGAATTGCCCGTCGAGAAGCGCGTTCTTGTCACCAGCCACGACGCCTACAACTACTTCGGACGCGCCTACGGATTTCAGGTCATCGGACTCCAAGGCATCTCGACTGTGAGCGAGGCGGCGCTGTCCGACATGGCCAGGCTCGTCGACTTCATCAAATCGCACCGCGTGAAGGCCATCTTTGTCGAGTCGAGCGTGCCGCATGCGACCATTGAACGAGTCTCGCTTGATGCCGGAGTCAGGATTGGCGGGGAACTGTTCTCCGACGCCATGGGAACGCCGGGCGCAATCGAAAACGGCTACGATCTCGGCACCTACGAGGGCATGATCAAGCACAACCTGACGACCATAGTGAATTCCCTCAAGTGAACAGCCCATCCACGCGGTCGCCACGCCAGTTCCTTCATCCCTTCGCGTTTGTTTTCGCATTGATCGCCTGCAATGGCGCCGACGCAGCTCGCGAACTCAGCACCGATCGCCCTGACGCGACCGAAAGTCCCTTCACCGTTGAGCCCGGACGGCTGCAGGTCGAATTGAGTTTCGCAAGCTTCATGGACGACCGTCATAACACCGAACGCGACGCCACTCACACGAAGGTTTTCAATATTGCGCCAGTCAACGTTCGCATCGGCCTGAGTTCCTCCTGGGAGATCCAGATTGTGCTCGACAGTTTTCTCGACGTGAAAACCGAGAATCGTCCTCTTGGCTTTCGAATGCGGCAGCGCGGCTTCGGCGACACGACCTTGAGGGTGAAGCATAACTTCTGGGGAAACGACGCTGGCGAATCCGCATTCGGCGTAATGCCGTTCGTGAAGCTACCCACGCACTCCGGCAAGTTTGGCGACCGCTTTGCCGAGGGTGGCATCCTATTTCCCTATGCCGCAAAGTTGAGTGAAGACACGAGCTTTGGCACCATGGTTGAATTGGACGTTGTCAGAAACTCGGGCGATGATGGATACGACTTGATAGCTGTCGGCACGATGACGGTCGGTCGCGATCTCACCGGTGCCATGGGAGGATTCGTGGAACTCGCGCTGGAGACAGGCGTCGGAAAACCGTCCCTTGGCTTCAATACGGGTCTAACCTTGGCCGTGAACGACAACTGTCAGCTCGATGCGGGACTGAGCGTGGGAATCACTCGCGCGGCACCGGACTTGGGTGTATTTTTCGGCATCTCCCAACGCTTCTGACCGACCATGATCCAGCAGTCTCCACCCTTGGAAATCCACGACCTGACGGTCGCCTACCACAAGAAACCGGTGCTCTGGGGTGTCGATCTCGCGATAGATCCAGGGCGGCTCATCGGGATCGTGGGTCCGAATGGCGCCGGCAAGTCGACTCTCATCAAGGCATGCATGGGCCTGCTGCCTTTGCAAAGCGGCTGGGTGAAGGTATTCGGCGATTCATTCCACAGGATGGCGCGTCGCGTTGGCTATGTGCCGCAGCGCGAATCCGTCGACTGGGACTTCCCGGTCAATGTCCTGGATGTCGTCCTGATGGGGCGTTACGGACGCCTCGGTCTTCTCCACCGACCAGGAAAGGTCGATCGGACGATCGCCCGTGCATGCCTCGACAAGGTCCACCTCCTGCCCTATGCCAACCGGCAGATCGCAAACCTTTCGGGTGGACAGCAGCAGCGCGTTTTTCTCGCCCGCGCACTGGCGCAGGAGGCTGATCTGTATTTCATGGATGAACCGTTCGCCGGGGTGGATGCCGCGACCGAAGCGGCGATCATCACCGTGCTGAGGGAACTGCGCGACAAGGGAAAGACGCTCCTCGTGGTCCATCACGATCTTCCGACAGCCCGACAATACTTCGACGATCTGCTTCTACTGAACATGAATGTCGTCGCATTCGGAAAAACCCAGGATGTATTCACAGCGGAGCTGCTCCAGAAGACGTACGGCGGAAGGCTCACGATACTCAGCGAAGTCGCCCAGGCGCTGGGTGCGCACGGGAGTTCGCGATAGGAGGTTTGATGCGCAGGGGTGTGCTGTTTTTCATTGGATCCGCCGTCTTCGCACACGCCGGCGGCGTGCGCGATTTCGTCGATTCTGACTGGAGCAGTCAGATCGCCCGTTTTCTGACGCTGCAGGATGCGTCCGTGAGATATGCTCTTCTCGGCTCGGTGCTTCTGGGGCTCGGATGCGGACTCCTGGGAAGTTTCATCGTTGTGCGCAGAATGGCGCTGGTCGGAGACGCGCTTTCACATGCCGTGCTTCCGGGCGTGGCCATCGGCTTCCTCTGGAACATGACAAAGGATCCCATCGCGATCCTTGTCGGGGCGACAATCGCCGGGCTGCTTGGAACGTCCCTGGTTTCGGCGATCTCCCGCACGACGCGGCTCAAGGAGGATGCAGCACTCGGCCTGGTTCTGGCCACATTCTTCGCCATGGGAATATGCCTCATGACGATGATTCAGCGACTGCCGACGGGAAACAAGAGCGGCCTGGACAAGTTCCTTTTCGGTCAGGCCGCCGCGCTCAGTTCGGGTGACATCGTGCTGATGACGATCATCACCGCCCTGGCAATCGTGCTCGTCGTGTCGTTCTACAAGGAGCTCCTCGCATCCAGCTTCGACCCCGGATTCTCAAGCTCGATCGGAATCCCAACACGCTGGATACACCACGGCCTCATGCTCCTCCTCACCGCATCCGTGGTCATAGCACTCCAGGCGGTGGGAGTCGTGCTGGTCTCGGCGATGTTGATCACGCCCGCGTCGGCCGCCTACCTGCTGACCGACCGACTTCACAGGCTGCTCATCCTCGCCGCCATCTTTGGCGTGGCTGCCGGCGTGCTCGGTGCCTTTCTATCCTTTGTCGGTCCGAGCCTTCCGACCGGCCCGCTCATGGTGATGGGTGCCAGTGCGATCTTCTCGACCGCTTTTCTCTTCGGTCCACGCCATGGGGTCGTGGCGCGATGGCTCCTGCGTCGCAGCGGTGCGGCGCGCACTCGGCGGGAAAACACGCTGAAGGCGATGTTTCATGTCATGGAGGCGGGGCACTTCCAGTCGGAAAGCGTAACCTTTCACGAACTGGCCATCCGCCGGAAGGAGACCATTGAGGATGTGCAGCGGCTTGGCCGGGATCTGGTGCGCCATGGTCTTGCCAGCATTTCCGGCGACGCCCTCTACTTTACGCCGCCGGGAAGGAAGCGGGCGGGGGAGATTGTTCGAAATCACAGGCTATGGGAGCTCTACCTGACGCAATCCGCAAACATCGCGGCTGATCACGTGCATGATGATGCTGAAAAAATCGAGCACGTGCTGGGTGAGTCCGTGGTCCGCGACCTGGAGCGGCGGCTGGGTCATGCCACCTTCGATCCCCATGGGCGCGCCATTCCCACGACGCGATCGATTCACGGAGAAACTCCACGGCTCGACCTGGGCAATGGCTCTGGAAAATGACTGAAATCATTCCAAACTTCGACCCTCATGCGGTTCTGATCGCCCCTTGGACGGAGAATCTTTCCCTGTTCGGGTGGATTGCCGCGATGGGGTTTGCCGTGACAGGAGCATGCGGCCTGATTGGAAACTACCTCATGCTGCGGCGCATGGCGTTGATGGGCGACGCCGTGAGCCACAGCGTGCTGCCGGGACTGGTCGCCGCCTTTCTGATTTCCGGAAGCCGTGGCACGCTGCCGATGTTTGTCGGCGCGCTCGCCGCCGGTGGATTCACCTCGGTGATGATTGAAACGATTCACAAGCTCACGCGCGTCAAGCAGGACGCCGCCATTGGAATCACATTCTCCACCTTGTTCGCGATCGGTGTGGTCATGACAAGCATCTTCGCGGCACAGGTGGACCTGGACGCAGACTGCGTGCTCTACGGTGAAATTGCATTCGTTCCCCTCGAGCCGATGGTCAGTCTTGGAGGCATCGTTCTGGGCCCCGTTCCGTTTGTCCGGATGGCTTCCGTCCTGCTTGTCATCTCGCTTCTGATCATTGCCTTCTACAAGCAGCTTCTCGTGAGCGCATTCGATCCCGGCCTGGCGCGGTCCCTCGGCACGAATCCGGTGGTCATGCACTATGGCCTGATGGCCGCTTTGTCGGTTGTGGTCGTGAGCGCCTTCGAGTCCGTCGGCGCAATTCTGGTCATCGCCATGCTCATACTCCCGGGCGCCACTGCATCACTGATCTCCACACGGCTGTCGCGTGTGCATCTGCTTTCGCTGCTGCATGCGGCGATCAGCGCGTGGCTCGGCGTCACCCTGGGAGTGTGGCTCGATTGTTCCATCGCCGCCGCCATGGTTGTGGCCGGGGCGCTGTTGTTCGGGGTTGTGTGGATTGTCAGTCCGCGGGAGGGCCTGATAGTGCGTTGGGCCGGACGGCGCGCGCCCGTGCAGATTCCCCCGCAACACGGTTCGGAAGCAGATCAATCACGGCAGGCTGTCAGCCGGTAGGATTCGCCGCATTGGCAATGCCGGGTCAAGCCGGCGAAGTCACGCGCCCATGACAGTGCGGACAACTCTTTCCGGCCACAAAGTGGGGATGAGCCTGCTCCTCTGAGGCAAGAGGCATCTGGCACCGTGCGCACAGGATCGACTGTGTTTCCTTCAACGCAGGATCGAGGCCGACGCGCTGATCAAACACGAAGCATTCGCCTTCAAAATGTGCGGCACCGCATTCTTCGAAATAGCGCAGGATTCCTCCGTCGAGCTGGAATACATGTCGGAATCCCTCCCGCTCCATGCAGGGGCCGGCCTTTTCACAGCGGATGCCACCGGTGCAGAACATCACGATTGGCTTCGTCTTCCATTCAGCGGGCAGACGGCGGACCGCCTCTGGAAAATCACGGAAATGATCGATGCCGGCAGGCACCGCATTCCTGAATGTCCCGAGATGGACTTCGTAGTCGTTTCGCGTGTCGAGCAGCGTCACATCCCGTCCTTCGTCCAGCCACTGCTTCAGTTCCCCTGCGGAGAGCTTCGGGGATGTGTGACGAGCCGGATCGATCTGTTCGTCGCCAAACGCAATGATCTCCCGCTTGATCTTGACCATCATGCGGTCGTACGGCCGCCGGGCGCTGCTGCTGCGCTTTGCGGCAAGATCCCCAAGGCCGGCGCAGGTGCGCAGTTTCAAAAGAAGGGCTTCGCCCGATTCCGCCGCGCCCGCGACATAGAAATTGATGCCTTCCGGGCTAAGCAAAATCGTTCCGCACAGACTCTTCTCACGGCAGAATGCCAGAAGCTCCTCCTTCAGATCGGGCAGATTCGAGAGCGGTGTGAACTTGTAACCGGAAAAGTGAACGATGGACGACATGAAATCGGTGTCGCGCATGCTGACAAGCCGACCAACCAGCCGACAAGCGCGCATTCCTGCGCGTCAGTAGCTGGCGGAATAGCCGAAGGTGAAGCCCACGGCGTCAATCCCAGGGTTGGGCTTTGTCTGTCCTCCGTTCGACATGTGCTGGAAGAGCACTCCTGCCATGATTCTGCGTGCAGGTGCGATCACGTGCTCGATGCCTCCCCGCGCAAACCAGTGAAACGTGAAATCCTGCCCCTGTCCTCCCTTGACACCACGTGAGTCGAGCATTCCGAGCCCACCGCCTGCGCCACCCGCCAGAGCCCAGCGCCCCATGCGATCCCAGAGCTCGATTGATGGCGATCCGCCAACGGCGACGTAGTGCGATTCAGGCCCCTGATCTATCCACGTCGCCTGAAGCGTGAGGCGATGTCGAAAACGCACCCGAAAGCCGTTTCCCAGTTCCAAGCCGAACGCTTCCTTCGATCTCCACGACAACTGGGTCGGAAACAACCGATAGGACAGGGGAGTGCCGGTGCCAACCTGCCAGATCGCGCCCGTTTCCACATCGACGGCCGATTGCTCCGCCGGATGCAACGCGCCTTCGCCGGCGCATGGCGCAACAACGGCAAGGCACAACAGCGAGAGGAGCGTTCCTGGTCGTGGAAATGTTCGCATGATTTGGCGGGTGCAACCCGGGTGCCGGTACTCCTGTCAGGACGAATCGGGTCTGTCACATGAAATTCTGAACGAATGGCGGTGACATCGCCTTCGTCTCCCGTCCCGATCGTCATTTGCCTAAACCGCCGGCTCCACTCATCTTGATCCACCAACCGGACAATCAGCGACACATGATGCTAATCACAACCGACGAATTGAACGCGCACTTGAACGACCCGGACTGGGTCGTTTTCGACTGCAGGCATGACCTCATCGACACCGCCAAGGGCGAGCGTGTCTACGGGGAGGGACACATTCCCGGAGCGTTTCTTGCGGGAATCGACAGGGATCTCTCCGGGAGGAAGGTTCCGGGAGGTGGTCGACACCCCCTTCCGGACAAGCGCGACTTTCTCGCGTTTCTTGCCCGGTGCGGAGTGACGCCGTCATCAACGATCGTCGCCTATGACGACGCGGGCGGCTTTTTTGCCGCACGGCTGTGGTGGATGTTGTCGCGCTGGCTGGGGCACAAGCGGGTTGGGCTTCTCGATGGCGGTATTGTTCGTTGGAAGTCCCAAAACAGAAAACTCTCGATGGATGCCCCCTCGCCAAAGGTGAACCCAGCGATGGATCGAGCGGCGAATTCGGACGCAAGCGTGTCGGTTGATGAATTGGTGTCACATCTCGGAGACGGCAAACTGCTTGTCGTGGATGCCCGCTCCGGTGATCGCTATCGTGGCGAAGTGGAGCCCATGGACCGCGTCGCCGGGCACATTCCCGGCGCGGTCAGCCGGGTCTTCAAGGCCAACCTCAATGCGGATCTGACCTTCAGGCCCCGCAATGAGCTCAGGCGGGAGTTTGAAGAACTGATCAAGTCGCACGCGCCCGCCTCGGTGGTTCACCAGTGCGGCTCGGGCATCACATCGTGCGTCAATCTCTTTGCCATGGAGCTTGCGGGCCTCACTGGTTCAAGGCTCTACGTGGGCTCATGGAGCGAATGGGTCGCCGATCCCGCGCGACCCGTTGCCGTGGGGGCATCGGCATGAGCGAACCGATCAAATTCAAACGGCTGCGCCTAGCGCCGTCCTTCGAGCCACAGGAAGAAGATGACGACTGCGGCGACGCCAAGGACAGCGAGTGCAATCTTGATCCAGCTCTTGGGATACTCACCGGCGATTGAGCCGGTGTATCCATTTATCACGCACTGGAAACTTTTGCCGTGAAAATCGTAGCTGACCATCCAGATGGGAACGAGAATGTGCTTGAAGGTCTGCGCTGAGAACGCGGAGCGGACGTTCAGGTCGCGATGAGTGTCGCCCGGCACCTGGGAAGCGCACAGGCTCACGGTTTTTGACTCCATTTTGGTGCGTGCAGTCTGTGCGGCGCTCGGCAGATCGATCTGATAGCGCTCAACGACCCAGCCGGAAATGAAACTGGGATTGTAGGGGACCAGTTCCTTGGTCGGAAAGGGCTCCACTCCCTGAATAAGCTCGGGATGAACGCCGCGCGAGGCCGAGACAAGCTCGTCGTCAAAGAAGTGATCCAGAGCGCCGGATGACGGATACCAGCGCACTTTTCGCACCTGCCGGGTCTGCCGCTGTCCCTTCCCATCGGTGAAGGACTCCGTTTCGTAGTAGTAGTCCCCCGACATGGCAGTCCAGTCCGCGTGAACCTGCGCATCGAATGTCCAGTAGGGAATGTAGAGGCCCTTGACGACATCGGTCATCGCGCCGCGTTTGAGCCGGTTGGGCGCGAACCAGCGCGATCCATACCATTTTCGGATCGAATCCCGCACCTGGGCGTTGCTGAGTTTTAGCGGCAGAAGGCTCTCCGGGCGGAATGACTCCTTGATCTCCTCGTAGGGCACCAGCGATGCCGATCCGCAAAAATCGCAGCGCTGGGCCACATTCTTTTCGTCGAAGACCGAGATCGCCTGGCAGGACTGGCATTTAACCTGGATCTTCTTTGCCTGCCATCCCCGCGCCGAGTCCGGAATATTGCGCAAAGCCTGCACGAGTTCGTGCTCGACGATCGCGTTGGGCGTCTGGCTGAAGCCGGTCAGTTCAACCGTCGCCGGGGAAACCGTTCCGCAGAAACTGCAGACCAGCGCCTTCTTCGCGGGATTCCAAGTGGCCTCAGCGCCACACGACGGACACGAAAACTTTGAGCGAGCCTGGGCTTCCATGCGCAATCCGGCTGTCGACCGCTCAACTGTTCATGAACTCGGTGAGCGCCGCCCGGGTGATGCGCCACGTAGAGCCGATCTTTTTTCCCTTGAGCGATCCCTTTTCCAGCTCCGTCAAAACATCAGCCTCGGACACGCCGAGTGCTTGCGCCGCCTGCGCGGGGCCGAGAAGATCCATTGCCGCAGCTGCGGGCGCGGCTCCAACCGCCACAGGCGGACCTCCCGCGGGAGGCGTTCCCTGGGGGCCAAACATGCCGCCGGGTTGATTCATCATCTGCTGCGCCATACCAAAACCCATGGCCAGTTCCGCCGCGGTGCCGGCCGGGCCGCCGCCCCCACCCGAGCCCATGCCCTCGGCCATCTTGAACTTGATGTAGTCGTTGAGATTTCCGATGGCCGCCATGCTCGAGCGCTTGTCGATGGCCTGCTCCACTTCGGGAGGTACGGATACGTTCTCTATGATGAAACTGCCCAGCTCCAGACCGTATTTCTCCTTCAGCGTCGGATTGATCAGCGGGAGGAGCGCTTCGCCGAGTTCGCCGTAGCGCGACGCGACATCCAGCGCCGGCAGTTTCGAGCTCGCGAGCGCGTCCGTAAACACGCTCACCAGGCGCGAGCGCATTGTGTCCGCAAACTCGTCGATCCGGAAGTGATGATCGGTGCCTGCAACCTCCTTCAGGAACGTGGGCACATTGGTGATTCGAAAATCGTAGGTGCCGAATGCCCGCACGCGAACGATCCCGAAATCGGCGTCGCGCAGCATGACGGGATTCGACGTGCCCCACTTGTTGCCGGTGAACAGGCGGGTGTTGACGAAATAGACGTCGGCCTTGAACGGGCTCTCGAAGCCGTACTTCCATCCCTTAAGGGTGGAGAGAATCGGAATGTTGTCCGTGTTGAGGGTGTGTTTGCCCGGCCCAAAGGCGTCTCCGAACTGCCCAAGATAGACAAACTGGACGGTCTGCGATTCCCGGACGATCAGTTGCGCGCCACGCTTGATTTCCTTGTCCTCATCGGGAAAACGCCAGGAAAGGGTGTCGCGGGAATCGTCCTCCCACTGGATGATTTCAATGAACTGAGACTTGAGATAATCGAGAAGGCCCATGGTTGAGGAATGAATTTGGTTGTGTTGGAAAACACGCGAAAGCGGCCAAGGTTGCGAATAAGAAATACAGGGCCTTCCTGCGGGAAGTTTGCAGCATCAGGGAAGTCGGCTTTTGCTTCGCCTTCGCCTCAATCGAGCCAATCCTTTCCATCCCAATTCTCATGCCCTCAACGGTCACCGAGTCCATCCCTCATCGCCCTCCTTTCCTTTTTGTCGATGAAATCGTTTCAGAATCGCCGGACGGCCTTGTTGCCCGCCGCACCTGGCGGGCGGACGAGGATTTTTACCGGGGCCACTATCCGGGCGCGCCGATCACCCCGGGCGTCCTGCTCTGCGAGGCCGTATTTCAGGCTGGCGCCGTGTACCTGTCGAGGCAGGCTTCGGCGCAGAGGACCGACCTCGGATCCGGCGTGCCGCTTCTGGCAAAAATCAGTGACGTGCGGTTTCGGAATCCCGTGTTTCCGGGCGACACTGTTTTGATCGAGGTCAAGCGGAAGGATGTCATGGGTGGATTCACGATCATGACGGGCGCGGTAAGGAAACCGGACAACACGCGCATTCTGAGCGTTGAATTCGCGGTGGCATGGAAGGTGCCGAACGGGAGCGCCGACGCGACAGACAAATCCCCCGCAGCATGAACGAAACCGCCATGGCAGATTTCCTCGCACTCGCCGGAAAGACCATTGTTGTCACGGGCGTCGCCAATCGAAAAAGCGTCGCCTGGTTTGTCGGCAGGGCGCTGGAGGAGCAGGGCGCCCGCGTCATTTACAGCGTGCGGTCCGAGGCGCGGCGGGCGTCGCTGGAGGGATTGCTGAAGGACCGCAGGGTTTTCGTCTGTGATGTTGGCGACGAGGATGCGCCGGCGCGACTGGCCGACTCGATAGCTGCCGCGGGTGTAACCGCGGTGCACGGGCTGGTTCACTCGATCGCCTTCGCGAACTATACCGACGGGTTCAAGTCGTTCGACGAGACGAAACGCCGCGATTTCCTTGAAGCCACGGCGATCTCCTCGTTCTCGCTGGTGGAACTGGCGCGCGCCTTCAAGCCGTTGTTCGATCCGGATGCGTCCGTCGTTTCGATTGGAATCTCATCACTGCTGGTCACCCCCGACAACTATGGTTACATGGGGCCAATCAAGGCCGCGCTGGAATCCACGTCGCGCTTCCTGGCAAAGTCCTTCAGTGCGAGCAGCGCCGTCCGCTTCAATGTGGTGGGGGCGGGCCCGCTCAAGACCAGCGCCTCTGCGGGCATTCCAGGATACCTCGAGAGCTACCTCTATGCCGAAAAGCTGACCTTTCGCAAACGGGCACTCTCGACAGACGAGGTCGCGAATGCGGTTCTCTTTCTGCTCAGCCCGCGCAGCAGCGGGATGAATGGCACGACAATCGTGGTTGATGCCGGGCTCGGATCGAACGCATTCGACGCGGAGCTGATCCGCCTGGCGATGCGTCCCGAGGCGAAATGACACGATACTGGCATGCGCTTCGAACACACCTGCATTGAGTCTTTGGCGACAGCCCTGCCGACGGAGGTGCTGACCTCCGCGGAGATCGAGCGCCGCCTGCAGCCGTTGTACCAGCGGCTCAATTTGCCCGAGGGAAGGCTCGAGCTGATGACGGGCATACGCGAGCGAAGAGTCTGGGCAAAGGGAACACTGCCTTCCGACGCCAGCGCACAGGCGGGGCGCGCAGCGCTCGCGCGCTCGGGTGTGCGGCCCGAACAGATCGACCTCTTCATTCACAGTGCGGTGTGCCGCGACATGCTCGAGCCGGCCACCTCCTCTTTCGCTCATCGGAAGATCGGCCTTCCGGCACACACTCAGATTTTTGATCTTTCCAACGCCTGCCTGGGCTTTCTCAACGCACTCACCGTGGCGGGAAGCATGATCGAGGCGGGGCAGATCCGCTGCGCGTTGATTGTCGCCGGCGAGAACGGACGCCCGCTGGTGGAGCAGACTCTTGCCACTCTGCTCGAACGTCCGCTGACGCGAAACGAAATAAAACCGTATTTCGCCAACCTGACGATCGGCTCGGGTGCGGTCGCGGCGGTGGTCTGCCACCGGTCGCTGCTGGTTGGTGGTCGCGGTGCGCACCGTCTGGTCGGGGGCGTGGCCCGGGCGGCCACGGCGCACAGCGAACTCTGCAAGGGCGACACTCATGGGGCCGACTCGCTGGCCATGCAGACGGATTCAGAGCGGCTGCTGGACGCAGGCGTGGCCCTGGCAAGGGAAACCTGGGATGAATTCCGCCGGGTCGTGGACACAGACCCCGCGGATTTTTCGCGATACATCTGCCACCAGGTGGGAAGCACGCACCGGCGCAGGCTGTACGAGACGCTCGGCCTCGATCTGGCGAAAGATTTCTCCACCTTTGAAACCCTTGGCAACATGGGCTCGGTGTCGCTTCCGGCGACGCTCGCCGCGGCCATCGAAGCCGGTGAAGTCGGGCCGGGGCAGCGGGTGGCACTGCTGGGAATCGGAAGCGGACTGAACTGCCTCATGCTCGCGCTCGAATGGTGACGATCGATTCGCTTCCTCCGGACGTGCGCGCGCTGTACCCGTTCACGCCTTCCGTGTTCACCACGCCTCATGGCGCGCGCATGAGCTACCTGGACGAAGGCCCCCGCGGCGACGAGGCCGTCGTGATGCTGCACGGGAATCCGACCTGGTCGTTCTTCTACCGCAATGCCGTAGTGGCGCTCCGATCGCGCTGGCGCTGTCTGGTGCCGGATCACATCGGCATGGGCCTGTCTGACAAGCCGGAGGACTATCCCTACACGCTCGCCACCCGCATCGCCGACCTTGAGGGGCTTTTGGATGGGCTGGGCATCAATCGAATCAACCTGGTCGTTCACGACTGGGGCGGGGCGATCGGTTTCGGGCTGGCGGTGAAGAACCCTGCGCGCATTGGCCGTATTGTGATTCTGAATACAGCTGCGTTCCGCTCGCAACGCATTCCCAGGCGCATAGCCTTGTGTCGCTCGCGACCCTTTGGCACCTGGCTGGTCCGCGGCCTGAACGGCTTCGCCGGCCCGGCCGCAAGCATGGCCATGCACGCCCGGCGCCTGACGGCCGCTGAAAGACGGGGATACCTCCTGCCGTACAACTCCTGGGCCAATCGCGTGGCGGTGGACGCCTTCGTGAAGGACATCCCGCTCGAACGGGGCCACGTTTCCCATTCCACGCTTCAGGAGGTCGAAAACGGCCTTTCCCAGTTCCGTTCCCATTCCGTGAGCATCGTGTGGGGAGGAAAGGATTTCTGCTTCAACCGGCACTTCCTGGAAGAATGGAAGGGATTCCTTCCGCAAGCCAGAGTCACGTTGCTGCGGGATGCCGGACATTACGTCTTGGACGATGGAGGTGAGGCCGCCAGCCAGCGCCTGATCGAAGGATTGATTCCTGCGGATCAGAAAACAGGAGACTCAACCGGAGGAGCATGACATCCAGCTCGATGGCGTCGGCGGGTGGTGCTTGCTCTCACCATTCCCCCCGGCGGTTGAATTTTTCCCGCGCGTTCGCGCCAAATTTCGCCCCGGCGGCATCGATGTCGTCACAGATCTGGCGGAGAGTCCGGCCTGCTTCACCGCGTGCTGCTGGAATGAGCGTTCGACATTCATTGCTGTCCATGAAGCGAGCGGCCTCAAGCAGCGCGCCTTCCTCTCCGAACGGAACAGCCAGAAATCCGTGCTTGTCAGCATGTATCAGCTGACCCGGAAGAATCCTGGTCCCAAAAACATCCACCGGCACCCCCCATTCCACTGGACACGAATAGGCATGCCCAACGCACAGGCGCCGCGCAATCGCCTTGAATCCAGCGTTGTTCATCTCATCAAGGTCGCGGATTCCGCCATCGCAAATTGTCCCGACGCATCCAAGCGATCGATGGATGTTGCTGTTGACCTCGCCCCAGAAGGCTCCGTGCACCGCGGGTTTGTCCCTGTCCTGGACCACAACTATTCCGGGTTTCCGCTGATCTGCAACATAGCGACGGTATTCACTCCATGCGTTGGGCCTTGCCCGGAGATGCTCGGCCTTGCTTGGCTCCACAATGACGGTGATCGCGTAACCCACCATCGGGCCCATCTGTGGAATGAAATCGCGGGTCTCCTCGCGATTGAACCCTTCGTTTGCGGCATTGCAGCGGGTTATCTGCTCCCAACCGTTGTAGATGGTCGGTGTGTTCCAACGCTTGAGCTCCAGCAATTCGCTGTGCGAAAGGGTGCAGGATGATTCGTTCATGAAATTGAATCACTTATGGGGTGTGCGGTCTTGCTTTGTCCAAAGCTCGCCGGAGCGCATTCATTCGTTCAGACCTGTCCGAGCAATTAGCGGAACCAGGATACAGGAACCCTGGCCTGAACGAGGTCGCATCGGTTTCGATCAAGCGAGAAGACCCGGTAGTGGACCAACGCGACGTCTCCGTCGAATGTAACCCCCGGATACTCGGCCCATTGATCCGGATTGGTTTCAAGCGCTTTTGGCAGCCCCCATGTTCGCCCGCCGTCCCGGCTCACTGCGCATGCCAGAACAGATCGGATGCCCGCAATTCTGGCTTCGGGATTCCAAGTGGGATTCCAGATCATGAGAAGATCGGAGGAGTCGGGGAGACGGACGGCAATGGTAGGCGCCAGCGCGCTGAAAACGCCTGAAGGCCTGGGTGCGCTCCATGTTGTGCCGCGGTCAGTTGATTCGGAGATGAACGACTGACCGTGCCAGTTGCGGATGAACTGGACGAGGGACCCATCCACTCGCTGCACGAATCCGGCCTCCTCAAAGCGGCCTCCATGACCGGCGATTGGATCGAGGGTGACCGCACTGCGCTCCCAAGTTTTCCCGTCATCGTCGGAATAGGCGAAGTAGGTTCCCATGCATGTCGAACGGTAGCCGGGTCCCGGCCGCGCGATCGCTGGTGGGAATATCGTGTGACATTGGACAATCACACGTCCGTTGTCCAAGGTGACCGCACGGTCGTGGCAACCGGTGTTGTATTCCCCATTGTCCGGCGTAATGCGAGTGCACTCCGACCATGTTTTTCCCTCGTCAGAGGAAGTGCGGACCATCTTCGCGCAATTGCCGTAGTTCCTTTTGTCAGTTCCGCCGCTCCTCCATGAATAGGCCAGGAGCAATCGACCGTCCCTGAGACGTGTGAGGCCTGGTGAAATGCAGTTCACAAGCGCATCCTTGTCATCGACCGCCACCCAGGGCCTCGACCAGGACCCTCCACCATCCGCAGAAGTCATTGCGCTGATGCGCGCATAACCGTCGTCGCCGGTCGGACTGCGGCGCAGGGGCGAGGGCGGCGGACGTTCCGCGGGCGGAAGCAGGTCCGTGCGGAGAAACTCCGACCAAAGCAGCAGCAACTGGCCGTTTCTGAGCCGTATCACCGTTTGCTCACCATTCTTCGGCGCGACATTGGTTGCACCAACAATGATTCGTTTCTCAATGCCTGGAATCGCCAGGAGACTGGGGGCGCCGGGCAGCTCGCCTGCAGATCGAACGGCACCGCAAGAAATGATTGCGGCGACAAGGATCAACAGGGTTCGAGACTGAAGCAGAATCATTGAAGCGGAAACGACCGGATCTACCGGTCCATGGGCAGCGTCCCTCGCGACTTGCGCACCGGGGGTTGCGCACCCACCTGAGTTCGCCAGGAGTCTAGGCGCGCGCGGAGCGCAGCCGCCCGCATCGGAAAACGAGACGCGAGGTCATGGGTTTCGGATGGATCGGAGGCGAGATCGTACAACTCGACATGATCGTCCTCGTAAAAATGCATCAGTTTCCAATCTCCCTCGCGCATGGAGGAGGAAGGACTCCCGGCGATTCCCGGGCGCGTGCGCCGGTAGTGGGGAAAGTGCCAGAACATTGCTGGACGGGTGCCGTGATCGCCCCCTTGGAGAAGTCCGGCAAAACTCCCTCCGTCGAGCCCTGGCGGAATCCCGAGGCCAGCGAGTTCAGCAATTGTTGCGTGCCACTCCACTGCATGAACCGGCGCAGTGCACAACGACCCCGGTGCTATCATTCCCGGAAACCGCATGATCAGAGGTACGCGCACTCCTCCTTCGTAGAGGCTGGCCTTTCCTTCCCGCAACGGCGCATTGGACGTGATGGTTTCTTCTTCCGTGCCAAGGTATCCACCATTGTCCGAAGTGAAGATGACCAAAGTGCGCGCTGCGGCGGATTTGCGATCCAAGGCATCCAGAATCCGCCCAACATCGCCATCGATTTCTTCAATGACCGCGGCGTAGGCTGGATTGCTTTCACGCCGGCTGACGTTGTCCGCTGCATTCTCATATTTTGCGAGCAAGGCTGGATCGGGTCGCAAAGGGATGTGCGGCCGGGAAAAATTGAGGTAGATGAGGCGAGGTCGTTGTGCCGTGTGGGACAGGAGCTCCACGGTGCGCTCCATCAACACTCGATCCGGGCCGGAAAAAATCTCTGAGAACCCGTGGTCCGTCGGGTTGTCGTCGAACCCCCACTTGCCGAGAATGATGGTATCGTAGCCACTGGCGTGCAAAGTGCGTGCCAGTGTCGGAGTGCCTGCTGGAAAGTGGGTCTTGAAGTCTAGGGATGCGAACACTCGGCTCGGGGAGTCGTCTCCACGATAGGAAGCCTGCCCCGTGCAATGCAGTCGCGCGGCATGCAATCCGGTGATCGTGGCGGCCCTGGAGGGCGTGCATACCGGAGCTCCCGCATACGCCTGAGTGAAGCGCATGCCAGTTGCCGCCAGATGATCTATCGCCGGCGTGCGGACATGAGCGTTCCCATAGCAGCCAAGGTCGCTCCAGCCGAGGTCGTCGGCTTGAATGAAAAGAATATCCTGTGGAATAGCCGCCGCGACCTTGTGCGATGCGACAGCGAGCAGCAATGCGGAGAAAAGCATGCTCCGAATCATCGAAAGGCCTCCTCGGACCACACGTTCATCGCCTGCTTGGAGCCGCGAGGAACGTCGAACTCAATTTCCGGAGCATCCTTGTCAGGTATCCAATCGGCGAGAGCGCGCCTGATCGCGGCCAGGCTCTTGTCAGCGGCAAGATTGTGCCATTCATTGGGATCGTTGCTGTGATCGTAAAGTTCTTCGTCACCGTTGCGGTATCGCGTATAGCGATAGCGAGCATTTCGCACCGAGTGGCAGCCAGGCCCGAATGTCGACAGCACCGGACTGCCCCGCTCACGGCTGCCATCTGCAAGGAGCGACGACAGGTCAACTCCGTCGAGCCTGTGTGTCTTAGGCCGCGGAAGACCGGCAAGGCTGAGAAGCGTGGGGTACAGGTCCAGCGCGCTCACAGGCGTGTCGCAAACCTGGGCGGGGCGACCCGGGACATGAATGGAAAGAGCGACGCGGCAGGCCAGCTCGGAGAGATAGAACTTTGACCAGTGGTTCTTTTCGCCGCTGTGCCAGCCGTTGTCCGAAAGAAAGACCACGATGGTGTTGTCGCGATACGCGCTCCGATCAAGGGCATCGAGCACCCGGCCGATCTGCTCATCCACGTAAGAGATGGAGGCATAGTAGGCCTGCAGGCACTTCTTCCAGAGGCCGTGGCTCAGGATGAATTCATGCTCACCTCTGTGCAGGGCGAGCCAGCGAGCTGGCATTGGCACATCGTCAAGATCGTTCTCGAGGTATCCTGCCGGAAGCTCAATGGCGTCGAGGGGATATTTGTCGAAATAGCGCTGGGCGACAGTCCACGAGACATGCGGTTTCCAGAAACCAAGAGCGACAAAAAACGGTGCAGCATTCTTCCGGCCCAGCAGGGCGATGACTCGGTTGGCTTCTTCCGTGTCCTGCTGCAGCTTCGTGGAGTCTGCGCGATCCCAATCATCCGGCAGGACGCCCCACGACCAATTGTCAACCCAAGCCTTGACCAGTGTTCCTGGGATGACCTCCCGCAGCAGCGCCTTGTCGGTGTATGTGACGTCTGCCGGCCGGTTGAGCATCTTGTAGTAACCGGGCGTATAGTCGCCGACATCGTCCTCCAAAAACCTGTTGTGAGCGATCTTGCCGTAGCCGGCGGTGAGATATCCATTGGCCAGGAACTGGCCGGGAAGCGTCGTCACCCGTGACACCGGTGCCTTGGTTCGTCTGTAGGCCTGTTCGTTGTAGTAGACGCCGGATCGAAACGCGTGCATCCCTGTCAGGAACGCCGTGCGCGAGGGGCCGCATGCCGGAGCATCGACATAGGCGTGCGTGAACCAGGTGCTTCGCCGGGCGAGCCGTTGCAGGTTTGGTGTGTGCACTTGGGAGCGCTGGAACACATCGTGAAGATTTGCACCGTGATCGTCGATGATGACAAAGAGGACGTTTGGGCGCGCGGTGGCGGGCGCGGTATCAGTCGAGGCGAGCAGGTGGGCTGCGGCAGCAGACAGCGCACAGAGGCTGAGAATCGAAAGCGCTGTTCGCTTGAAAAAAAGCGTCATGGTGCTAGTGTTCTGTTGCTGAAATGACTAGACTTAAAAGTCGTTATCGTTCAACCTGCAAGCATGAGCAGGAAACCGACGATTCTGACGGTCACGGCAGACCAACGTGGCGTTTTGGAGCGCTGGGTGGGCGCGCACGGTACGCCCCAGCAGGTGGTGAAGCGCTGCCGGATCATTTTGCGCAAGGCCGAAGGGCTGGACGATGCCACGATTGCGGAGGAGCTGGAGGTGAACCGGCACACCTGCCGGCTGTGGCGCCAGCGCTTTGTGTCCGCAGGTCCGCAAGGATTGTGGGACGTGGCGAATGGCCGCGGGCGCAAGCCGCGCCGAGGGCTGGCGAAAAGGATCGTCGAAGCGACGCTGCACACGAAGCCGCCGGGGCGGACGCACTGGAGCGCGCGAACCCTGGCGAAGGCGCAGGGCGTGCATGCGAGCACAGTCGCGCGTATCTGGCAGGAGCATGGGTTGCAGCCGCACCGACAGGAGACGTTCAAACTCTCCCGCGATCCACAGTTTGTGCCCAAACTGCTCGATGTGGTGGGCGTTTACCTCAACCCACCGCAAAACGCGGTGGTGCTCTGCGTGGACGAGAAAAGCCAGATTCAGGCGCTGGATCGCACGCAACCAGGCCTGCCGCTGAAGCGCGGTCGCTGCGGCACCTGGACGCACGACTACGTGCGCCATGGCACGACCACGCTGTTTGCCGCATTGAACGTGGCCGCCGGCAAGATCAGCGGCCACTGCTTCCCGCGCCACCGGCACATCGAGTTCCTGAAGTTCCTGCGACAAATCGACGCGGAATATGCCGAGGCGGACGAGCTCCATCTTATCGTCGACAATTACGGCACCCACAAACACGAGCGGGTGCAGCGCTGGCTCGCCCGGCGTCCACGCTTCAAACTGCACTTCATTCCCACCAGTTCGAGCTGGCTCAATCTGGTGGAGCGCTGGTTTGCCGAACTCACCGGCAAGGCGGTGCGTCGCGGCAGCTTCTCCAGTGTTCCCGATCTGATCAACTCGATCACCCGCTTCATCGAGCAATGGAACCAGGAGCCCACGCCATTTGTTTGGACCGCCAAGGCGGAGGACATCCTTGCCAGGATCGAACGCTGTCGTCGCCGGCTCGAGGCCATCCAGCCCGGTTGCACCCGGCGAAAGCCGCGCAAGAAGGCCGCATGATATATGTATAGTCATTTCCGCGACAGAACACTAGTGGCTTGACGAAGTCCTGCCGGCACCGGGATCAGGCGGTCCCCCCATCGGTGGAAGGCGTCCCGCGAGCATTGCACGAAAATCCGGCAGGACCGGATCATTGGTCCGCCGCATCCACTCCTCCAGATCGCGACGGAGGAGTTCAAGCGTTTCCCGGTGTTCAAGACTATCCGCCAAGTTGTGCAGTGAGTCGGGGTCACGATCTACGTCGTAAAGCTCTTCCGGAGCCCGAAAGAGAAAGTGAATCACCCGTTGGGCGACTGCAGGATCGGTGCGAGCTGAGGCAATCATGGCGGGCAACGCGGGGCCCTTGTAAAATTCATTCTGGCACTGCGTGGCCCCGTCCGCCCAGCGATTGAAAATATAGACGTATCGACGAGTCTGGACCGCGCGGGTCGGCACCATTTCACGAAGCAGCGTCGAGTAGAATGCCGTGAAGACGCGATCGCGGCGCGACTGCCGCTCTCCCTTGAGCAGCGGCAGAAACGACCGGCCGTCCATTTCAGCGGGAGGCGTGATGCCGGCTGCCTCCAGCAGCGTTGGTGCAAGGTCGACTCCAGCGATCATCTCATCGTTGGTCTGCTGCGGTCCGACCGAGCCCGGCCAGCGGACGATCAGAGGCGTGTGCGTGCCGTTTGGATAGCAACTGAACTTGGCGAATGGAAAGGGCATGCCATTGTCAGAGAGAAAAACCACCAGCGTTTGATCCCTCATGCCCGAATCGTCCAGGGCCTTCAGCAACGCTCCCACGGTGTCGTCACAGCGCCGAACCGAATTGTAGTAGTCAGCCACCTCCTCCCGGATGTCAGGGACGTCGGGCAGAAATCCCGGGACCACCACTTCATCCGGTGTGTATGTCCGCGACGGAAGCGACATGAGGGCGACAGCTTTCGGACTGGCCCAATTGCGTTCGTCATTGTTTCGCGGGGCGTCGATGTACTGCCGTTCCTGCCTGCTTCCTGCGAAAGGGCGGTGCGGATCACGTGAGTTCGCCATCAGGAAGAACGGTCGGCCCGCCTCCCGCGCCCGCGAAATGAATTCTGCGGCAAACTTGCCGAAGCGCGATGGATTTCGGCCGTTGCCCGTGTCGCTGTAAGTCGCCGACCACCGGTATTTCGCGGCGGGATTGAGGTGACCGACCTTGTCGATGATGCCGCAAAGGTATCCGGCATCTGTCAGAATTTCGGGTACAGTAGCCACGTTTGCCGGCATGGGACCAAATCCTGTCGCTCCAGATGCGTGGGGATATCGTCCCGTCATCATGACGCCGCGACTGGGAGCGCAAAGGGCGATGGTGACGTGCGCCTTCGCAAAGCGAATTCCAGACTCCGCAAGACGATCGAGGTGCGGAGTTGTTTCGCGAACGGGGCAGCCGAAGGCGCCAAGCGAGTTCCAATTGAGATCGTCGGCCGTAATCAGGAGAATATTGGGCCGTCGCTCTTCCGCCAGTGCTGCCGCAGGCTCCAGGAGCGTGAACATGACGGAAAACGCAAGGATCAGGCGCAGGATTGCGAAATGGGAAACCGTCGGCATTTGAAGGTGGCGCGCCGTGGCATGCATCAATAGCTGAAAGTCAGCCCGAGTCGATAGTTTCGATGGCGTGTCACGCCGATCGCTGTCTCATTCTCGCTTGGCAGGGTGGATATGTTGTCGAAAACATTTTCAATCCTGAGACGAAGGATCCATCGTCCTCTGCCGTATCCAACAACGGCGGTGTGTATCTCGCCGCCGGGCAGCCGCCAGCCAGTGCGCGTATTGAGCATGCTATCGCCCCATTGCTGGTAGATCCAAGTGCCTGACAGGCCCCGCAGGACGTTTCGGGAAAACTCATACCGGGCGAGAAGGGAAAGTGTGTCGAACGCGATGGATGAGGCTTTGGTGCCATTTTCCAGCTTAGGATCAACCTTGCCGTAGGAAATCAACATCTCAAGGCCAGGCAGCGGGTTCACGTTCAAATCCATCTCCCATCCCTTCGTTGTGCGAACGCCGGCGGGAGCCTGATAACTGCTGATTGGAATCCCGGTGATGGCGCCGGTTTCGTCGTTGAATGTCAGCAGGCCGTTGTTCTCCTCGTTGTCGAACCATGAGATTGTTGCGACCGCCCGGGAGCGGAACATGTCGAGCTTGAGGCCAAATTCGTCAGTGGACGCGATGCGGTTGGGAAACCGCTTTCCAAAGGTTGCAAGCCGCCGGTCGATCGAGAATTCCGGAGTGAATGTCTCGTTGTTGTTGTAAAAGAGGGAGGCCGTTCCGGGCCCTCCCTGGTAGACCTTTGCAAGTGCGGCGTAACTTCCGGTCCAGGTCTTGTCGCGGGTGTTCTCGGCATCCTGCGTCTGGTTGCCGACGATCTGCGCAGTCGTGGTTTCGATTTCGCTTCGCCGCATTCCAGCGACCAGAAAAATTCGATCACGAAGAAACGACATTCTCTCCATGAAACCGAAGGCGCTGGACTTGTCCTCACGGACGACGGTGTTCCGGACCGTGCGCACATTGGCGACGTCAAGGATCTGCTGAGGGGTCGGTTTGAAGGTGGGCGAAGGCCGGACAATGAAGTAGAGAATGTTACCCGACTTACTCGCGCCAAGCGAGGTGAGTATGGCATTGCTGGTGACGTCGTAGGCATCATCCTTCGAATGGTCGTCAGACGTGCCGTAAGACCCGTAGAGAAGGAACTGATGGTTTGTCGGCCCCAGTCTAAATCGGAAATTTATGTCGAGGGCGAAATCCCGTCCATCGGTTGAGTTGAGCCGCGAGTCGAAACGCACCTGGCGCCGCGCCACGCTCGCAAGGCGTCCGGCGGCATCGCTGTAGCTCACGTTGCGCGAATCCATTCCTATGACCTGATTGCTCGCGTCAAGGAACACGTCCGTTCCCGGGCCGATGCCCCGTATTCTGCTAGGATCGCTGTTGAGATCATACTGGCGGGCAATGGCACGGACGTCCACCTCGAGACCATTGAGGGAGATCGTCTTGATGGCCCCGACCTCGAAGTTGTCCGACTCCAGGTGAACCAGATTGTTGAAGATGTTGTTTCCCGGAAGATCCGCCTCACGGAGCAGCGCGCGTCCGTGACCTGGACCTTCGGCAAACCCGTGGACGGTGCGGGCCAGTCGGTTGATCCGGTCGCGCACAACAGCGGCCCATGCCCAGACCTGCAGGCCGTTGTTGAAGTGATAGGAGAAACTCGGGTTGTACGCCTGATACCCGCCGTCAGGCTCCGCATGGAAACGCATCGGACCGGCCGTGTCTGAGAATGCAGTCGCCAGCCGATAACCGAACTTGCGGGCACCATCCAGAAAGCCCGAATGATCCAACTCGCCCCGCCAGGTGTCATACGATCCGATCGTGGCGCTGACGAATGTGCGCGGACGGGCAAGCGGTCGCTTGCTCACGAAATTCACGATGCCGCCGGGACTATGGGTGCCGTACAGGACTCCCGAGGGTCCCTTCACAACCTCGATCCGCTCGATGTACGAAAAGTCGAATCCGCCTGCAGCTGTGATGATCCTGTCGGGGAACCCATCGCGCTGCGCGCTGGCAACCGTGTATCCACGCATGGAGAACAGGTTCTGGCTGGTCGTTCGTGCCGCAACGGATATCCCCGACACGAGGCTGAGCACCTCGTCGCTGGTCATCGCAACGGTGTCCTGGATGAGCTTCTGATTCAGCGTGATCACGGATGCGGGAAGCTCCACGACCGGAACGGCGACCCGCGAACCCGAGAGAGAGGAGGTTGTTGCATAGCCGCGTTCGGTCTGCGAAGTAACCTCGAAGACCGAGAGTTGAATTGGTTCGGGCTCCTGCTGCGCTGGCGTGGAGGAGGACGTCGAGGTGGCCTGTGCATGCATTGCGGGTCCGCCGGACAGAAGGAGAGGGAGGAGGACAGCCAATGAAGTGTGTAGGATTCTCATGGGGACTGGGGTGCGGCAGGCGGCTGACTGGCAGGCGGAGCATAGCTGGATGGCACGGTCGGTAAATTCGCGATTGCTGGTCAGTTGGATTGACCAGAACCCCAATCTCGCCTGGTAACACAAACTCTCCAATCTGGGGCGTGACGCATGAAGCCGATTGCTCCGCCCTCGCGAGAATTTCTCCCCGACCGGGTCGCCACCCTCCTTCGTCGCGAGATAACCGCGGGTCGGTGGAGGGATCATCTGCCCGGCGAACGCACGCTCGCACGAGTGCTGAACATCAGCCGCCCGACTCTTCGCGCAGCGCTTACGCAACTCGTCGCTGCCCAAGAACTGGAGGTTTCCCCAAGAAACGGATATGCGATCCGGCGGCCGGGCAGGGTCAGGCGGGCTGCCAGGGCAGTTCGGGGCGGCGAACTCGGCATCGTATGCCCGGAGCGCATCTACTCCATGCCGCCGCATGTGATCCAGACTGTGGACATCCTCCGTGGTCTGAGCGCCGAAGCGGGGCTGCATGTTGAAACGTTCGAAGGCAGGCGCTTTGCGCGCACCCACCCGAGACTCGTGATGCCGCGGATTCTGCGCGGACGTCCGGATGCGTGCTGGGTGGCTATCATGGCGGATCGCAGGCTTCAGGAGTGGCTCAACGCCTCGCGAACCCCCGCGGTGCTTTACGGCAACCGGTATCCCGGCGTTGACCTGCCGTGCGTCGGCATCGACTACCGCGCCACGGTGCGGCATGCGGCGGCCCAACTGTTCGCAAGGGGGCACAGGCGAATCGTCCTCGTGAACTTCGACTCAGACCGGGCGGGCGACCAGGAGAGCATGGCGGGATTCCATGAAGGGCTCCGCAGGCGCCCGGGGAACCCGGAATCTCGCGCGGACAAGCAGAAGGCGGAGGCCGCGGACGCGATGGTGATCTCCCGCCCGGACGACGATGTAACGGCTCTTCGCCGCCAGATAGACCGGCTCATGGGCATGCGGCCTCCCCCCACGGCATTCATCGTGTCGCGCACGCATCACTACGCGACCGTGGCGACGCACCTCAGCGCGCTGGGCTGGAGGATTCCAGAGGAAGTTTCGCTGATGAGCCGGGGTGACGACCCCTTCCTTCATTTCCTCTGTCCGGCGCCGGCCCATTACCGGGTAAACATCGAACTGCTCGCCCGCAGGCTGTTTCAGGCGGTGCAGAGAGTGATGAGCGGGGGGCGAGGCCAGGGAGGCGCGGTTCAGCTTGTTCCCGAATACGTGCAGGGTGAAACCGTCGGACCCGGGCCGGCGAGGCATTCCAGATAATGACGACCCGCCGCAAGACTGACGTGGTCGTGTACGGCGGTACTGCCCCGGGAATCGTCGCGGCAGTGCGATGCGCGAGGGAGGGGTTGACCGTGGACCTGGTCACACCCACGCTCTTCCTGGGTGGCACGCTACCTTCACTGGGTGCAGTGGAAACACACTATCGCGGAGTCCGCGCGCCGCTGCTTCAGGAGTTCATTGAACGGATTGTTGGTCACTATCGTGATAGCTACGGGCAAAATTCCGAACAACTGCGTACGTGCCAGACCGGAATGATGATAACCTTTGAGCCCCATGTCGCGGAACGCGTCCTCCGGGAGTGGATTGAGTCGGAACCCCGTGTCCGCTGGTGGGCCGGATACCGGCTTGAAAGCGCGGAGGAGCGCGTTGGATGCGTGCGCATGGCGTCATTCGTGCGGGAGGAGGGCGGCGAGCGACTGCAAGTCGAGGCTCGTTCCTTCGTTGAAGCCAGCTACGAAGGCGATCTCATGGCGGCGCTTGGTGTGAAATACCGACTGGGAAGGGAAAGCAGGAGCGAATGCCAAGAGCCATCCGCTGGCCGTCTGTTCACGCGCTGGATCAACGGATCGTTTCCAAGTGCCGCCACCGTGGGAGCATTGAATGTCGTCACGGCCGGAGCAACAACGACGTCACCCCTGCCGGAAAGCTCCGGCGAGGGTGATGACAACGTGCAGAGCTACAGTTACCGACTGTGTCTGACGGATGAGCCCGTCAATCGCGAAGTCTCCGATGCGCCCCCCCGTGGCTACGACCGTGCGCGCTTCGCCCCCATACTTCTGCCGCCGGAACTCAAGGAGCGGCTTCCGCTGCCGTTTCACCACCGGTTCCTCATTTATTCGCTGGAGGAGATGGCAAGAAAGGACCACCTGTTCCATGGCCACGCGCTGCCCAACCGGAAAAGAAGCTGGAATGCGACAAATCTCACTGGCGGGGGGAAACACTACGCGCACGCTGATGCAAGCGGCCGTCGTGCGATTGAGGAGGAGCACCGATCCCATGCCCTGGGGCTGATGTGGTTTCTCCAGAACGATTCCGAAGTGCCCGCGGCCATTCGACGCGAAGCAGGGAGGTGGGGCCTCGCCCGCGATGAATTTGTTGAACACAACAATCTCCCCCCTCAATTGTACATTCGAGAGGCAAGACGGCTTGTCGGGCGCGCAGTTTTCAGCGAACATGACGCTTTGGCGGCTCCCGGAGCGGAGCGACCACCGGTGCATGCGGACTCGATTGCTATCACCGAGTTCTCCCTCGATTCGCTGGCATGCACCACGATGAGACTTCCGGGAAAAGGCGCGCTTTGCGACGGTCAGTTCTTCCAGATGGAAGTTTCCCGACCTGGTCAAGTTTCTTTCGGAATCCTGCTTCCACCGCGGATCAACAACCTCCTCGTCGCGAGCACGGTGTCAGCCACCCATGTGGGGTGGGGAACAATACGGCAGACACCCACACTTATGCATCTGGCCGAATCCGCAGCCTGGACGATCGTCCTCGCTGCGCGGCAACGATGTGCGCCCGCGAACGTTTCGATTCCTCTTCTGCAGCGGACACTCGTGCAACACGGTGTGATGATTTCATTCTTCAATGATTGCGACATGGCGAGCAGGGAATCGTGGCTTCTTGCGGTTCAGATTGCAGCCGTGCATGGTTTTTTCCGGGGATTCGACGCGCGAGGTAACGATCCGCTGGATCATGACACCGCAAAACATTGGCGCCGGCTTGGCGTCGCCGAGCAGGACATGCTTGCAGATTCCGGCGGATACCGCACGCGGGGGGAAGTCTGTGAGCGCTGGTTCGCACGCTGGACATCTGCAGCAGATGAATCACAGAGACGCCAGCCGCTGAATTCACCATGAAAACTCCATCTCGTCGCTCTCCCGCGTTCCCACGGACACGCAGTGCCATTTTGTGGCTTGCAGCCGCAGTGGGCGCTGTGTCTGCCGGGCGCGGGACGGATCTCTCGCCGGGCATCCTGCCCAACTCCGGCCTCGAAATTGCCTTCAATGAATCCGCCTTCGCGCCGTGGGCGCGGGACCTGATGACATCCGTCGAGCAGCGGTTGAAGGTGACTCCGGCGCACGATGCGTCCGGATTGAAGCTCCTGCTCGGAATGCAGGTTCACCTGGCCCTGCATTTTTCGGACGACAGTCGCGCGCTCGATGCCGCGCGCCAAATCCAAGGACTGCAGATGACGCCCGGAGACCGAAACGTGACGGGGCTCATCACCGAGGCCATAGTGCAGGCTCGTGCGGGCCGGAAAGACGTTGATCCCGCATCCCTGTCGGACCAAGTGGAGATTGTCCTTGCAAAGTCTCTTGGCGGACTGCCGCGTAACCCGGCGAACAGGGAGGCAATTCAACGGTCCCGGGACAAGCTGGCCGCGATTACGGAAGAATCATTGCTTGCCAGGATTTGCGGAGAGATTGCCAAGATACCGAAAGGCGCGCCGTGTTCGCTTGAGCTGGCCGACCAGCTTGTTCGAATTCGACACCAACTCATTCTGATGCTGCCTTTGCGTGATGGCATGCTGCGAGCGCACTATCAAACGCTCGCCGGCTATTCCGGCGATCTGAGATGACCATTGACGAGTCGGATCGCTCGCAGGCCGCCGCCGAGCGGGTCTATCGCTGGAGACTCGCCGGATTCCTTGCAGTCGCCGCAAGCTTGAATTTTGGTGATCGCGCCGCAATATCCGCGGTTCTTGCATCGCTCAGGATCGAATTTGGGCTGTCGGATGTTGATCTTGGCCTGATCAATTCGCTCTTCCTGGCGAGCTACGCGCTGGGTTCCCCATTTGCGGGACTGCTCGCAGACCGGATCTCCCGGCCACGACTTGTGATGTGGAGTATTCTAACATGGAGCGGGGTGACTGCATTGACCGGGCTGGCCGGAGGACTGCCGGTGCTTCTGGCGCTTCGGTTCGCACTGGGAATCACAGAATCTCTTTTCCTGCCGGCAGCCGTCGCGCTGATCGCCGACTTTCATGCGTCAGAAACGCGAGGAAGGGCAATGAGTTTGCTGACCATCGGAATTAATTTTGGACTGGTGATAGGCGGAACCTTCGCGGGTTTCATGGCGCAGAATCTAGGCTGGCGGGCCGGATTCTGGATGCTGGGCATCGGAGGGTTGCTGCTTGCGCTTTCAGGAAGGAAATTCCTGATTCCCGCGAAGGGATTTCATGTGGCACCCCCGGGAGTTGTTGCGGCAAAAGTTACATTCCTGACAGCGGTCAAGTACCTTGCTCGTGTGCGGACGTACCATGTCCTGCTCCTGGAATCCATGCTGTCCGGTTTTGGCATGTGGGTGTTCTTTGGCTGGCTGCCACTGTACTTTCGGGAAAAGTATTCTGTCAGCCTGACGGTAGCAGGCTTCGCCGGCGCGTTCATCCTTCAACTTTCGGTCATGTTGGGAAACGCTGCTGGAGGATGGATATCCGATCGTTTTGCGGGTCGGGAAACTCACAAGCGACTCCTGCTCTATGGAGTCTTTTATCTGCTCGCTGCGCCGTTCTTGTTGGTCTTTGTCGGCAGCCCCAATCCGCCTGTGCTAGCTTTGTGCATGGGGATGTTTGCCTGCCTCCGAGGTGTGGGCCAATCGAATGACAACCCAACGCAATGCGAAATTGTGCCGGCCCGATTTCGCGCAAGTGGTGTCGGCATAATGAACGCAGTCTCAACCGCTGCTGGGAGCGGAGGTGTGCTGATTGCTGGTTATCTGAAGCGTGAAATAGGCTTGGACACTATCTTCGCGGGAATCTCCGGAATCTTTGTGATCGCGGGGATGGCGCTGTTGCTGGGCTACAAGTTCTGTATACGGCCCGACATTGCCCGCGCGCAGTTAGCCGGATGAGGTGGTCGCTAGGAGGAGTGCGAAGGCTGATTATTAAACATAATGTTTATTGTGCGAAACCAGCCCATGCTGAGGAATTCCTATCGTGCGCTCGGAGCGGCGTTTTCGAGGATCACTGACACCAGGGTTGGGTTGATGTTTCTAATCTGCTCACCGTCGTCGAAAACGACATTTCCGCTCCGACCGACAAACATGAAATCCTCATGGGGCACATGGAAGGACTTCCCGTTCACCATCGTGATCGTAAAGGGTTGAAAGGGCTGCGCGTGAAGCAATTCGCGCAGCCGGGTGATGATCGGATGGAACATGGTGTCGCAATCTCTAATCGCGTCTTACTTGAAGTCAAGTTGCATAAACTTTCCTTAGTCCGATAGATTAGCTAAACTGGTCTGATGACGGTCAACATCCACGCGGCGAAAACCAATCTCTCCCGGCTCGTCAGGCGCGCAGAACGCGGCGAATCAATTACCATCGCTCGCGACGGAAAGCCGGTCGCCCAACTCGGGCCTCCACTCAAGGTCAATCAAACGGGGCTGTCTCCCGACGACCCGCTCTTGAACCTGGACTCGTTCGCCGTGGCCGGGCGCGGCGGCAGGATCTCCAACGAGGAAATCGACAAAACGCTTTATGGCGCGTGACGTGTTTGCGGACACCTCCGGGCTGTATGCTCTCCTGGACCGGAATGATGCCCTCCATCCGCAGGCGCGGGCTCAACTTGATCGACTCATTCGTGCGGGGAAACGTCTGGTGGCTCCAACGGTGGGAAATCGCCCAGAATCGAGGCAGGCTGGGATCTTCCGCAGACCTGTGGACTACCTTGCCGGGCCCCAGCGACTGGTGAACGGATAGTAGATCCAAAGCGGGCGGCCGACCACATCGCGGCTTGGCACAAAGCCCCAGTAGCGGCCGTCCAGGGAGTTTCGGGAGTTGTCGCCCAAGGCGAAGAAGCTGCCCTTCGGCACTGTCAGCTGTCTGCCCAGGGCAAGTTCGCCATAAGGCATGTAGCCGGCGTACAGTCCGTCGCGCTCGTTGTTTTTTTCGAATGCCTTCGCCCCTTCAATCGGCTTCCCATTGCGCATGAGGACGCCTGCGCGGTCGTTTGGCGCCACCGCCGCGATGGCTGAATTGTTGCCGCGCGCGCCCAGCGTGCCTTCGCGGATCTCGATCACGTCGCCAGGCCCGCCGACCAGCCGCTTGATGTAGTACTGGTCGCCATGGGTGTCGCGAATGCCGGGAATGTTTCCCGTCCTGAAGACAAATCCACTGCCAATCGGGGGCTGGATGAAATGGTAGCTCATCCGGTCCACGAAAAGCTGATCCCCGGTCAGTATGTCGAAGGAAAGAATGCGCTCGCCGCTTTGCACGATCCTGCCGGTCTTGAAAAATCTCAGGTTCTGCGGGCGCCCTGCAATGCTCACGGTCCGAATCTGGGACTGACCGCGGGCGTTCAGTTTTTCCAGTGCGACCTCGAGGTTGGGCTCTCCGGGGAAAAATGCTTCGCGCAGGGCCCAGTCGAAATCGAAATCGAGCGGCACCGTGAATGACACGGGCGCGCCGCCAACGAACAGCGTGTACTCCTTGAGTTTGGTCGGCAGGACCAGCCAGCTGCGGCCGTTGACGACGCGATTTGAAATGATGCCGCGCCCCTCCCCGCCGCCATAGGTAAATTCAACTTCTCCGCTCGCCGGAGCGTCTATCCGGCGAGAGCGGGCGCCGAGCATGAGAAAACGCAGCGCTCGCTGAGCAACATTCGGCTCGTCCCCAGTCTGCCGAAACACCTCCGGCGTCATGCCGTGATAACTCGGCCACATCGAGTTCGTCGGAATCTTGAAGGGCTGGATGAAGTAGGTCCGGATTCCCAGGATGACAATCGCCGCAACGAGGAAGAACTCCACGTTCTCCACAAGCGATGACTTGGGGTAGACCTTCCCACCATGCCGCCGCAGCGTCTCCTCCAGCGCCTCCAGACTCAGCTTGAGCTTGGAGGAGTCCGCCTGCTCCCTGAGCAGTCCGCGCACCGTCGCGGCTTTGGACTGAAGCTCGGCGATTTCCGCCGGCTGCATGACGTCGCGCCGGTAATTCCGGACCTTGTCCGAGAGTTCCAGCCAGTTGCCGGCAAGTTTGCGCAGTTTCTTTTGCGGGGAAGCGAATATGCCAAACACGGGAGTGGGTGCGATTGTGGAAGTCGGCGTGGTTGCGGCGCGTCAATTCTTCAGGACCTGTATGAAGGCATCCGGCGGAATCGAAACCCGCCCGATCTGCTTCATCTTCTTCTTTCCTTCCTTCTGCTTGTCGAGCAGCTTGCGTTTGCGGGAAATGTCGCCGCCGTAGCACTTCGCGGTGACGTCCTTCCTCATTTCACGCACATTGTCGCGCGCAATGATCTTGCCGCCGATGGCTGCCTGGACCGCCACCTTGAACATCTGGGGAGGAATGATCTCCGCGAGCTTCTCGCACAACTGGCGCCCCTTCCCCTCGGCCTTGTCACGGTGCACGATGCTCGCAAAGGCATCGACAGGATCGCCATTGATGAGGATCTCCATCTTCACGAGATCGCTCGCACGGTATTCCCCGAGTTCGTAGTCCATCGAGCCATAGCCGTGGGTGATGCTCTTCAGGCGGTCGTTGAAGTCCACGAGAATTTCATTCAGCGGAAGCATGCAGGTCAGCATCACCCGGCTGGCGTCGAGCGTGTCCGTGTGGTCGCAGGTGCCGCGCTTTTCCATCACCAGCGCCAGGATGTCGCCCAGGTTTTCATTGGGGATGTGAATGGAGGCGCGGATCGTCGGCTCACGGATCTCCGTGATGGTTCCCGGATCGGGGAGATTGACGGGATTGTCCACCTCGATGACCTCACCGCCATGTTTCACGACCTGGTACACGACGCTGGGATAGGTTGAAATTATCTCCACATCATGCTCACGGCGGATGCGCTCCTGGGTGATCTCCATGTGGAGCAGTCCGAGGAAGCCGCAGCGGAATCCGAAGCCGAGCGCCACGGAGCTTTCCGACTGATAGACGAACGCGGCGTCATTGAGGCGGAAGCGGCCGAGCGCCGCCTTGAGCTTCTCGTAGTCCGAGCTGTCCAGCGGGTAGAGTCCGCAGAACACCATCGGGCGAACCTCCTTGTAGCCCGGCAGCATTTCGCCGGCAGGCTGCCGCGCCAGAGTGATCGTGTCGCCGATCTTGATGTCGGCGGTGTCCTTGATGGTGGAGACCACGTAACCGACATCGCCCGCTTCAAGCGACTCGGTTTTCGACATCTTCGGGGTGAACACGCCGACCTCCTTCACTTCCGAGCGCTGGTCCGTGCTCATCAGCTTCATCATGTCGCCGGCCTTGATCACACCGGAAAACACGCGCGTGTAGGCGATCACGCCCCGGTAGGAATCGTAGAGCGAGTCGAAGACCAGGGCGCGAACCTGCGGATACGACGCCCACCGCGGCGGCGGAATGCGAGTGACGACCGCCTCCAGGATCTCCTCAATGCCGATTCCCGACTTGCCGCTCGCAAGAATCGCCTCCTCGGCGGGAATGGTGAGGATGTCCTCGAGCTGCTTCATGCACAGTTCGAGGTTCGCGCTCGGAAGATCGATCTTGTTGATGACCGGAATGATCTTGAGACCCTGACCAACCGCCAGATGGGCGTTCGCCACCGTCTGCGCCTCGACGCCCTGGGCTGCATCGATCAACAGCAGCACGCCCTCGCAGGCGGCGAGAGAACGCGAGACTTCGTAGGAGAAGTCCACGTGCCCCGGAGTGTCCATCAGGTTGAGCTTGTAGAGCTGTCCGTCCTTGGCGCGATAGGACATCGTGACGGGGTGACTCTTGATCGTGATTCCCCGCTCCTTTTCCAGGTCCATGGAATCCAGGTGCTGCTCCGTCATCACCCGCTGCTGGACGGTGTTGGTGTACTCCAGCAGCCGGTCGGAAAGCGTCGTCTTGCCGTGATCGACGTGGGCGATGATGCAGAAGTTGCGTGTGAACGGGACGTCCACGGAAGGCGATGGTTCGTTTTGGCTCAAAATGTTGTCTTCCCGGGGGAAAATTGCGAACGGTTCAGAGCGATGCGATGTCGGAGTGCTCCGAAAAGCTCCTGACCTGCCAGGCCTTGTCCGTGCGCCGGGCGAGTCCCGCCAGCACACCGCCGGGTCCGAGTTCCCAGAACTGCGCCACTGCACTCGCTGCCGCGGCGCGCATGCAGTCCTCCCACAAAACCGACGACACGACTTGTTTCACGAGCGCAGCCTTGATGGCCGAAGGATCGTGAATGGCAGCGCCGGTCGTGTTGGTGTACACGGCCAGCTTCGGCGCGGCAAAGGGAATGGGTTCGAGAAAGGCCGCAAACTCCGTGCGCGCCGGCTCCATCAGGCGGGAATGGTAGGCGCCGGCGACGTTGAGAGCCATGACGCGTTTCCATCCGCGCTCCTTGCAGGCAGCAATTGCAGCCTCAATTCGCGCCTTTTCTCCGGAGATGATGATCTGACCCGGTGCGTTGAAATTCGCCGCCTCAAGATCAAACTCGTGGCAAAGCTCGGCCACCCGGGTGCGTTCCTCGCCGATAACCGCAGCCATGCCTCCGGAAGTTTTTTCACAAGCCGCCTGCATGAGCCGGCCTCGTTCGGCGACAATTCTGAGCCCGGTTGCGAAATCAAACACACCGGCAGCCGCATAGGCTGTCACCTCGCCAAGCGAAAGCCCCAATGCCGCCGTAGGTTCGCCTTGAGGGACTTTTCCAGCCTCCCGGAGCGCCGCCAGAAGTGCCAGCCCGTGGACAAACAAGGCAGGCTGGCATACTTTTGTTTCGGTGAGCGCGGCCTCCGGGCCCTCGAAGCTGATTTGCGTCAGCTTCCAGCCAAGAGTCATGTCGGCTTCATCGTAGAGGGCACGAGCGGATGCGGACGCTTCGTAAAGCGACCTCCCCATTCCGATCTTCTGGGCTCCCTGCCCCGCAAATAGAAGTGCTATGGCCATGGCGATGAAACCCGCAAGAAAACCGGCTGCGCCTGGAAAAACCAAGTCCTAAAAGACATGGCCAAACATACCTCGATTGCATTTGGCGTGCGAGGAAGCGTGATGCCTGCATTGTCGAATCGTCCGCTCACGCAAAAAACCGCTTGCGTTTGTTTCCCGAAGACTGATTTTCCCCGGGTTCAGTTGGTTCCGGGCTCGTAGCTCAGTTGGCAGAGCGCCTCAATGGCATTGAGGAGGTCGTCAGTTCGATTCTGATCGGGTCCACCAGCGCAATCCCCCCGCGAGTAGAACGTCGGGTGGAAGATGGACTGACTCATCCGCCATCCTCCTTCATGCTCAACCGAAAGCTGAAAGTGCCTCCTTTGCCATTGGGTGGAGGTCCAAGATTGGGGACGGTGTTGAGCGCATCAAGAACCGCACGGTCAAAGTCGCTGCTGCCGCTTCCTCCAAGTATGCGTGTACCTGTGATGACCCCGCCTGAGGAAATGCTGAACTGCAGCTCCACGGAGAGTATGGCGCTGAAGTTGGCGGCCATCATCGTCTGCCGGATCCGTGCAACGATCATCGAAATATACGCGGACATCATGTCGGCATCGGCTCGCTCCTGAGCCGTGCCTCCGGCTCCTTCCGTCGTCGAGCTGCGCGGTGCTCCTGCCATGCCACGGCGGACGCCATCGGCGACGGACGGAATCTTCGTGGTTGCAGCGGCCTTCGAAGTCGACGCCTTTGCCGCCTTGTTCAGCTTGTCAAACTCCGCTTTGGTCATTTGCGCGCGCTTCGCCTCCGCCTCCTTCCGATCGCGTTCCGCCTGCAGTTTCGCCTCCCTTGCGAGGTCCGCCTTGAATTTCTTCTCGATGTTGGCCTTCCGCTTTTCGGACAGGCGCACGATGTTCCTGGTAAAATCCACGGGCTTGGTCACTGCTGGCGGAGCAGGCTTGACCGGTTCGACCGCCTTCAGGGTTGTCGGATCAGGGGCCTGCTGCGAAACGGCTAGCGGTGGTTCGGGTTCGGGCTGACGAACCGGAGTGACTATGGGAGGAAGCGCCACCTGTTCCGACCCGGTTGCCCCAGGTTCGCCAGCGGCGGGCGCCTGCGTTGCCGCGTAATTTGAGCCTTCGCCGCCGACCAGGGTGAAGATTTTCGGTCCATCCTCGGTGCTGCGATGAAGCAGGTGCGCCACCAGCAGCATGATCACCACAGCCAGCGCATGAATCCCTAGCGAAGCGGCGAATGCGCTGGGCGAACGTGCGGTCATTGCGGCGGAGAGGTCGTCAGTTTTCGGTCTGGGTATCGATCCAGAACCTAAGCAGGTTTGCCTGTTTCAGCAAATCCATGACCCGGACCACTTGTTGAAATTGAAGGCCGAGGTCGGCGCGCAGGCGTATGACAAGCTTCCGGCTCTCGGGCTCGGCTCCGAGGAGCATCAGTCGCCTTGCCAGCTCGTCATACGAGACGAGATTGCTGCCAAGGTAAAACCTCCCCTCCTTGTCGATGACAACAACTTGATAGCGCTGATCCTTGTCGACGGGCGCCTGAGGGCTCTTCGATTCGAAGGGAAGGTTCACCGCCATTGTCTGCTCGGGCTGCATGAGCGGTGCTGTCATCATGAAGATCAGCAGAAGAACAAACGCGAGATCCACCAGATTGGTGACGTTCAAGTCAGCCAGGGGGTGCGCCGCGCGCTGCCGCTTGAAGGTTCTGGCCATGTCTACTTCGATTCCAGTTCGATGCGGTCGGCGAGCGAGCTTGCGAAGTTTTCGAGCTCCGTGATGAGGCGCCGCGTCGTCGAAAGCAGGAAATTGTAGCCGAACACGGAGGGAATCGCGACAACGAGTCCGGCGATCGTTGTGAGCAGCGCGGCGGATACGCCAGGAGCCAGATTCTGAATGCTGGCGCTTTGCGCACCTGATGAAGCAATCGAATCAAAGGCCTCCATCACTCCCCAGACCGTTCCCAGCAGGCCAAGAAAAGGCGCGCCGGAAACGATTGTTGCGAGAAAAATCATGGACGCTTCATACCGCAGGGTCTGCCTCGCTATGGCCCGCTGCAGTGCATTCTCCGTGTGCTCAAGCCGGGCCTGACTCGAATCGCCTCCCTTCTCCTTGAGTATCGACGCCGCCCGCCAGTACGACTCCACGGCGTCTGCAAATAGATCCGCATAGGGAATGGTTCTCTTGTTGCGATAAGATTCAGGAAGGTCGAGCAGCGTGCGTTCGTCGCGAAGTCGCTGCTCAAAGGCCAGATTGTAGGCCCGCAACTGGTGAAGCTCGTTGCGCTTTCCCAGCATCACCGCCCATGCGATCATGCTCGAGACGGCCAGCCCTACGGTAAGAACCTGGCCAACGATATCGCAGCGCAGAAAAACATCTATGAGATTGGCAGCGGCAAAAACGGGAGGCGTCATCAAATGGAATCCACATGTCGTGGACGGCGGCCATCTGATGGGGTCCGTCCGGGCTATTCAATGGCAAATCGGATGGATTGCGAATCTGATTGCCGATGGCGAATGCGCTGAGTTCGCTCATGGCTCATCTCAGGTCCATCCAGGCGGCTGCTTTACCCAGTGCCTCGCCATGGCGCCTCACCCAAGCCAATCTCAACTTCATGCCCACGAAACAGAACCGGTCCGGAAAGCTCATTTCCTTTGAAGGCTCCGAGGGGAGTGGAAAGTCCACCCAGATCGCGCGCCTGGCTGCGCATCTTCAGTCTCTTTCGCGGGATGTTGTAACGGTTCGCGAACCGGGTGGAACGGAGATTGGGGAGCAAATCCGCACGATCATCGTCCACAATTCCAAGGGCGAGGAGATGTGCGCGGAAACGGAACTTCTGCTATTCGCCGCAGCCCGGGCCCAGCTTGTTCGAGAAGTGATTGCTCCCGCCCTGCTCAGAAAGTGCATCGTGCTGAGCGACCGATTCCTCGATTCCTCGACAGTGTACCAGGGCGTGGCGCGCAATCTGTCCATGGACCCCGTGAACCAGATCAACCTCTTTGCCGTCGGTCAGGTCATTCCCGACATCACCGTGGTCCTGGATGTGCCTCCGGACGTCAGCCTCGCGCGCATCCGCAGACGTGCGTCCGATCTTCCGGATCGCATGGAGCGGGAAAACATCGACTTCTACACGAAGGTGCGCGAAGGCTACCTGGTTCTCGCCAAAGGCCTTCCCGAGCGATTCGTGATCATTGACGGCACCCAGTCAGAGGACGCGATCGAGAAGAAGGTGTGGGCCTCCATCAAGGACCGCCTGGACTGAACGCATGGTGGCGAGTGGGCCGTTCCGCAGAGTTGAGCGGTCTCTTCTCCCGGATGAAAATCCCGCAGACAATGGACTCCGACTCGCATCCTCTGCCCTGGCACGATTCTCTGGCAAACACCTCCGCACTCGCGGTCATTGATCGGGCCATCAGGCGGAACCGTCTTTCCCACAGCCTTCTCCTGACAGGCGACGATCCCGCGACACTGGAACATGTGGCGCTTGGAATCGCGGATAGGATCCTGAATGTGAAGGAGTCGTCGGCCCGATTCCATCCCGACCAGCATCCAGACTGCTTCCAGACGAGGCCTGCCGGAAAAATGCGCATCATCGGTGCGGAGGCGGCACGTGCGCTCATAAACAGGACCCAGGTGTCGGCCAGTGTTTCTCCGCACAAGGTCGCCATTCTCCATGAGGCCGACCGCATGAATCCCGCGGCGTCCAACATCTTTCTGAAGACCCTGGAGGAGCCGCCCGCCAACACCACGCTGCTTCTTCTCACACGGCGGCCCTATGCACTCCTTCCGACGATCCGCAGTCGTGTGCTGCACTTCCGCTTTTCCCAGTCAGCCGAGCGAGTGAAGGCGGAGGGATGGGATGCCTGGATCAAGGACTATCACGCATGGATCGGAAGCCTCTCGGTCGTGCAGGCGTCGGACAAGAAATCCGCAGCCGATGTCATTTTCTCCCTTTACGGGCTGGTTGCCCGCTTCGCCACCATCCTCGAGTCCGCCGCCTCAGAGGAATGGGGTCGCATGAAGGAGAAATTGCCAGCGGACATGGATGACGATGAAAGCGAGGCTTTTGAGGCTGGCATCTCGATCGGACTGCGCACGCGGTTGTTCGCGGAAATCGCGAGGAGTACGCGTGATTTCGCCGTTTCACAGCTGGAAACCGGAGACGAGCGTGTTCGACGGGCGATTGTCGCGGCCATTGATCGGCTCGAACACGTGACTGGTCTCCTGCGGGTCAATCTGAACGAATCGGCAGCGCTCGAACAGTTCCTTCTTGGCAGCCTGCGAATCTGGTCGCGGCGTTCAACCTGACGTCATCCCGGGTGGAACTGTCCGTCCGCATTGGCCTCCAGGGCAAATTCCAGCACCTCCGCGACAAACTCCTCCCGCGCCTCCATATGGGGATTGTGGCCGGAATTCTCAATGCGCTTCAGTGATGCATGCGGAAAATGGAGGCGAATCTCTGATTCGTCCGAAGCTGAGACATAACGCGACCTCCCTCCGACAATAAACCGAGCCGGGCCGCAATAGCGATCGCGACTCAGGAGAGAGTTGTCCTCAAGGGTTTGCAGCGCCCGTGTGAGGGTTGGAAGATTCACCGCCCATCTCCAGGATCCGTCCTCCGTTCGCTCCAAGTTTGTGGCCAGGAACTTTCGCATGCCCCAGTCGGGGACGCGCGCCTCGAAGCGTAGCTCCGCCTCACCCCGCGATTTCAATGTTGCGAGATCCAGCTCGTTCATGGCGGCAAATTCAGCCCGGTGAGCGTGCGAAAGATAGGCCTTCGGCGCGATATCCACCACTATCAACCGCTCGACGCGATCGACATGCCGGCAGGCAAGGAGCATGGCCACCTTCCCACCCAGACTGTGCCCCAGCAGCGTTGTTCTCGGGATGTTCTTGCGATCCATCCACGCCAGGACGTCGCCCACCATCGCTTCAAACGAACAGTCGTCAGCATGCGGTGACGAGCCGTGATTCCGCAGATCGAGAGCCATGACGTGAAAGTGCGGCGAAAGATCGCGTGCAACGGTCTGCCAGTTTCGAGACGAGCCCAGCAGGCCGTGCAGTATCACCAGCGATGGTCTGCCCTGCGTGCCAAAATCCCTATGTGCGAGCGCGATCATCGGCTGAAATCCATTCCTGCATCAGTCACGATCATCACGTTCGATGCGGCGAAATGCGCGCTAGCCTGGGATGGCAACCTGCTCCAGGATCGCTGGCAAGTCGGCGAGGGAACTGACAAAGGCATGCGCCTCTCCGGCCACTCGATCGCGACGCAGGTACCGGCCGAATCCAACAAACCGATCGACGAATGGTTTGGTCTCGAGGTCGCTCACACCGTCGCCGACACTGACAACCCGCGACGGTTGCAGTTCGCGCCGCAGTGCAGCGACGACTTCGGGCTTCCCACCGGAACGTGTTGTGGGAAACGTCTCGTCATAGCCTGCGTAGTCGCCCTTGGCGTCGAAGCGCAGATCGACGGCCTCAATCCTTGAGATTCCGAGCAGATCTGCGAGAGGCCGAATCGCCTGGCGGAATCCTCCGCTGACGATGATTGGAGTCCAGCCCGCCGAACGGACTGTTCGAAGCATGGCCTCTGCAGTCGGTTCAACGGTGGTCACATAGCGCCGGCCCACTTCAAGAACATCACGAATCCGAGGCTGGATGATCTGCAGGCGCCGCCCGAATACGGCTTCAACAGGAACGCGGCCTTCCATCGCATCGTGGGTCATCTGCTCCACCTGCCTGAAGACCGCCTCCCCCCTGACCCGTCCAAGCTCGTCGATGCCCTCAATGGCGGACAGGGTGCTGTCACAATCGAGAAGGAGAAGTCGTGCATCCATGGGGGTTGAGAATTGTCCAAGAAAAAGCCCTCCGCTTTCGGGAGGGCCTGGGAGCTTTCGGAGCGGGGCGCCGGCTATTTCCTGCTGGTGCCGCGCTTGAACTTGTGCGTGAACTTTTCGACGCGACCCGCGGTGTCGACCAGGCGCTTTTCGCCGGTGTAGGCCGGATGCGAGTCCATCGTGACGTCACGAACGATGATGTGGTACTCGGTGCCGTCGATCTTCTCCTTTCGCGTCGACTTCATGGTCGACTTGGTGAGGAAGCGCTTGCCTGTACCGATATCGAGGAAGCACACATTGTTGAGCGTGGGATGGCCTTCAGCTTTCATGACACAAATGGGAGGTTATGCGGCGAGTGGTTCCTTCTCAGCCCTGGCGAGCCTTGTAGCGCGGCTCGACCTTGTTGATCACATAGATCTTGCCGCGACGGCGAACAACCTGGCACGCCGGGTGACGCTTCTTCGCGGATTTGATAGAGGAAACGACTTTCATAAAAGGTTCAAAACACCGGTCATCGGCGTTCGTGTCAACTCGATTGTCGGCTCCAATTCGGTTCTGCTGAATTCCCGCCGCTGCAGACAGTTGGCTTACAAAGGCACTGTCAACCCATCGGCGGACTTATCGCGCAGTCAGATCTCGAAACATCCCCGATATGGAATCTTGCAAGCAGCGCAATCAAATGGACTGATGAAACCCTGCAACCTGCGGCGGTGCTGAATCGTCTAAGCACACTGCCACCCGCTGTCGGCCCGTCAGTCTGCACCTGCCCGAATGCGCATTTTCGGCCGATTCCAAATTTCCATCATGAGAAAATACCTGATCCTACTGTTGATCCCCAGCCTTGGCCTGGCGGCAAAAAATCACGCAAAGAACGTGATTCTCTTTCTCGGGGACGCTGGCGGCATTCCCACTCTCAATGCCGCAGGCATCTATGAGAACGACCGGCCCCAGAGCCTCTTCATCCAGCAAATGCCCCATATCGCGCTGTCGGACACGTCATCGCTGAATTCCTGGGTCACTGATTCGGCTGCAGGGATGACGGCGATAGTGACGGGCCAGAAGACCAACAATGGCTGGCTTTCACTGCTGCCGGCGGCGGACGGTGGCGACGGGCGGGTTGCAAAGACGATTCTTGAATATGCCGAGGAACGCGGTCTTTCAACCGGCGTTGTCACCAACATGCCGATATGGGACGCCACGCCCGCCGCATGCTTTGCGCATGTCGATTCACGGAAAAAGAGCGCCGAGATTTTCGAGCAGGCTCTGCATCCTCGTTTTGGGAACGGACCTGAATTCCTTGTCGGCAAGGATTGGAAAAAGCTGGCGGCAGCGACGGAGGCGGCCGGCTGGAACCTGGATCAGGCACTCGGCAAGGCTGGATACAAGGTGTTCGGCAATCCCTCCGAAATTCCCGATGGGACCAGTCGCGCCGCTGCCATTTACGACGGGCCCGACTTCGAGCCTGAACCCGTCGTTCTCGGGATCATCAAGTCCCTCGCCCGCAACCCCAAGGGGTTCTTTCTGATGGTTGAATGGGACATGCACACAAAGGCGACATTGCAAGGCATCAAACGGGCCATCGTCATGGACAACCTGATTCGAAAGGTAGCCGCAACAGCTCCGAAAAACACGCTCATCCTGTTTGCCGCGGACCACTCCTTCAATTTTCGACTCGTCAGCGCCAAGAAAGGCGAGCCGTTTGCCGCTCAGCTGGAGGCCGACCTTGCAAAGGAAACAAGGAGGCCGTTGGAAAAGCCGGTTGTTGCCGTCGGCACTGAGCATGCCGGAGAGGAAATTCTCGTTGCCGGCCAGGGCCCGGGTGCGGAACGCCTGCATGGATTCATTCCCAACACCCGCATCTTCCATGTCATGATGGACGCCTACGGATGGCCGGAGAGCCGGTGAGATCTCCGGACGCCCGGCACTTTGGCGGCTAGGGAATCATTCCCCACAAGCGCATGACCCATTTGCCTCCAAACAGGACAAGCAGAATGGACGCAATGGTCAGCGGCAGGGATACCCGCAGCATTTCGCCCAGGGAGAATTCCTCCCGGGCGAAAGCCATTGCATTCGGCGGGGTGCTGACCGGCAGTGGCATGGTGAGGGAGGCGACAAGCGCCACGCTGACGGCTGCGTGAGTCGGAGTCAGTGCGCCGGTGGCCGCGATAGCCATGCCGATCGGAATAAACAGGTTTGCCGCGGCGGTGTTGGACATGAATGCGCCGACCAGGCCTGAGGCGCCGAGCAGAAGAGTGAGCCAGAACAATTCGCCCTCCCCTTCCGGAAGCCACTGAACAACCGCCCGGTCGAACCCGGTCAGGAGCATCCCAGCGCCCAAGGCAATGCCTCCTGCTACAAGGACAAGCACCTCCCAATTGATGGCGCGAAGATCCTTTGCTGTAAAAATTCCGGATGTGGCGAGGACGATGACTGGAAATATCGCCGACACGGCTGCGGGCAGCCCGTGCCAGCGCTCGCTGATCCACAGGACGACCGTCATTGCAAAAACAATCACAACAGTCACGCCCTTCGCCTCGAGTCGGTCGTGGCCGGTGCCAATCTTCAAATGTCCTGATCGAGGAGGGAATGCGTTGAGCAACAGGGCCCAAGCCAACACCAATGAGAGCAATGCCAGAGGAAGTGCCGCTCCCATCCAGGCCAGGAAGTTGACTGAATGACCGGCGCTGCGAAGAAATCCAATTGCCACCGCATTCGGAGGCGAGGCAATCGGTGTGCACAGTCCGCTGAGATTGGCCGAAAAGGCGACGCCGAGGATGAGGGCCTTCCTGAATGGCTCCTGTCGCGGCATGCCCGCAATCGCAGGTGTCAGCAGGGCGAGCATCATTGCGGCCGTGGCGGTATTGCTCATCCACATGCCGAATGTCAGTGTGACAAGCATCACTCCAAGCAGCACGCGGGAGGGGCGGGTGCCAAAGGGGTTGAGCAACCAGCCGGAAACGACGCGGTCCACTCCTTCCTTCACCGCCGCTTCCGCAAGGACGAATCCACCGAAAAACAGCAGCAACGCCGGATCCGCCGCTACACGGATTATCTCCAGATAGGATGGGGACTCTCCGCTGGCGAATCCCAGTCCAGGCCAGCCGCCAGGATTGGCGAGTGTCAGAATTTCCAGCACGATCACAATCAACGCCGTGGCAAACAACGGCACGGCCTGCGTTGTCCATAGGCTGGCCGCCAGCACGAAGATTCCGGACATGAACGCGATTTCGCGGGGTGCGCCGGAATTTCCCGCCCAAAATGACGCCAGTGCCGCCATGATGACTGAGAACACGGACGCGGCAGCCCTCCAGCCCGTGCTCCTCTTGAACGAGCCCGCTCCCGTCGACGCACTCATCAACAGAGCTCCCGGCCGGAATCAAAATGGACGGATGGAGGGCGCAGGAATGGATTCATGACGTGAAATGCTACGGGGCGCGCGTGCTCCAGCAATGGGAAAGGATGGCACCCGGTTTCACACGGAGATCGTTTGTGCCAATGAACTGAGCCAGTTGCTGCGCCAATGTTTTCAAAAATTTTTGTCGTCAGAAGCACAAACCATCGGTGATGTTCATCCTTCGGATCTTCCGCGCCATCGTTCGCGCAGGTGAACGCATGCCGCCGGGTCTCCCGTGGAGGTCCGTCCGTCTCAATCATTCATCGATCAAGTTTCAACCTACATGGCCACACTCGCCGACTTCCTAGCCCTCGTCAAAGCACGCGATCCGCACCAGCCTGAATTCCATCAGGCTGTCGAGGAAGTTGCGCACACGCTCATTCCCTATATCGAGCAAACTCCGAGGTATCGGGGCAAGGCCTTGTTGGAACGTCTGGTGGAACCCGAGAGGATCATCCAATTCCGGGTCAGTTGGGTCGACGATCGAGGCCGCATTCAGGTGAATCGCGGATTTCGCGTCCAGATGAACAGTGCCATCGGACCCTACAAGGGTGGCGTTCGCTTCCATCCCTCAGTCAATCTCGGAGTGCTCAAGTTCCTCGCGTTCGAACAGACCTTGAAGAACTCCCTGACCACGCTGCCAATGGGCGGAGGCAAGGGAGGGGCTGATTTTGATCCAAAGGGAAAAAGCGATGAGGAGGTCATGCGTTTCTGCCAGGCTTTCATGAGCGAGCTCTTCCGGCATGTTGGTCCCGATACGGATGTGCCCGCCGGTGACATCGGCGTTGGCGGTCGTGAAGTTGGCTACATGTATGGCTACTACAAGAAGCTCGCCAACCACGTCACTTCAACGTTCACGGGCAAGGGTCTCAGCTACGGTGGGAGCCTGATACGCCCGGAGGCCACGGGCTACGGCTGTGTGTATTTTGCGCAGGCCATGCTGCAGCATGAGAAGCGGGTGATTGATGGCATGACGGTCACCATTTCGGGATCGGGCAATGTGTCCCAGTACGCCGCGGAGAAATGCATGGAAGTTGGAGCAAGGGTGGTGTCCCTGTCTGATTCCGGTGGCACGGTGCACATCCCGAAGGGTTTGACGGAGGAGCAGCTCTCCTGGGTCATGGACCTGAAGAATGTCAGGCGTGGACGCATCGAGGAATTCGCCAAGGCCCACTCCCTGCCCTATCATGCAGGCAAGCGCCCCTGGCATCTTCCGTGCAACATCGCACTGCCCTGCGCCACCCAGAACGAGCTCAATGGGGAAGATGCCCGTGCCTTGCTGGCGAATGGCTGCATCTGCGTGGCGGAGGGAGCAAACATGCCATCGACTCCTGAAGCGGTGGAGCACTTCCTGAAGGCCCGCATTCTCTATGGACCGGGCAAGGCCGCAAACGCAGGCGGTGTCGCAACGAGCGGCCTGGAGATGAGCCAGAACGCCATGCGGATGTCCTGGCCCGCCGCAGAGGTGGACAGCCGCCTGCACGCGATCATGCAATCGATCCATCACGTATGCGTGGATCACGGGCGCGAAAACGACGGCTTTGTCAACTACGTCAAGGGGGCGAACATCGGAGGTTTTGTGAAGGTCGCCGATGCGATGCTCGAGCAGGGTATCATTTGACTACTCCCCTGGTCCGTACAGCCATCGCCGCCAGCGCTGGCGCAACATCAGCGCCTGATTCAGCGCCCGTGGCCGCAGTCAGTTGACGCTGGGGTCGTCCGGCTCATCGGCAAGAATCCGCCAGTCGGGATCCAGCGCAAACAGCAGTCCCCGCCACAAGCCCTCATTGGCCTCCAATTCGAGAAGATTGGGGCCTATTGGGGCCACGACCCAGCTTTCGTGTTCGAGTTCCCCCTCCAACTGGCCTTCCCCCCACCCGGAATACCCCAGGAAGGCGCGAAGCTCCATGCCGCCCATTGTGCGCAAATGCTCCGCCTTTTCTGCATCGATTCCGAAATAGAGCCGAAACCCCTCGCCCTCCGGCTGGATCTGCCACGCGCAGAGAATCACCTGATCTTTCTGCACGGGGCCACCGGAAAACACGGGCACGTCAGCAAGGGAACTCAATGCGAAGGAGGAATTGAGGGAGCCAAGAGTCCGACCCAGCGGGCGATTCAGGACCACTCCCATGGCTCCATCGCTCGTATGGGAGGACAATAGGATTACCGTGCGCCGAAAACTCGGCTCTCGAAGCGACGGATGCGCAAGCAGCAGGGAACCCGCAAGTTCCTTCTCAGGCATTGTCTTTTTCACTCCAGATCGCATGGCGGATACGGAATTGCTTGCATCAGGCCTGAATTTTCAACGCCGCTCCTGGCTTGTCGATCAGGTCCTGTCGAGGACGCCCGACAAGCTGGGTGACCTTCAATCCCGCCTCAACCAGCAGCGGGGCCACCAACGGGTCGTTCTGGTAGTCCGCCCGATAACGCACCTCAGCGATACCGGCGGATGCGAGGATCTTGGCACAATTGATGCAGGGAAAATGAGTCACGTAGGCGGTGCACCCCTCGACGCTGATGCCCCTGCGTGCGGCGTCCGCTACGGCATTCTGTTCGGCATGCACCGTGGCCTGTTCATGTCCATCGCGGACACGCGAGCAGTGGGGCGCACCCGGAAGGAATCCATTGTAGCCGGCTGCAACAATGCGGTTCCGGCGGTCTCCACCACTGACAACAACGCATCCGACATGAAGGCGTTCACAGGGGGAACGTGTCGAAAGCAGCACCGCGGTGGCCATGAAATATTCATCCCAGGTCGGCCGTCCGTCAAAGCGCGCGGCGGCATGGGCAATCAAGTCGACAGGGTCGGTCAAATCGGGCGAGTGATCATCCATCACTCCCGCAGGAAAGCCGTCCCTTCACGCGTTGCAAGCCGGCTCGCGGTGCGGGACGCTCCGTGATTTGACAAGCGGTGCATTGCGCGAGGCTCGGCGGAGAGGTCCCAACTTTGTTTTCGCCTTTGCCCGCGCATTCGTTAGGCAGCGGCATGATCACGCTGCAATCCGTCGTCGCCTATTGTGATGAACGCACCCGCATGGGTGCATTCAAGGATGCCCCCGGAGCCTTCAATGGATTGCAGGTCGCAAACCCGGGCGCCGTCACCAAAATCGGCGCGGCCGTTGATTCCGGCCTCGAGCCCTTCACCGCTGCAGTTCGCAGGGGCGTCGATTTCCTTATTGTGCATCATGGCCTGTATTGGGACATGCCGCGGCCGATTGTCGGTCCGACCTACGCCAGACTGCATGCCCTGCTCGCGGGCAACTGCGCGCTTTACTCGAATCACCTGCCGCTCGACGCGCATCCAGAGATAGGAAACAACGCCCTGCTTGCCCGGCAACTGGGGATCACGCCCGATCAGCCGTTCCTGATTCGTGAGGGAGAGCCGATCGGCTGCTCGGGACCCTGCGGGCGGAATCGGACCAATCTGCTCTCGGAGATCCGCAGGAAGTACGCCCGGGTGCTTGCAATCGAGCATGGTTCGGCATCTCCACGCAGAATCGCCTTTTGCAGCGGCAGTGGAAACAGCGCTATTCCCGAAATGATCAAGGAAGGCATCGACACGCTCGTGACGGGTGAATTGCGCGAGGAATGGTATTCGGTTGCGCAGGAAAACCGCCTCAATCTCTACCTGTGCGGGCACTACGCCACCGAAGTCCATGCCGTGCAGGCACTCGCCGCCGAAGTGGCGACGAGGTTCGGGCTGCCATGGGAGTTCATCGCGACCGACAATCCACTCTAGCCATGGCAGCGATCTCAACAAAGGTTTGCGCCCGGGTGGCATTCGCGGGTTTTCTCCCACCTGCACGATGAAAACCATCGCCATCCTCAATGGTCCGAATCTGGATCGCCTGGGCAAGCGTGAGCCTGATGTCTATGGACGCACCACTCTCGCAGACCTCGAAACGGCTCTGCGCTCGGAGTTCGCCACACGGGCCAGCCTTGAATTTTTCCAATCCAATCACGAGGGAGCAATCATTGATCGCATCGCCGCCTGGGCTGACGCCAGAATCGATGGACTCGTGATCAATCCAGGCGGGTTGACTCATACGAGCGTGGCACTGCGGGATTCCCTGCTGGGCTCAGCAATTCCCGTGGTTGAGGTGCATATCTCAAACGTCCACCGCCGGGAGGAATTTCGGCAAAAGTCCCTCACTGCCCCAGCCTCCATCGGCGTCATAACGGGACTGGGGATCGAAGGCTACTTTGCCGCGGTGCGCTTCCTTCTCAACCGCTGAACGGCACCGACTGGCTGTTAGGCGGGCGGGCGCAGTTCCAGGAGCAACTCGGGCCAGATGTAGTGGATGAAGTGCATGAATCCGCATGCAACCAGCGCTGCGGCGAGGTCGTCCATCACCACTCCCCAGCCGCTCGGCAGCATTTGCAGGCGCCGGATGCCAAACGGCTTCAGGATGTCAAGAAAGCGAAACACCGCGAATCCGCACAGAAGTATTCCCCACGGCTCGGCAATCTCCTGCACGCGTGTCCAGCCCATGAAGCAAAGCGGCATCGCGACGAACTCGTCCAGCACGACCTCACCAGGATCATGCTCGTCCAGCCGCACCTCCGCTTCCCCGCAGAGGTAGACGGCCAGTACTATGCCGATAATATTGGCTGCAATGGCCGCAGGCGTTTCGAGCCTGTCCAGGACAAAGTAGAAGTAGGCGAGGCCGAGCAGTGAACCCCAGGTCCCAGGTGCCGGTTTGATGAGGCCGATTGGGCCCAGCCTCGCCGCGCCAAGTACAAGCCACCGCGGGAGGATTCGCATCCATTTGGGAGACTGCGGCCTCAGGATCACGAGATGAATCGATTCTCAGGCACCAGCATCACTGAAGACAATCGTCCGATATTTCATCACGTAGCGGTAGCCAGACCAGACAGCCAGAGCCGTGCCCACGATGAAAGCAATGAGGCCGATCCTTGATGCCACGTTTGCAAGCATGCCCAGATCGAAGGGAACGAAATGGGCCCAGTCACGCTCCGCCATCGGGGCGCCCAGCAGGAATCCAAGCGCGATCAATTGCGTGAGTGTCTTCGTCTTCCCTCCGCGATCCGCAGAAACAATCACACCTTTCGATGCAGCGACCATGCGCATTCCGGTGATCAGGAACTCGCGGCACAACGTGATGAGCGCGAGAATCAGCGGAATCTCATTCTTGTCGACAAACGCGATCACCAGACCAATCACCATGATCTTGTCGGCAAGCGCATCCATGAGCTTTCCAAAGGTGGACACTGCATTCGTTTTTCTGGCCAGATGGCCATCATACCAGTCTCCGACGGCGCAGATGATGAACAACCAGAAGGCCATCGAGGCCGCGCCCAAAAAGTCGCAGTACATGAGCCCTACAATGACAAACATTGCGGGAATTCGTGACAACGTGATGAGATTGGGCAGGTTCATCGCGGCGGAGCCAACGGAAGACATCCACCCCCGGCGATGATTGCAAGGGCAACCTCCAATTCAATTGCCTGACTTCAGCTTCTTGTCGTTGCTCAAGACCGCACGTTCCCGCACTCACCCCATTCCGACTCCAATCATCCACTCCCCATGCGACACTGCATCTATCCGGGTACATTCGATCCCATTACCTACGGGCATCTCGACGTCCTCGCCCGCGCTGCCAGGCTCTTTGATCGGGTGACAGTCGCGGTTGCCGACAATCCAGGCAAGAGCCCTCTTTTCAGCGTTGAGAAACGCCTGGAGCTCCTCAGGCCAAATCTGGCCGGCATGGCGAATGTCAGCGTCACCTCCTTCGGAGGACTTCTGGTCGATTTTGCCGTCGCGCAACGAGCCGATGCCATCATCCGCGGCCTCCGCGCGCTTTCGGACTTCGAGTTTGAATTCAATATGGCGCTGATGAACAGGCACTTGAAAAGTGAAATTGAGACACTCTTTGTCATGCCGAATGAACAGTTCAGTTACTGCAGTTCGACCTTGGTCAAGCAGGTCGCGAGATATGGAGGCGACGTTTCGCACTTCGTCCCGAAGGACGTGGCCGTCGCCCTGAGTGAAGCCTTCTCGCACAGGCGGCAGAACCACTGACGGGCGGGGATCGCCAATCAGAATTAGTTTTTAGAATGTGTAACCCCGCTGCGGGAATCCTCGTCTACCGGATGTCCATGTTTGAAACGGCGTGGACCGATGTTCTTTTGCCAGGAGCAGCCGGGTTCCATGCATGGCTCCTGGGACTTGATCAGTATTCCACATCCACCTTGTTGGAGCGCGTGCGGTCGCCCGCTTTACTTTTTTTCGAACTTACTCATCCCTCACTAAATGGCAAAATCACGCAGCTTCGGCGGCATCCTCCTTTTCATCCTGCTCATTGCCGGGCTCGGCGCTGGTGGATTCTACTACTGGAAAAGCAAGAACGATCGACCGCCTGAGATTGCGAGCACCGTGGTGTCCCGGGGCGAAATCATTCAGACCGTCACATCCACGGGCGATCTCCAACCCGTGATCACAACGGATGTGAGCTCGCAGATTTCAGGCCAGATCACCGAGGTCGCGGTTGACTACAATTCGAAGGTGAAGAAGGGCGACGTTCTGGCGCGACTCGATACGGCGACATATGATTCCCGCCTTCGCCAGGCGCAGGCCCAGCTCGCGAACACACGGGCAAATCACACGCTCGCAAAACTCAATTTCGAGCGCACCAAGCAGCTCTTTGAACGAAATCTGGTTTCGCAGCAGGACCTGGATCAGGCGGAGGCGCAGATTCAGCAGGCGGACGCCCAGCTGCAGATCCAGTCTGCGGCGGTCGAGAATGCAAAGACGGACCTCTCCCGCTGCACCATCTATGCCCCCATCGATGGCATCGTCATTGACCGCCTGGCGGAAGTTGGAAAGACAGTCGCCGCCAGTCTGAATGCCCCCACCCTGTTCACCCTTGTCAATGACCTGACCAAGATGCAGATCAAGGCCGCCGTCGCGGAAGCTGACATCGGCAACATTGAGGTTGGACAGGATGTCTCTTTCACCGTGGATGCCTATCCCAACCGCCAGTTCCACGGCGAAGTGGTCCAACTGCGCAACCTTCCGACAACCGCCCAGAATGTGGTGACCTACGCCACGATCATCGAAGTCCGCAATGATGACCTCAAACTCAAGCCCGGCATGACCGCCACCGTGGCCATCATCATCGCGCGCAGACCGAATGCCCTGCGTATTCCCAATGCCGCCCTCCGTGCGCGAGTGCCCGAGGAGTATGTGATTGCCGCGCCCCGGCATGCAGCAGGATCCGGCACAGGCACTGAGAACCGGGAGCACGCCGGCACAGGTGGCGAGAAGGCCGCCGGGGCAGCCAAGGGAGGTGGCGGTGGACGCGACCAGATGCGCCAGCTCATGGCTGACGCAGGCGTCGATTTTAGAAGCGGACCTCCGTCGGCTGATGCGATGGCCAGGCTGCAGGCGATGGCCAAGGAGCGCGGGATCGAACTTCCCGAGCGCTTCGGCAGCCGCGGTGGCGGCCAGGCCGTCACCCGCACGGTCTACAAGCTCGCCGGAACAGCAGACCACCCCAAGGCGGAGGCCGTCTCGGTCAGGGTCGGCATTACTGATGGCGCATACACGGAGGCTCTGAGTGGACTTGAGGAAAACGAACGCCTGATAACAAGCATCACCGTCGACGGGGGGGGGGCGCCAGTCAATACGAACCGACCCTCGAGCAATCCCTTCAGTGGCAGTCATGGCAGGCGCTTCTAGCTCGACGACGCGCGACATGAAAGCCGTCGTTCAACTCGAGGACATTCACAAGACTTACTCGAATGGCGAGGTTGAGGTGCATGCCGTGCGAGGCATCAGCCTCATCATCGAACCCGGTGAGTTTGTTGCAATCATGGGCTCATCGGGGTCTGGAAAATCGACCCTGATGAATGTGCTGGGCTGCCTCGATCGGCCGACCAAGGGACGCTATCTCCTCGATGGAGTGGACACCTCGGATCTCGACCGCAATGAGCGGGCGGATCTTCGCAACCAGAAACTGGGGTTCGTCTTTCAGGGCTTCAATCTTCTGGCGCGCACCACCGCGCTTGAAAATGTCGAACTCCCCATGCTCTACAATCCGCGGCGGATCCCCTCGCGCGAGAAACGGAAGCGGGCAATGGATGCCCTGGAGCTCGTCGGTCTCGCCGACCGCTCCGATCATCTGCCGAACCAGCTCTCCGGAGGCCAGCAGCAGCGCGTCGCCATTGCCCGAGCCTTGGTGAACAATCCACAGATCCTTCTGGCCGATGAACCCACCGGCAATCTGGACTCGAAGACCTCCGTGGAGGTCATGGGGGTTTTCCAAAGACTCAATGAGCGCGGAATAACCATAGTCATGGTCACGCACGAATTGGACATTGCACGATTCTGCAAACGCAACCTGATCGTTCGCGACGGCCGGCTGGTGCGCGACGAGCCTGTGCAGAACCGTTCGCTTTCCGACCTTGAAATGCAGCGAATCCGCCAGGCGGAGGCCGCGGCAAAACTGACGCAGGCATCCTGAGGTTCAGACATGAGAATCACCGCCACCTCCGTCATTGCGCTTCGGGCGCTTCGTCGCAACAAGATGCGCTCGATTCTGACCGCGCTCGGCATCATCATCGGAGTCGGAGCCGTCATTGCGACCGTGAGCATCGGCAATGGCGCCAAGAACCAGGTGGAGTCGCAGATCGCGAGCCTCGGGCAGAATGTCATCACTGTATTTCCCGGATCCACCAACACAGGGGGCATGCGGGGAGGCTTCGGGGCGGCAAGCACCCTCACGCTTGAGGATGCCGAGGCGATTGAGCGCGAAATCTTCGGCGTTGTCGCCATCAGCGCGGAAGTGCGCGACCGCCAGCAAATCCTCGCAAACGGGCTCAACTGGAACACAACGGTCATGGGCGAATCTCCAGGCTATCTCAGCGTGCGGGCCTGGGATCTGGACAAGGGAAACATGTTCACCGACGCCGACATGCGCAGCACCGGCAAGGTTGCCGTCATCGGCCAGACAGTCGCCCAGCAGTTGTATCCCGACGTCGACCCGGTTGGCCAGACCATCCGCATCCGCAACCTGCCTTTCAAGGTTCTCGGGGTTCTCAAGTCGAAAGGCTTCAGCTTCTTTGGCTCGGATCAGGACGATGTAGTCATAGTGCCCACCACCAGTGCCATGCGTCGCATTGCGCGGCGGCAATACTTGAGTTCAATTCTCATCCAGGCACAATCGCCGGAAATGATGTCGCGCATCCAGCAGGATGTCACCGACCTGCTGCAGCAGCGTCGCGGAGACCGGGAACCCGACTTCACGGTCCGCAACCAGCTGGAACTGGCCGAGGCCGCCACTGCCACCTCGAAAACCATGACGGTTCTCCTCGGCTCGATAGCAGGAGTGTCCCTGATTGTTGGCGGCATCGGCATCATGAACATCATGCTCGTCAGCGTGACAGAACGCACACGCGAGATTGGCATCCGCCTTGCGATCGGGGCGCATGACAGGGACGTCAGGATTCAATTTCTGATCGAAGCCATGATACTGAGCATGCTCGGAGGCATCCTCGGTGTGCTCATCGGCATCGCGGCATCGCAGATTGTTTCAATCCAAACGGGCATGCCCGTCCTGATTTCCACCGCATCTGTCACGGGTGCGGTCGCATTCTCAGCCTTCGTTGGAATTGCCTTCGGATTCTATCCGGCGCACAAGGCCGCCAAACTTGACCCGATCGACGCCCTGCGCTTTGAGTGAACCGGCCTTGCGCACCGGGTTCCTGTCAGCGCCCGAAAGCAATCGAGGCTGATTCAACCATTCGCACTCCCAATGCCCGACGTCCCGGCAACGCCGTATTCCCGCCTGTCGTTTCTACTCCTGCTGGTCACATCTGTGCTTTCCGCCGCGCCGGGTGAGGGCCGCGCCGTTGTGGAAAAAATGCCCGGACTGGTTGCGTTTTGGACATTCGGCGAACCCGCGGGCCAGCCACGCCTGTCCTCTGGCACAAGATTTCCGCATCCGCTCGTCGAGGTCGGCGGGCCGGTCGCCCGCGTGGAGGGCGGAGCATTTTCCGGTTATTCCGCCCAACTCAATGGACATCAGTTCCTCAAGATCGCCTACGCGGACACCGGCGACCTCAACATCAGCGGACCCCGGGCGCAGGTTTCAATGTTTGCTGTCGTGCGCCTGGTGAATCTCGCTGTCAGCCGGACCATTGCCGGAATGTGGAGCGAAGGAAAGGGGTTCGCCGACGACAGCGGTACGCGCCAGTACGCGCTCCTGATCAACATGCCAACCTATGGCGGTCCGAACAAACTCGTCCCGCACATCTCCAGCGAGGGCGGAGTCACGCGCCGGGCGGATGGATCCACCTTCCCCTGGTGCGCGGACTATGCGGTCAGCGCCCACGATGTTCCGACGGAGCGTTGGTGCACTCTCGGTTTCACCTATGACGGCGTGTGGCTTTCCGCCTACGTCGATGGTGTGCTCGATCGAAGCACGCTCGATCCAGTGAAACACAAACGTACCGACCGCTACTTTTTGCATGAAGGTCCGGATGGCGGCAGCCGCGGCCTCAATCCCTACTATCATGGGCGGGGGATTTTCTCCTACGATCCGGTCAAACATGCCGGCTCAAAGCCGATGGGTGGCTCGGACTTCATCGTCGGCGCCCGTTATGCGGGCGGTGCAATGTTTCCCGAGGGCAAGGCCACCATGGGCCGATTTGCCGGTCTGGCGGTTTTCAATCGCGCACTTGCCGAAACGGAAATGAAAATGTTGCACGATGCCGCAGGCATCACGGCAACCCAGTGACCGAATCAGCCCGTTCCACACTGCCTCGCCAGCGCCCATGGACTATCTCTCAAGAATCCTGACGGCCCGTGTCTATGATGTGGCTGTCGAAAGCCCGTTGGACAAGGCATCCGCCCTTTCAGCCAGACTCAACAACGCAGTACTGCTCAAGCGCGAGGACCTGCAGAGCGTTCATTCGTTCAAGCTGCGGGGAGCCTGCAATCGGATTTCGCGGCTTTCCCCGGGCGCTCTCGCGCGCGGCGTGATCTGCGCCTCGGCGGGAAATCACGCCCAGGGTGTCGCTCTTGCCGCAAAGCGGGCTGGCACCCGGGCGGTTGTTGTCATGCCTGTCACAACGCCGGCTGTAAAAGTCCGGGCCGTGCGCGCACGAGGCGCCGAGATCATCCTGCACGGCGACACGTTCGACGATGCCAGCGCGGAGGCGGAGCGGATCCGGCTGCGCGAACGTCTGACCCTGGTTCATCCCTTCGACGATCCGGATGTGATCGCCGGCCAGGGAACCATCGGCATGGAAATTCTCCAGCAGCTGCAGCATGAACTGCATGCGATTTTTGTTCCCATAGGCGGTGGCGGCCTCGCGGCGGGCATCGCCAGCTACGTCAAGCAGGTCAGGCCGGAGGTTCGAGTCATCGGCGTCGAACCCGCGGATTCCAATGCAATGCACCGATCGATTCAGGCCGGTCGGATACAAGCGTTGGAGCATGTCGGACTCTTTGCCGATGGGGTCGCCGTCAGACAGGTGGGAAGGGAAACATTTCGCCTCTGTCGAAGATACCTCGATGAGATCGTGCTCGTTGGGACGGACGCCATATGCGCGGCAATCAAGGATGTTTTTGAGGACAGTCGCGCCATCCTTGAACCAGCTGGCGCGCTGTCGATTGCCGGACTCAAGGCCTACGTGGAAAAGCGCCGCATCAAGGGGAGGACGCTTGTCGCGGTGGCGTCGGGGGCCAATCTCAATTTCGACCGCCTGCGGTTCATCTCGGAAAGCGCCGAGCTGGGAGAGCATCGGGAAGCCCTGTTCGCAGTCACCATTCCCGAAGCACCTGGCAGCCTGAAGCGCTTTTGTGAGACACTCGGCAGGAGAAACGTAACCGAGTTCAACTACAGGATCGCGGACTCCCGCCTGGCGCACATTTTTGTCGGAGTGCAGGTGGCTGATCGGAGCGAGGGGAGCAAGCTGGCCGCCCATCTCTCCCGCCAGGGTTTCAAAACCATGGATCTCACGAACAATGAAATGGCAAAGCTGCATCTCCGCCATCTCGTCGGCGGACGCTCCGAGCTCGCCGGGCATGAACGACTCTTTCGATTCGAGTTTCCGGAACGACCAGGCGCGCTCGTGCGTTTCCTCACCTCCATGCCTGCCGAGTGGAACATCAGTCTCTTCCACTACCGCAATCATGGGGCGGATCATGGACGAGTGCTCGCAGGCCTTCAGATCCTGCCATCTGCAGAAAAGCAGCTTGCACGCTTCCTGAGGGATCTCGGTTATCCGTACTCCGACGAGACCCGCAATCCTGCCTACAGGATTTTCCTATAGTGGCCAAAAGCAGGGGCAACGCTCGGTCCGTTGCCTCCTGCCAATTCCTTCCTATGGGTTGTGAATGACCTGGCTGGTGACGTTTACCCCGTTCCGCATCAACACACCGCGATTGACCTGCGCCGGAGCCGGCACTCCATGCGAGTTGGTTCCAGCGACCATGTAAACGTCGGACACATCGCCAAACGTGATAGCGCGGCCATTGGGCTGAAAGAGGTCCCCTCCCGTGATGGAGATCCGTCCGGTGTCGATCGTTCCCGTCAGCAGGAATGGCGCGGCGGTGCCGCTCGCGGAGACGTTGTGGAGATTGAGCGGCCCTGCAAATCGAATGCCCGGAGCATAGATCCCCGTGTATCCCGTGTCGCCGAACAATTCCGTGCTGCCAACGCGCACGCCGCTGAAGCGTCCGTCAGGACTTTGAATCGCGATCAACCCAAGATCGGCAAATCCGTCGAAACTCGCACCGGCGACGTAAAGCGCCGGGTTGGGATTGGTCATGACCCCCACGGTATAGATGCCCAGATTCGTGTTCTCCGTAGCACCAACAAGGTAGATGCTCACCTGTCCGCGCATGTACTGCACCGAAGGCTGGTTGTATTTGACAGGTGTCGCAGGCCCGGTGGCTCCCGCCATCTGGACCGTGACAGAGCCAGGTCCGCTGAACTCAAGTTGAACGATGTCGTCATTCAAGTCGAGGAAGGAAGCCCGCACAATCTGCCCGGGATCGGAGGTATAGGTTGCCGCCGTTCCGGTTATCAGCAGTTGATCGTAGACGTTGCCGTTGGGGTGATGAATGTCCCCGGCAAACTCATAGGCGGTCCCGGTCACCTTTGTGCTGATCGTCGGTGCCACAATCGCGCCCGCGCTTTCGGTGGTTCCGGCTTCCGTGTAGACAACCAGACTGTAGATGCCTGCGCTGGCGGGCTGGAGATTGCTGAGGGTGTAGTTCAGACTTTCAGCACCAGGGATCTCGATGCCGTTGCGCTTCCATTGATACGCAAACGGCCCTGAACCAGCCACGGTTGGCGAGAGCGTGACGTTGCTTCCGAGGGGCGCTCCCTGTGAGAGCGGCTGCACCGCGACCGAGGGCAGGACGGGTGCCGATGCTCCCGAAATCACGAGGCGATAGGTGCCGGCATCGCCATCATTGTATCCAGCCACCAGTATAACATGCAGACCGGTCGTTGTGACCGTGTAGGTGGTGGTGGCGGCCGTTGCATTCCAAGTGTTTCGAACAATATTTCCGCCTGTGTCCAGGATGGCGACCTGCGGCGTGAACGCGGTCCCACCGGAAAGTTCCGTTGCGGTCACGTTGATCGTCGTGCCAGCGGTTCCGAGCACGACATAGGCATCGGCATCGCCAACAGTGATCGTTCCATCAACTCCCGGCGTGCTGCCAATGTTTCCGCCTTCGTCACCGGCAGGCACCTGAAGTGGAGTGACAGGTGTGCGAACAAAATGAAGGTCGTAGGTGCCCGCATCGCCATCGTTGTATCCGCTCACAAGCGCGGTGTAGGTGCCGGCGATATTGCAGCGGAAGCCGATGCGTGAGTCGACTGAATCGTAGTCGTAGGTCACCAATGCACCATTTGGATCGAACACATGGAGCAAGGGACTGAACGCGGTGCCGCCCGACGCTTCGCCCACTCGAAAATAGAGGTAGTCATTCACGTTGGCTTTCACCGTCCACGCGTCCTGGTCGCCAACGGCGATCGTGCCGGTGTGTTTCAATCCATTGGTCAGCGGCCCGCCTTCATCGCCCGCAGGCACGACAGGCGAATTCGGCGCCTGGAAGAAGGTGAGCCTGTAAGTGCCTTGGTCACCATCGTTGTAACCCGCGACCACGAACGTGTAGAGCCCGCTCAGATTGGCACGATGCGCGATCCGTGCGTCCACGCTGTCGTAGTCATAGGTCACCTGCGCACCGTTCGGGTCATACAGGGCGACCAGGGGTGAAAACGCCGTGCCACCCGACACTTCCCCAACTCGGAAGAGCAGATAGTTGCCGGCAGTCGCATTCACTGTCCAAATATCAAGGTCGCCCACCGTAATCGTCCCGGCATAGTTCTGACCGTTGGTCAATGGCCCACCTTCATCGCCGGCAGGAACGACCGGGGTGTCTGGTGACCGTGAGAATGTAAGTCGATACGTGCCGTTGTCGCCGTCATTGTAGCCCGCAACGACAAAAGTGTATGTGCCGCTCAAATTTGCCCGCACTCCAATCCGCGCATCCGTGCCACCATAGTTGTAGGTCACCTGCGCGCCATTTGGATCGTAAAGGTAGATGAGCGGCGTGAAGGCCGTGCCTCCTGAAACCTCTCCAACGCGAAAATTCAAAAATTGCCCCGCCGTCACATTGACCGTCCATGGATCGAGGTCACCCACGGCGATTGTGCCTGGGTAATTCTGCCCGGATACAAGCGGTCCGCCTTCATCGCCAGCAGGAACAACAAACGCTCCGGGGCTCTTGATCGCGTTCAAGACATAGGTGCCATTGTCACCATCGTTGTACCCGGCCACGATCAGCGTATAGGTGCCTGTGATCGTCGCACGGTGATTTATCCGCGCATCGGTGCCGCCGTAGTTGTAGGTCACCGACGCGCCATTCGGGTCATAAAGATAGATGAGCGGCGTGAAGGCCGTGCCTCCCGATACCTCGCCGATTCGGAAGTCCATGGTTTCTCCTGCCGTCGCATTCACTGTCCAGGCGTCAAGGTCTCCCACCGTGATTGCGCCCGCGTGATTTGATCCGAGGGTCAGCGCCCCTCCCTCATCACCAGCCGGCACCGTGAACGCCCCAGGCGTCACGTAAAGACGCAGGCGATAGGTTCCCGCCTGCGCTGTCGTCGAGCCGGAAACCGTGGCCGTGTACGTGCCCGCAACCGTCGCCCTGTACGGGTTGATGCGCGCACTCGTCCCCCCTGAATCGTAGGTGATGAGATTGTTGGTTGGACCGAACAACTGCACTTTCGGACTGAAACTCGTGCCGCCACTGAGTTCGCCGACGGCAAGATCGATGGTCTGGTTCACCGCGACGGTGAAGGTCCAGGATTCCGTGCCACCGGCGATGATGGTGCCATCCTTGTTTTCGCCCGAGGAAATGGGCGCGGCCTGAGTGGCCACCGCCATTGCAAAGAATCCCGCCAGCAACCAACCTGGAATAGCGCCATGTTTCATAGATTGAATGGGACTGCCGACTTTTTTCATGCGCCTCTTGCAGTCCAGCGGGGCTCTTGAGGCACAAGCATGCGGTCGCGCGAACCTTGACGGTAGTCTTTCCGAAGAGGATTGACTAGGATTTTCCCAAAAAAACTTCGCCCCATGAAACAGGCAGTGTCCTCACATGGCTCCGGTGCGCTTGCCTCCGTCACGGGTCCGTCCTAGGTACAGGCCCGCTTTCAGATCAGTCTCGCCATGGAAATCGCCGACATCCTTCAACGCGTTGCAGCCTCGTTCCTCGCCGGTCTTCTCCTCGGTCTCGAACGCGAGAGGCGGGGCCGCGCCGCGGGGCTTCGCACCATCATCCTCGTTTGCATGGCGGCAACCATCACCATGATCCTCTCCGACATCTACTACACCTCGCACGTCAGTGGACCTGCGCAGGGCTGGCGTCCGGATCCGGGTCGCCTCGGTGCGGGAATTCTGACCGGGATGGGATTCCTGGGGGCGGGTGTCATCATCCGGCACGGTCCTTCCGTCCAGGGTGTGACCACGGCGGCGCTGATGTGGTTTTCAACAGTCATCGGATTCTGCTTCGGCAGCGGACAGATGTTCCTGGGCATGTGCAGCGTGCTTGTGGCGGCGGTCGTTCTTTACGCGCTGCCTTTCATCGGATCCCGAATCCGCAATGAACAGACTTTTGCACTCACTGTGGTGACAAAAAGGGGGGCCGCCGTACACGAACAGATCCTCGAAAAGCTCCAATCCAGACACCTGAGTCCGCTGCTCACGGAGGTCCTTCACGACAACCGGGGCGAGACGCAGACCAGTGTGGTGAACATCCGCTTCAGGGACCGGCACCACCCCACTCCGCAGGAGATCGCGGCGATCCTGGCGGCGGAGCCGGATGTATTGACTGTTCAAATACGCTAGCGCCCCGCTCCGCGGATCCATCCGCCCAATCCATTCCCACTTCACCCCTGCCTGTCCGATCGCCGGCGCAGCGAGTCGAGCAGGACCGCGGCGACAATGATGATTCCGGTGACAATTTCCTGCACCCAGTTGGCCAGTCCGAGTTTTGTGCAGCCATTTGCCACGACACTCATGATGACCGCGCCAACCAGCGTGCCGAGCACGCCGCCCTGCCCGCCGGACAGGCTCGCGCCTCCGATGACGACCGCGGCAATAATGTTCAACTCGAGCCCCACAGCCGTCGTGGGGTCCCCTCCTGTCAGATACCCGAATTGAAGAACCGATGCCACGCCTGCAAAGGCGGCTCCGATGACATAGACAAGGAATTTCACCCGCTCGACGGGAACCCCGCAAAGGCGGGCCGTCATCTCGTTCGAGCCGACCGCGTAGACGTGGCGACCAAAACGGGTTCGCCTCAAGAGGATCGCCACCATGACGGCAAGCCCAAGCATCAACCAGACGCCCAAGGGAAGCGATCCCACTCCACCCAGGCGCATGAATGCACTCAACCACGTTTCATCCGGGTAGATGGGCTGCTCAGCCGCCATGCCCTTGGCCGCTCCGCGCAGGGCACCCATCATGCCAAGTGTAACGACAAAGGGCAGAAGCCTCAGACCTGTTATCAAGGCGCCGGAGATCGCTCCACAAAGCGCCGACGCTGCAATGCCGCAAACCGCCGCAATGCCGGGTGGCATGCCTGCAGTCAGGCAGAGTGCGATGACGACGGTGCCCACGGCGATGATTGAGCCAACGGAAAGATCTATGCCGCCGGAAATGATCACCAGCGTCATTCCCAGCGATGCGATTCCAATGACGGCGGTCTGCTGCAGAATGATCGCCGCGTTGTCCCAGGTGACGAAGGTCTCGTACCTTAGGGCGGCAAACAGGGCGCACACCAGCAGCAGGCCGACCACCGGCCCGCTGCTGGCGAGCCATCGGCCAACCGATGCCGAGGCAGATGAAGGAAGCTTCTTTGCTTTCATGTGGAATCGTTGTCCAAATCTGAAGGCGGCTCCCTACGTGATCTCTGCGCCATGCGACCCCGATGCCGCGAGCATGATGCGATGCTCATCCCATTCCCCGACGTCCTTGGCCGGACCCAGTTGCCCACGACACATGACCGCGATGCGATCACAGGTGCCGAGAAGCTCCGGCAGGTAGCTGCTTACCATGATGATCGCCCTGCCCTTCCCAGCCAGTTCGTCAATGAGTCGATAGATGCTCTGCTTCGCCCCGAGATCGACCCCACGCGTCGGCTCGTCGAGCAGCAGAACTTCGCAATCGTTTCTGAGAAGGCGCCCCAGCGCGATCTTCTGCTGGTTGCCACCGGACAGCTCAATCGCAGCCTGACGGGGCCCGGTGCAGCGGATGCCCAGTTGCTGGATCCACCCGGCCGCTTCCGTCTCCAATAGCCCGGGGCTCAACCAGACTCCAAGCCGGGGAAGCGTGAGGTTCTCTTCAATTGAAAGATTGAGGGCCAGTCCCTCCGATTTGCGGTCCTCACTCAACATTCCCACTCCGGCCTGCCAGCGATGCATCGGGTTTGAATGGCGGTCGTCACCCTCAATCTGCACCCTTCCGGACTGCGGTGAATCGAGGCCGAAGAGCATGCGCAGCAGTTCACTTCGTCCGGCTCCAACGAGACCCGCGATTCCCAGCACCTCTCCGCGTCGAAGATCAAGGCTCGCGGACACGTTTCGGCGCCGGCCCCTCAATGTCATGGCCCGAAGGACCACCTCGCCAGGGGTGCGCCGGCTGCGCGAATAGAGTTCGTCAATCCTTCGTCCCACCATGAGCTGGGCGAGTTCGCTTGGATTGCTTTTCGAGGTCTCACCGGTGGCGACAGTCAATCCATCGCGCAGCACCGTGTACCGATCCGTCAGCACCTGCACTTCCTCGAGAAAGTGTGAAATATGAATGATCGACTCACCTTGATCGCGAAGCGCACGGACCAGTCGGAAAAGCGCCGCGGCGTCGGCAGCGGTCAGGCTGCTGGTTGGTTCGTCGAGAATCAGGACGCGGCAGCCGAGCGCAAACGCCCGTGCAATTTCAACGAGTTGCTGCTCGGCAACACCAAGACTCCCCGCACGCGCATCCAGGGGGATGTCGGATCGACCCAACCGGGAAAGCGCGTCCTGCGCGCGCCGGCGCGCCTGGCCGCGCCTGACAAAAAATCGCCCCGGTTCGTCGCCAAGCACAATATTCTCCACGACCGTCAGGTGCGGCGCGATGGCGAGTTCCTGATTCACCATCACGACTCCCGCGCGCCGGGCTTCCAGCGGACTGGCCGGCGCGAAACGCCTGCCATCCAGCTCCATCACACCAGAGTCAGCGGTGACGGCGCCAGCCAGAACCTTCATCAGGGTGCTCTTGCCTGCGCCATTTTCGCCGATCACTCCATGGACCTCCCCTGCTCCAATTTCGAGATCAACCCCCTTGAGCGCCTGGGTCGCTCCAAAAGACTTGTGAATCGCCGAAAGGCGGAGTCGCGCAACAGGCATCGCCTGACGGCTACCTTCCCAGCACCTCTCGAACCGCGGCGTCATTGATGTTCGAACGCGTGACAAGCACGCATCCCGTGTCAATGGATGTCTCCACCGGCTCGCCACGAACGGCCTTCACCGCAGTCACGACACCAAGATATCCCATGCGGGTCGGATTCTGGGCCACGAGCGCCTGGATGTCGCCGCGCTGCAGTGCCGACAGCAGCACGGGCGATGCGTCAAAGCCAACGAAAGTTCGTTTGCCGGCCAGTCCCGTCTGGCGAAGCGCCAGCAGCATGCCGTGCGTGGACGATTCGTTCGGGCAGAAAATGCCATCAGCCTCACGAATCCGGTCGAGGAGATTCATCGCAGCATCCTGGGCGGTGGACACGGTGGGGCCTGCATAACGATTCTTCACGGTGATCTCAATTCCCGGACTTCGCGCAATCACCTCCAGAAACCCCTCCTCCCTGTCGGTGGTGCTCGCCGAACCTTCCATGCAGCGCAGAAGGACGACCTTCCCCTTTCCTCCAAGAAGCCTCGCCATCTCCTCCCCGGCAAGCCTGCCACCCCGCCGGTTGTCTGTCGCCACAAGGCTCACAAAATCCTTCCCGGAGTCCGCCTTGAGAGGTGAATCGAAAATGACCACGGGAATTTTTCTCTCCGCCGCACTGCGCACCGGCGCGCGCAGGGCAATGTCATCAAGTGGGGCGAGTACGATCGCTGACACTCCCGAGGCGACAAATTGCTCGACCAGACTGATCTGCTGGGCGCGGTCGTCCTCCTTCAGCGGGCCCTTCCATTTGATTTCGACCCCGAGTTCCTTTCCCGCCCGAAGCGCACCGGCCTCCACTGACTTCCAAAAATTGTGCGTGGTTCCCTTGGGAATCACAGCGATTCGCTCCGCCGAAAGGAGCGGAGTAGCCATTGCGAGCGCCACGGCGGTCAGGAGTAGTTTCATGATTGCGGTGAAGTAATTGCAGCCCCGGGGAAGGTGCATGACCTTGCGACGACTACAGGAGAGGATTGCATGCGAACGTCGTGGAACACCAGTTTGGCCGCAATCGCAAAACTTGCGTTGAATCCACATCCCCGGCGTCCGCATGAGCATCCCGGCCGCCGGCCAGCATTCGAGAGTTGAAATAACCTCGCACCCGCATCGCACGATTGTTGCCCACGGAATGCCGGTGACTACTCGTCCATCTGGATGTCCTTGTTTCTGTGCCGGGGACAGCCCGCGCGCAGCCATGCCGTGATGAAACGATCGAGATCACCGTCGAGCACACCCTGGGTGTCGCTGGTGCTGACACCCGTCCGCAGGTCCTTCACCATCTGGTACGGCTGCAGCACATAGCTGCGGATCTGGCTTCCCCATCCAATCTCACCCTTCTCGCCATAGAACTTCTCCATTTCGCTCCGCTGCTCATCCAGCCGCTTTTCATAGAGCCTGGCCTTCAGGATGCTCATGGCGGAGGCCTTGTTTTTCAACTGGGACCTTTCGTTCTGGCAGACGACCACAAGACCCGAAGGGATGTGGGTGATGCGCACCGCGGAGTCGGTGGTGTTGACCCCCTGTCCACCCTTCCCGGACGACCGATACACGTCGACGCGCAGCTCATCGTCCGGAATCTCGATCTTGATGTCGTCGTCAATCTCCGCGATCACATCGATCGCGCAGAATGAAGTGTGACGCCGCTGGTTCGAGTCGAACGGACTTATGCGCACGAGACGATGCACACCGCGCTCGGCCTTCACATAACCGTATGCGTTCTCCCCTTTGATCAGCATCGTCGCCCGGCTGATTCCCGCCTGGTCCCCCGCCTGCACATCCTGCACCTCCACTGTGAAGCCCCGGCGATCCGCCCATCGGGTGTACATGCGGAAGAGCATGTCGGCCCAGTCGTTCGACTCCGTGCCACCGGCCCCGGACTGGATGGAGAGAATGGCGTTGTTACGGTCAAACTGCCCCGTCAGGAACGCACCGATCTCAATCTGATCGAGTTCCACGGCCATCGCCGCAACCTGCTGGTCGAGTTCAGTCGAATAGACTTCGCGTTCGGATTCCGAGGCGGCCTCGATGAGCTCGATCATCACGTCGACGTCCGCCAGCTTCCTGTGAAAGTCGGCGACAGGCACAACCGCCCGCTTGAGCCCATTCAATTTGGCGATGTGTTTCTGGGCTCGCTCGTTGTTGTCCCAGAATGCGGGAGCGCCCATCTGGGCCTCCATCGCCTCAATTTCGCGCTGCTTCTGCTCGACGTCAAAGAAACCTCCACAGGTGGCCGGCACGCTTCTTGATGTTCTCGATATGGGAAAATGTTTCAGGAGCAATCATGTGAAAACAGCCATGAGCGCAGGCAAGCCCGGCGTCTGCAAGCGGCAATTTTGCGGAAGCCCGCGCATTCCGCACACGTTCCTGCTGTTGCGGAGCCGTCAGCCGCCCGAAGTTGTATCGGCGCCTCAACTACACAGTTCCGCCACCACGGGTCCGCGACCGGTTTTTCAGTTCATGGGGGTCCGCAGCCAGATCAAAGTCCAGCCAGTCTTCGCCGTCCGCGGCGATGACGACCTTCCGCATCAGGGACCTCCGTCCCCTCCAGATGCGATCGCATTGATGCGGCAGCGAAACGACGGATGGCATGGAGATCAGTGCTTCGCTTCGCTCGCAGCGCCAGGCTTTGCCTTCCGCCCAGGAAAGTGTCATCGGGAAAAGGTCGAGCAGGGAGACAGGTTCGTCACTGACGGAGATGGTGTCAGGCGGAACGGGCGCACTCCGAACGAGCAGCGGAATTCGAATGCTTTCCTCATGCGGCCAGCCCTTGCGAAACAGCCCGTGCGAACCGTGCATGTCGCCATGGACCGAGGTGAACACCACGATGACCGACTCCGGCAGGGCGCCGACCAGGCGTCCGATCGCGGCGTCGGTCGCGGTGATGTGCGCATGATAGCCCGCAAGTTCGCGCCTTGCCCGAATCTCTGCTTCGCCCCCGCGGGGAACATTGGGGCGCAGCACGATCCTGCCGCTGTCGAGCGCCTGCACTCCGTTCGCGGGAGCGTCATACGGCGGATGGGGAGGTTCCAGGCTCAAGAGCACAAACCAGGGCTTCGATGCATCCGACTTTCTGCGCTCGTGCCAGGCCAGGACGCGGTCTGCAAGAACCTCGCTCTGATACCCGCTCACTCTGCATGGGACAGGGTGCTCAACTGAACCATGCAACCAGGGATCATTGAGAAGAAATCCGCCTTCAAAGCCCTCCCATTCGTGAAAGCCGCCCCGCGCGTGTTTTGGAATGACGACCCTGGCGTGCGTTTCTCCAACCAGGGGAGCCTGCCTGTCACGCACGCCGAGCTGCCACTTTCCGAAGAACGCCGTGTCATATCCGCGTTCACCCAGCTCATGCGCAATCGTTCTGCTCCCGTGCGGCAGGGGATCGAAGTATTCGCGGACTCCATTCTTCGGCGAAGTCAGGCCGGTGAGCAGTGCGGCGCGAGCAAAGGGTCCGAACGGATGAGGCGTGACGGCCTGCGAATAGTTCACGCTGCGTCTAGCCAGGGAATCAAGGTGGGGAGTGTTCGCGTTGGGGTCGCCGGCATATCCCAGGGACTGTGCCCGCCACTGCGTTGTGACGATCCAGAGGATGTCAGGAAGTTTGGCGTGGTCCTTGGCGGTCATAGCAATCTGCGCACACTTTTGAATGCGGGACGTTCGGCACTGGCAAGTTTGCGCGGGAGGCCTTCCCTGGCTGATGTTGCCCTTCCCAGCCAGATGGGTGCCTGCAACGAAACCTTGACGGCAAAATTTCGTATTATACCGTCCGCTGTCCGCGTTCTTACACATTCAAGGATCGACATAGCTTCAAATCCTGTTCGCCCGCCCATCGGATTATTTCGATGCAGGCCGCAGGGACGAACGGCCAATTGACAACTGGAGAATCAATTGAATTGTAAGTAATTGCGGTAAAATGGAATGCCAGAGTAGCTCAGTGGTAGAGCAGAGGACTCATAAGCCTTTGGTCGGCGGTTCAATCCCGCCCTCTGGCACCAACTTCGATCGGAGAAGACTTGCGCAGGATTCGCATAACTCGTTTTAGCTGATCGAACCAATCCGCATTGATACGACGCCGCCCTCCATGTCGTCACCCGCCTTCCGCTGGATCAACAAATCGACACCCATTGCCGCCTTTGATGCGCGGCTCGAATTGCTGACCCTGGCCTACCTGGGTTTCCCGGTCGTCCTTTGGATCTGGGGCTGGTTGCATTGGATGTGGGCATTGGCGCTTTCCGCGTGCCTTGCATCCGCCTTCGCCGGCGCCAGCAAGGCGGCAAACTCTCCGCGGGAAACCGATCGCATGCGCGGGGATGCCGCGCCGGCCCTTCCGCTCTGGACATTGGTGATCGTGGCCGCCATCGCCTGCCTCTGGAGCCTGTATTCCGGAGCCGGCGGATTCACCCTGCAGAACCCGGACTGGGACAAGCATTCGGCCGTTCTTAAGGATCTTGTTGAGGCACACTGGCCGGTCACCTACGAAGTCGGCGAAAGTGAAATTCCCCTTGTCTACTACCTGGCCTATTATCTCCCGGCCGCACTTGTCGGAAAAGTCGCCGGTTGGTGGTGGGCAAGCTTCACATTGCTTGTGTGGACAGCGCTCGGTGTCTGCCTCGCAATGTTCTGGTTTATCCGGCTCGTCAGGAAAAGACCCCTGCTCACCGCAATCATTTTCGTGTTCGCGAACGGTCTGGATTTCCTTGGACAGCGACTCGTCAGTGGTGAGCCGCTGCTGGCGGGAACGGAGCACATCGATTGGTGGGCCGGCTGGCTTTTTCTGAATTTTCCGGGACACATGTCCCAGCTGACCTGGGCGCCGCAGCATTCAATCGCAGCCTGGCTCGTCATTGGCCTGCTGGTTGCACGGCTGCCCGTGCACGACGGTCTGAGCCGCATCGGCCTGCCGGTCGCACTCGCCGCGTTCTGGTCTCCGTTCACAGTCATGGGCCTTGCTCCGTTCTGTCTGCTCGCCCTGGTCGACAGACGCGGTCGCGCGGCTCTTCACTGGATGAATCTCGCCGCCGCTCCCATTCTTCTTGCGGCCATTCTCTACTACAACTCCACCACATCCACTCCCCCGCGAGCGTGGCTTTGGGATGCCGTTGACATCCGCACTGACGGAGGTCGGTTCATGCTTTTCCACCTCTTCGAATGGGGGATCTTTTACTTTTTTGCCCGTGAACTAAGAGCCTCCGATGATCGATGGACTCGCCTTGTCTGCTGGTTTCTCCCGGTGGTTCTGCTTTCCGTTTCGTTTTATCGCCTCGGCATCTTTAACGACTTCTGCATGCGCGTACCCATTCCCGCCCTCTTTCTGCTTTGGGCCGGTGCTGCCCGTTCAATCACGCTGCACGCCAGGCAGCTTGAGGGCAGGATTCTTGCGCTGCTGCTCGTCGTCGGAGCAATGGGTTCGCTCCCGGAACTCCTGAGAGCCTGGCATCTCCCCAGTCTGAACATCGTGGAGGAAGCCGATCGCGTCCATGTTCCCAATCTCGATGCAGGCATTTTTGAGCAGTATCTCGGCTCCAAGGACTCGCTCTTCTTTCGCAGCCTCGCGCGCGATTCCACTCCCATTCCGATCAAACCCAATCCAGCGGCCCCCTAGGCTCAAATATCCGACGGCCCGAGCCACCGGAATCCGGTAACCACAAATGCGCGCCCCGTTGGATAACGGAGGGGATCCGGCATGATGACGTCATGGGGATCCGTTGCATTGCCATCGGCGGGCGGACGCAATTTTGGGATCCGCTGGACAACCGCCTCGCACCAGGAGCGCGCCTCGATGCCTCCGGTGACGGGATTTCTCACATCGCCATAGCACCGAATGACGAACGTGTCCGATCTCACCACGATGAACGGAGCGATCGCGCTCAGAATGTCGGCCTGGGACAGCCATGCGGGCGACCCCGCGAGGGTCATTGGGAGTTCGGCATTGATTCCCGCGTCCGCAATCGCCTGCTCCAGGACTCCCGAATTGCTGAAGTCGGCGATTGTTGTGAAAGGCACACCACGCATCCGAATCGAGCGCACGACCGATTCGGCCATGCGCACCACCTGTTCCCGGCTCAGGGTCCGCACGCCACGCGCGCAGGCATCAACCGCGGTGGCAGCTCGATATGGATCCGCGCTGAAGTGCTGGGCTGTGTGGGCAAACCGGAAATGAGCGTTGTTGAGATGGGTGACCCCAGTGGCGCCATGACCCCAGTCTGCGATATTCATTCCCCCCAGCACACCCGTCCATGCCTCCGCCGACGTGGAGTTCAGGTTGAATGCACCGCGAACAAGCAGGAACTCCGCCGCATGATCACGATCCATGAGGATTGCGGACGAGGACGGCGATACCTCCGTCGGGCTGCCCAGGGGTACCGGCATCGTCGCGGGGGCCAGGAGTTCAATGTACGGATTCGCAAGCGCGACCTCATCGGAGGGGTCAAATGGCGCCCAACGCGGAACGGTCGATAGGAAGGCCTGATCAAATATCGCGTTGACACCGCCGCCCCAGGGATTGCCGACGGCATTCGGGCGCGCCGACACGAGATGCTGCAATTCACCGATGGAAACAACCTCCTGCCGCGGCAGCTCCGCGATGCTCAGACGTCTGGAGGAGTTGAAGAGCGATGTGTCATCGCTGGAAATCCCCGAAATGTTTTCCTCCGGATGCCTGCTCCGCGACTGCACGGGCGGCTCGAAGCTCTCTCCCCGAATGTCATGCGATCGCGGATCCCTGGCGTCGGGCCGCGCACCGTTCATCCAGTAGGTGCGGTCGTCCCGAAGAGCAAAACCAAATCCCAGCGACGCGTCCAATTGACTCTCCGCTGGCGAAAGTTCAATCACGGCAGGTTCGAAGGGCAGCATCGGCTCGTAGCGCGCGACTTGTGAGCCGCCCGCCAGCAATCGATATGCCGGCCCATGGTCCGGCAGAATGCCGGGACACTCCACCACGAGCCGGTCCGCATTCGGATCGTCGGGCAGGGATCCTTCTGCACTGACACGAAGATCTCCCAAAGAGCCCGGGCGGCTGAGGTCGTCATGTCCCCTGAGGATGACAATCTCCCCTGGTTCCCAATGCATTTGCCGATCAACGCGGAGGATCTTGAAATGATCGTTCAGATTCACAGTCACAATCTGACTGCCGTGTGACACCTTGATCTCGGGGAGCCCTGTGATCTCAAGTTCCAAAGGCTCAGTTTCAATGGACAAACTGCAGGAATAAGGATTCCACAGTTCAGCCTGAACTTCTCGGCGAAGCCAAAGGGACTGATCGGCCGGGTTTCTATAAAGGTGGAATCTGCACAGGCACTCCGTAAGCACCGGACCGGACGAAAATCCAAGACCGTGCGAAGATTGCGCCGGATCACTGCCCCGCTGGATGGAGTGATTCGCCATCCATGGAATCGCGTTGCTGATTGGACGTTCGAGAAGCATCCGCTTCACCGAAGGATCACCGACATCGGGCGTATCGGAGAGATCCACGCGCAGCCTTGCTCGATCGCCTCCGTGGTCAAGAAGGACGGCGCGACTACGGTCCGTGATGGAGTGGTATAGCGAGCGGGTCCGGAATCGGCTGAGTGCCGGACTGACCATCGGGAGCTGCCCCCTCTCAACGACACGATTGAGGCGACTCGCGCAGTCCTGGGCATCGAACCCCGGAAACAGCAGATCGGTTCGGAAGCATGACGGCCGCATCTGCTCCAATCGCACACTTGATCCGTCATTGGACTGCCAGTTCACCCCCGGGGCTATTCCAAGCGAAGCAAGCGCTCCCGGCATGGAGTTGTCGTAATTCAGCAGGCTCCCGTTCGCAGGCCCCACGAGACTCGCCTTGATGCCCTCGTCACCTATCCAATACGCGAAATGCCCGACGGTGTCAGCGGAGGCCTGTCCGTTTGCATCGACCTCCCTTGACGGTCGGGTGATTGGGATGGTGGCCAGCTTGATCCGCTGCGAGGAACTCGCAACCGTTCCCAAGTCCACAAGGAGGACCTCATCCTCCAGCGGAGCTGTGAGCGGATTGAGAGCGGAGTCGGGCGCCACCGCCAAGGCATTTGAGCCATGATTGCCGCTCACCAGCCAGGTTGCCAGAACCGGCACTCCAGCATCCCGCCGCCATACACCCGTCCAATAGGGCTGCGAAAGCGCTTGTGGCGATGCAACCTCGGCGCGTGCGGTCCAGCGCTGATCCGGACCCGCCGCGGACTGAAGGTGTGAAAGTGCAAGATCCAGGGCGCAGAGTGCGTTTCGCCTGCCCTGCGCGGCTGCCTCCCGGTTGACTCCGAGACGGGTCTCCACGCGAAGCAACAACCCAAGGCTGAGCAAGACCGCGGAAATGACAGAGAGCACCATTACGGAGACAACCAGCACGAAACCACCGCGCTTGGAGGGAGCATTTCGCCGGTCAAAGGGCATGGGCGAAAATCCGAACGCTTGCGACATAGACATGGGAGTGTCTGATCGCGAGGCTCCACCAACGGGCATTCTCGTCACCTTGATCCTCAAAACCACCGGCTCGCCCCTGCTCAAAAGCGTCAACAATTCGTGCGCCCTCATCCGTTAGAATCCGCAGAAAGACATCCACTCGTTCTGGAAATCCGTAGGACATCTCAGTCGCGCCCAGGCTGGGTTCCGCGCTGACCACTGGTGGCACCGCGGCTGCTCGGAAGATTCCGTCGCGCACTGTGGCCGCAAATCCACGAACGGGCGTCCCGCCTGGATTGCGCAGAGGAAAACGCTCGAACAACTCTCCCGAAACTTCATCGCGAACCCAGCATCGCACACCAAAGTCGATCACATTGTTCCCGATCACCTGCTCATAGCGGCGCGGTGTCCTGATGTTTCCGACATTGTCGATGCGGGAGGCGTCCCCTTGGTTATAGCCAGGAGACATGGATGAAAACAGGTCATAGCCGGCCGAAAACGTGGAATCAACGTCCTGCAGGTTCTCACTCGCCGGCCGCACCGCGCTGCGATAAAGAAAGTAGCGTGTTGGTGTGTTTGATGACACCGATGCGGATGCTGACGCCGTGGCGCGTCGTCTGACGATCTGATACGCGACCGCGCGCGGGGCAGAAAGGTCGTGCAACTCGGATTGCGTGTCCGGCTGCACGGTGAAAAACCGAAGCCAAATGCCTGACTGCCCGAATCGGCTTCTGGAAAACTGCTCCGATTCGGAGGCTGTGTGCAGCGAAGACGAAGGATCACCCTGATGCTCGAAGGAAGGCTTCACTCGGCCGTCCCACGTCGCATCGGAAACACCCGAATCTCCCCTGCCCTTCTGGGGTGAAGCCTGATAGGTGGCGACAAACCAGACGTTCCCATCCCGTCTGAAAACGGCACTCTCGAGGTCACGCGCGATCCTGTCGAAAATGATCTCGGCCTGGGCACTTGTCGCAAGCCTCCCCGACGTCCGCTTCCAGACCTCCGCCACCTGAAGCGCAATCGGCGAGGTGAGCGCAATCAACAATCCGCCAATCGACAGGGCGACAATCAGCTCGATGAGCGTGAATGCCCCTGCTCCACGTGTCCTTTGAGGGAATGCCTTCATGTTGGATCAGGAGTTCACTCCCGAATAGAGGCCGTCACAACGAGTCGGTCTCGCGAATTGTCGGGTGTGGGTGTTCCGTCCGCCCTCGCTGCCGGCCAGGCCATTTCAATATGGACCAGACAAACCCCGGTCTGTCCGGATTCGCCGCTCCGCATTTGCGCGTCATCGATGACCGTCACCGCCTCATAGTAGTGGGCCCGATCGAAGCGTTCGTACCCGCGCATGCCGATTTCCTCAAATGAACCCACAATTTCTGCATTCCGATCTACGAAGAGCTTTCGACCGTCCCATGCCGACAATCCGTCGCGCTCATTGCCGTTGATGAGACAGGAAGCCATGCCGCGTTGAACTCCAAGTTCTGCGAGTCGGTCCAGCACCTTGCTGGCAGCCATGCCTGCGGTTCGGCGGAGCTCCTGGTCATTCGCTCCCCGGAGCGCGGCTGAAAACATGCCGAGCAGGACAAGGATGCCCCCGGAGAGGATGCCCAACGCCATGACAATCTCGACCATCGTGAACGCTCGCCTGCCGGGGTTCATCAGAATGCGGAGGCGCTCGCCAGCATCGTCAACGCTCCATACTGGCTCACCCGGATGCCGCTGATTTCATTCGGATGATTGAATGAAACTTCGCCGGCATCCCCGACTGTTCGGTTGATTCCCGGGGACAGCACGATCGTTCCACCTCCGGTGTTTCCGAGGGAGTTGAATTCGACGAAGTAGAAATAGCCGGATTGATGCCGGTCACCCAGATGAATCACCTGCAAAGTGTCGCCGGAAATTGTGGAGAGCGGTGCTGTCCCCCAGCCGCCGGGATTCAGCGTGGGTGGTGCGATTCTGGGGACCATGCGAATGTTGCCCGGCAGGCAAATCGGCTCATCGCGGGCCGACCAGGTTCCATCGCCATTTGAGATCGCGACAATGAGGCTGCGCAGTTTCCATTGCAGCTCGGAGTTCTCCCGGCGGCCCGAATAGACCAGCAGCCGGCAGGGCTTGCCGGAAACAATCGCGTGCATGCGCGCGGCGTTCAAATGTGCGCCCACAAGATCCTGAGCACTTTCCATCGTCCGAGTCTCCCTTCCTTCCCGAACTGTAAGGGCAATGGGAATTGAAAGTGTGCCAGCGAGGCACAATGCGATGAGCAATTCCACGAGGGAGAAAGCCGACAGAGTCGAACGACCGCACATGCTCCGGATATTCATGGCGCCTCTTCCGCCCATTCATCTCCAGCTATAGACAAATCCTTCCGGATCCCGTCCGGATCCTGTGGAATAAAACGCAATTCGGGCAGGAATGCTCACACCCGGCCCAACGGCGGATGCGGGTGGAGTGAACGGCGCGGTAAAACCATCCCGCGAGTTGCCCGAAGCCACTGGCACTGCAACAACTTCGCTTCCATGGATCGCACCATCCTCATCCCGATCAATGAGAACACCGATCTGACTGTTTCCGTTTCCATCGACAAGCTCAGCCCCATGCATGGTGCCTGTCACGGGAATCAGTTCGCCTGCACCAAAGGCATGAAAGCGAATCCTGCGGATGTTGCCTTGAAGGTCCTCAGCCGGCACTGGGGAACCTTTGGAATCACACCCCGTTAACGCGGCCAGCATCTTGCCTGGATCCAGCCTCCCTCCTGTTGCCACATCTGGAAGGTGGCCGTACTCAGTCCGGAATTCCTCAATGGCGAGCCGCCACTGATTGAACCGGACACGGGATTGATGTCGCCCGGCAGCCCCCCTGATGGCTGCAGTAGTGGGGACAATGAGACCGTAGAGCATCGCAGCGACAGCGATGCAGACGAGCATTTCCACCAAAGAGAAGGCACGGTTACCCATGGATGTTGTCCTGGTTTAAAGCCGCCGTGCGTTCAAATGCTCCATGCTCGGGAGCGAGTTCCAGGCCGTCTGGGCCGAGGGAATAAATGAGGCATGTCGGAGCCATCCAAACCCCATTGCTTGTGCCTCGATACCGATAGACATACGGGTTTCCCCACGGATCCAGGAAGGCATTGGCCACCTCGCCGCTCTCCGCACCTTCGACATCTAGCCCGGGAGATGCAGTCGACAGTGCCCGCCAGTCGAGCATCGCTTTGGTTGTCACGGAGTTCAAACGCGCATCGAGCCTCCCGATCAATGCATTGAACAATTTCACTTCGGCCGCCTGGGGATCGATGCCAGCCCCGCTCGCAAGAGATGGGCGCTCTCCAGTTTGAGGAAAGTCACCATGCGCAGCCCGAAACCGTTCGAGCCCCTGTCGGATAACCGCGAGTTCAGCCGCGGCACGGGCTCGCAAGCTCCTCGTCTGAAGCGTTCCGAAAATGTTGATTCCAGTCCCCACCAGGGAGCCCAGAATCACCAGCACCGTCAGCATTTCCACGGAGGAAAATCCTGAGATGCGACTCACGGCACAAGTCATGGGAGCACGCCTTAGCGGCTTCCATGACTTGGATTCCAAGTGGGCGATATTCTGCATCGCCACACATGCAATAAAATAGCCTTAATCGGTCAAGCCTAGAAGTGGTTTAATTGCATCAACATGTAAACACTTTTATAATAGCATGATATGCTACTCTTCATGCGCCTGCAGGCTTGCCACAACTGAAAAATCCTCAAGCGTTGTTGTGTCACCCTTAACCTCTCCGCTGACGGCAATTTCCTTCAGAATGCGCCGCATGATCTTGCCTGAACGTGTCTTGGGCAATGCGGCGGCAAAGCGCAGGTCATCCGGGCGCGCCAGTGCGCCAATTTCCTTGGTTACGTGAGCACGCAGATCTTCCCGGAGCTCTTTCGAGGGAGTAATCCCCGCCTTGACGGTCACGAATACAACCAGCGCCTGGCCCTTTAGATCATCGGGGCGTCCGACGACGGCCGCTTCTGCAACTGCAGGGTGCGAGACGAGCGCGCTTTCAACTTCCGCCGTTCCTATGCGGTGTCCCGAGACATTCAGCACGTCATCGATTCGCCCAACCACCCAAAGGTATCCATCCTTGTCAAATCGAGCGCCGTCGCCGGCAAAATAATAGCCGGGAAGTTCGCTCCAGTACTGCTTCTTGAAGCGCTCATCGTCATTCCACAAGGTGCGCAGCATCGATGGCCAGGGCTGCTTGAGAAAGAGTCGTCCGCCAGAACCTCTCGGCACCTCTTTGCCATTTTCATCGAGGACCTTCGGGACAACACCAAAGAATGGAAGCGTGCACGATCCCGGCTTCGTTGGGGTGATTCCAGGAAGCGGGGTGACCATGATGACGCCTGTCTCGGTCTGCCACCAGGTGTCGACGATCGGGCAGCGCTTCTTCCCGATGTTCGTGTAATACCACATCCATGCTTCCGGATTGATGGGTTCCCCGACGGAGCCAAGCAGGCGAAGGGAGGCGAGGCTGTGCTTCGCCACGTATTCATCTCCCCAGCGCATGAAGGCACGAATGGCCGTCGGCGCGGTGTAGAAGATTGTCACGCCATGCCGGTCGATCATCTCCCAGAACCGATCGGGACCGGGGTGATTGGGCGCACCCTCGTACATGAACACTGTGGCACCGTTGGCCAGCGGCCCGTACACAACGTAACTGTGGCCCGTCACCCACCCCACGTCCGCAGTGCAGAAATAGACATCGGCTTCCTTGAGATCGAACACGTACTTCGTCGTCATCATCGAGCCGAGCAGATACCCGGCGGTCGTGTGAAGAACTCCCTTTGGCTTTCCAGTCGAACCCGAGGTATAGAGAATAAAAAGGGGATTTTCGCTCGCGAAGCCCCGCGCCTTGTGAACGGGCGAGGCTTCCGCAACGAGGTCATGCCACCAATGGTCGCGACCTTCGACCATGGCGGTCGCATTCCCCGTGCGTCTCAATACGACCACTTTCTGAACACTAGGGGTGGCCGCCAGCGCCCGATCCACGTTTGCTTTCAGTTCAATGATTTTTCCCCGGCGCCACCCGCCATCCGCCGTGATCACGACCTTCGCCTGGCAATCGTTGACCCGATCCTTGATCGCTTCACTTGAAAATCCGCCGAAAATGACGGTGTGGATGGCACCCAGGCGCGCACAGGCAAGCATGGCCACCGCCGCCTCAGGGACCATTGGCATGTAAATTGCAACGCGATCCCCCTGCCTCACTCCAAGGTCGGTCAGCACATTGGCAAACTGACAAACCTCGCGATGAAGCTGTTTATAGGTGATTGTTCGGATGTCACCCGGTTCACCTTCAAAAATAATTGCCGCCTTGTTGGCCCGGGCGGTCTGCAGGTGACGGTCCAGGCAGTTCTCTGCCACGTTCAACTGCCCGCCTGTGAACCACTTGGCATGTGGCAGCTTCCACTTCAAAACCTCCTTGAATGGCTTGCGCCACGTGAGCATTTCCTTCGCCTGGCGAGCCCAAAATTTTGTTGGAGCATTGACAGACTCTGCGTAAAGCCTCTTATACGTGGCGAAACTCCCAAGGTTTGCTTGGCGTTGAAACTCGGCCGAAGGCCTAAAAACCCGATTTTCTCGGGATACTGAGGTTATCGTTTGGTCCGTCACGTGAGTGGTTGTTGGAGATAAATTCTGTCGAACGTTGGCTCGCAGCGAGCGCAGAAAGTATCTCGCTACAAGTTTTGAGCGTCAAGCGTTCGCCTTGAACTCTATTGTCCATTCTCCCAGTTCACATGGAAACCAATCCCGTACCCGCGTCTGCGGAATCGTCCTCCGCACCGCGTTCCCCCACCGATTCTGCCTCCACCGATCGCACAACTGTCCAGCCTGCCGAAAATCTCGTCAACGTCTCCGGCATACTCGACATCGACCATTCCAGGAGCGGGAACGGTCAGCTGATCGACATCGCCAGATTCGGCAAACGGCGGCCGACCGATACTTTTGTCCCCAAGGAACTCATTCGCCGATTCAAGCTGAAGTCGGGCCAGATGATCACCGGGACCGCATTCCCGGCGGAAGGGAAGTTTCCAAATCCCAAGATCAAGTTCATCGAATCCGTCGACGGCCTGTCGATTGAAGATCGTCGCGCCAAACTCGAATTCACCAGCCTCACCACGGTCTCGCCAAACCAGCACCTTCGACTGGAAACCAAGGACGGACGCATGACCACGCGGGTGGTCGACCTCTTCTGCCCGATTGGCAAGGGCACACGCGGTCTGATTGTCGCTCCTCCACGCACGGGCAAGACCACCCTGCTGCGCGACATGGCCCTGGGTGTGATTGAAAACCATCCGGAATGTCACGTGATGGTCCTGCTCGTGGATGAGCGCCCGGAGGAGGTCACCGATTTCAAGCGAAGCGTTCCGGCCGAAATCTGGGCCTCGTCCAATGACGAGCAGGTGGAGAGCCATGTTCGCATCGCTGACCTTGCCATCGAACGCGCCCGCCGGCTCGTGGAATGCGGCCGGGACGTGGTGCTTTATCTGGACTCCCTGACCCGCCTCGCCCGCGCCCACAACACCATGCGCAACTCGGGGCGGACCGGCTCAGGTGGACTCGATGTACGCGCGCTTGAAAAACCCCGCCAGCTTTTTGCCTCCGCCCGGCGAACGGAGGAAGCGGGGTCACTCACCATTGTTGCGTCGATTCTAGTGGAAACCGGCAGCCGCATGGACGACGTGATCTTCCAGGAATTCAAGGGCACGGGCAACAGCGACCTGGTGCTCGACCGCAAGTGCGCCGAGATGCGCCTCTGGCCGGCGGTCAATGTCCAGCAATCCGGAACGCGCAAGGAGGAGCTGCTTCTCGATCCAAAGACCCTTGATTCAATCCATTTCTTTCGACGGGCACTGGTCCAGCAGAAGATCGAGGAGGCCACTGAGACCATGATCACCCGTCTCTCAAAGACGCGGACAAACGACGAATTCCTCAAATTGATCGCACGTTGATGGCTACAGAATTCCCGCTTGCGCCAGACGCGCCCTTTCTGAAAAATTTCATTTCCGTCCGCGTGCCCGATGCGCCGGCCGGTGCAGCCAGCCAGCCAATCCATTCGCATGCATAGTTTTTCCGAGCAGTGCCTAGACATGGCCCGTTCAATATTGGGTCAAAATCTGGACGCCATCCAGCCGGACGGCACCGTTGTTCCTGCCCTGGGTGAGAACCGTCGTCTTGACGAGCCCGGCCATGTGGTCCTGGCCTTGGGCGAATACTATCGCGCCACTGGCGAGACTTCTCTCAAGGGTTTCGATCTCGTCGACCTTGCCGCCCGATGCGTTACAGCCCAGATGTTCACGGAGCCGCCCGCCGAAAACGGCCTGGCCTACGCATCCCTCGGCCTGCTTTGTTTTGGCCCCTCAAAGGAGCGAAATGTGGTCTGGGAACGCCTGGTGGAGGAAACCCAGCAGCGCATGGACAAGCAGTTGCTCCACCGCAGCGACTACGACAACCACTGGCAGGCGTTCAACATTGCCAAGGCCGTCGCGCGTTTCAGTTTTGGCCTGTCGAAAAAGGACGAGACATCGCGATTGATCGAACGCCTGGTGGACCGCATCAACCAGACGAGTTCGACCGGTTTCTTTGACGACGCCACCGAAGGAATCGGAGGCAACTTCAATCTCTATGGTGTGATGACCTTCGTGTTCATCCGCTCCGCGCTGCAATTGCATGCAAACAGCGGCGTGCGCGACCGGAAGCTGCCCACGCTGCGCACCTACGCTGAGAAATACATCCGCATGATGCCTGATCTGGTGCGCGCGGACGGCTTGGGCTGGGCGTTCGGTGGAGCGGCAGGGGCCTACGGACAAATGCACTGCATCACACTCATCCTTCAGGCGCTGCGTGATGGATGGATTCCGGACGAGCAGAAACCACGCTATCAGGATCTCCTGCGCCGCCTGTTTTTCTTCTTCTACCAGACGTATCTGGATCAGGAGAACGGCTTCCTCGACCTCCGTGACGCAGAACGCACCGCCTATTCCAACCACACGACGCGCATGGCCAACTTCGATGCCGCGCGCTACCTCTGCCAGTGGTCCCGCCTTGCGAAGACGGTCCGCCTTCCGGCGGCCCCGCAAAAAATCGACCAGCCCAGAACAGCCGGACGGTTTGTCATATTCGACAAGTCGAACCGCAAGGAACAGGGCGTTTTTCTCTACCGCGACGCCAGCAGCGGACTGCATTTCCAGATTCCCATCATCTCCTGCGGCGGCACGGCCGTGGCCGATGCGCTCACCTTCCCACACTGCCCGGGTGTCTTCGACTGGCCGAACAACATCTACGCACCCATCATGCTGCCCGAGCTCACTTTTGGAGAGCATGTCACAATTCCTGCGTTTTACGGCAAGAACTGCGTTACGGGGCTGGGTCTTCGCAACAGCTTCTATTTTCGCTACGAACAGCCGGACCTCATCGACACGAAGGAGAATCTTGTCAAGGGACTCGGAAGCGTGAAGGTGCAATGGAATTTTTCCGGCAGCAAGATATCCTGCGAATTCGCCTACACCGTCAGGCAGCAGGTCACGCTCGACAAGTTTCGCTACATGCTCGCGATTGCCGCGCCCCACTCACGATATCATGTCGCGGGAGCACTGGCGCTCGGCCCTCAAGGCAGCCGCTGCGGCGTGAGCAAGAATGATTTCCTGGCACACTGGCAGGAGACGGAAGTTGTTTCGGCAGACCCAACGTATCGCACGAATTACGGCAAGATTCACTACCTTCAGTATCTCGTCCGTGACCACCCCTTGGTCATGCGTCCGGGGCAGGTCTATCGACTCGCGGTCGAATTCGAGCCCGACATCACCCACACGGATCAATAGACCGTCATCCTGGCACGCATGCCGCGCCTGCCCGCGCCCGCTGGATTCAGCCGGTGCCGGACTCCTCCCAATCCTTTCCCGAAATGCTGCGACGGCGAGTCATTCCCTGCCTGGATGTCACCGCCGGGCGTGTCGTCAAGGGCGTGAAGTTCCAGGAACTCCGCGACGCCGGTGATCCAGTCCAGGCCGCCCGTGCCTATGACGCCCAGGGTGCTGATGAACTGGTGTTCCTTGACATCACCGCATCCAGTGATGAAAGGCGCATCATGCACGATGTGGTCGCGGCAACCGCCGAGCAGTGCTTCATGCCACTCACTGTCGGTGGAGGGCTGCGCAACGTTGCCGACATCGAAACCATGCTCCGCGCCGGCGCGGACAAGGTTTCCCTCAACACGGCGGCTATAAAGAACCCAAGGCTTGTTCAAGAGGCTGCGGATCGCTTTGGCGCGCAGTGCATCGTTGTAGCCATCGATGCCAGGCGGGAACCCAACGGCGCTTTCTGGCGCGTCCACACCCACGGAGGAAGAAACTCGACTGACCTGAACGCCGTTCAATGGGCCAAACAGGTTGTCGAGCTCGGAGCAGGCGAAATTCTACTGACAAGCATGGACGCCGATGGAACCATGGCTGGTTATGATTGCACTCTCACGCGCGCAGTGAGCGACGCTGTTTCCGTGCCCGTCATTGCCAGCGGAGGAGCAGGCGAGCTGGCTCATTTTGCCGAGGCGCTGACTAAAGGAGGAGCCAGCGCCGTGCTGGCCGCCAGCCTGTTTCATTTCGGCACATTCACCATACCGCAAGTGAAGGGCTTCCTTCATGCGGCTGGAATACCCGTCCGCCTTTAGTCAACGCCTATTGGATTTAGATGGTTGCTGACAGGCAGCAAAGCGGGATTGAAAGCAAGCCAGCGAGATTTAGCATTCTTCACTGTGGAATCGCAACCGGAACCACCACTCAGTTTTGAAGCCTCCCTCTCACGGCTCGAATCAATCGTCGAGTCGATGGAGGGCGGCGACGTCCCGCTGGCGGACCTTCTTTCGCGCTTTGAGGAGGGAAGCAGACTTTTGAAAACCTGCGAAGATCACCTCAAGGATGCCGAGCTGAAGATCGAGTTGTTGAAAAAGCGAAGGGATGGAGTGTCGGCCTGTGTGCCATTTGAGGACGAATCCACGGGCACCCCAAATGACGCTTAAGTGCATGCATGCTGAATTCTCCCGTCGATGAATCCATCGCCCGCCGATTCTCCGGCATCTTCATCACCCCTGCTTCCTGGCATCCACGGCCCGTCTGATGTCAAGAGCCTCGCACTGACGCAGCTCTCCCAGCTTGCCGCGGAAATCAGGGAGGAAATCATTTCCGTGACGGCGCAAAACGGAGGGCATGTCGGTCCCAATCTCGGAGTCGTCGAGCTGACGCTGGCTCTGCACCGCGTCTTCGACTCGCCAAACGATCCGTTCGTATTCGATGTCGCGCACCAGGGGTACATCCACAAGCTTCTGACAGGGCGCGGCGGTGAGTTCTTCCGCAAATTGCGTCACTCGGGCGGCGCAAGCGGCTTTCTCACCAGAAGCGAGAGCCCGCACGACGCGTTCGGTGCAGGGCACGCGGGGACGGCATTGAGCGCCGCGCTTGGTATGGCCAGCGCCCGGGATCTCCGGGGGACCAATGAACACGTGGTCGCAATCTGCGGCGACGCCGCTTTCACCTGCGGGGTCACTCTTGAGGCTCTCAACAATGTCGTCTCCTCGACACGCCGGCTGATTGTCATCCTCAACGACAACGAATGGTCGATAGCGAAGAACGTTGGCGCCATCTCAAGGTACCTGAACCGACTCTCAACAAACCCAACCTACAACCGCATTCATCAGGATCTGGAGAAATTCTTCACGTCCCTTCCACGCGGAGCGGAAATGAACCGGCTCTACATGAAATGGAAGCGTGAAACGAAGGACTTCTTCGTCGAGTCATCGCTCTTTGAAAAATTCGGTCTCCGCTACCTGGGACCGATTGACGGACACAACCTGGACGAGTTGATCAAGAACCTTGAGTTTGCAAAACAGCTCGAAAGTCCGGTCATTCTCCACGTTCTCACCAAGAAGGGCCAGGGATTGAATGCGGCGATCGCACATCCGGAACGGTTCCACGGCCTTGGCGCCTTCGACCGTCTCACCGGAGAAAGCAGAAAGTCAGCGCCCAACGCCCCACTCAACTATCAGGATGTCTTTGGACAGGCTCTCGTCCAAATGGCCAGGACGGATCGTCGGATTGTGGGGATAACCGGAGCGATGCCGAGCGGCACGGGACTTGCGCATCTTGCCAGGGAATGCCCGCGCCAGTTCTTCGACGTGGGGATCGCCGAGGAACACGCGGTCACATTCGCGGCCGGACTTTCCACACGCGGCATACGTCCGGTAGTCGCGATCTATTCGACCTTTCTTCAACGCGCCTACGACCAGATCATACACGATGTCGCCCTGCAGAATCTTCCCGTTGTATTCTGCATGGACAGGGCCGGGCTCTCACCGAATGACGGGCCGACGCATCACGGCCTGTTCGATATCGCCTACCTGCGGTGTGTGCCGAACGTCACGGTCATGCAACCCAGGGACGAGGACGAACTCGTCGACATGCTCCACACCAGCCTCACACTGGATGGTCCGGCTTTCATCCGCTATCCCCGCGGCGCTGGTTGCGGTGTGAGCATCAAGGAGACCCCGGCCGCACTGCCTGTCGGGCATGCCGAACTCCTTCGCGAAGGCTCGAACATCATGATCTGGGCATTGGGCAACCAAGTCCAGGATGCCCTGGAACTGGCGGATCGCCTCGCGCGCGATGAGGGATTGAGTGTGGGTGTCGTCAACGCCCGTTTCGTGAAACCGCTCGACCGCACCCTGCTCCTGAGCCACGCCGCCTGCATACCACTGCTCGTTACCATGGAGGACCACGTCCTTTCAGGCGGCTTCGGCAGCGCCGTGCTTGAAGTGCTCCAGGAAGCCGAATGCACCACTGCTGTCGAGCGCATAGGCTGGCCGGATCGCTTCATCGATCACGGCAGCACGGTCGCCGCCCTTCGCGAGGCGAATGGTCTGTCGCCCGAAGCCATTTTCCAGCGCGTGCGCGCACGCTGGCGAAACCGTGACTCCGCCTCTGTTGAGGCGTCGACTCTCTGAAAATTCGGCGGGGGAACCGTGGCCGCCGATGCGCGGGGACCACGTTCGCCTGCATTCAACCTACTGGGTGGGCAGGACAATGGTGTTTGTCACATCGACTCCATCGCGAAATATCCTGCCCAGAAGCAGGCTTGGTCCTGCAATCTGACCACTCGAAGACATGCCCGCACGGAGCCGCAGCCCGCTGATTCCCTCAGCGAGAACCGGCTTCTGGTTCGGCTGAAACAGTCCGCCGCCAGTGATGCCTACTTCGGTGGTGTTCGAAACCGCAAGGACCGGCAACGCTGCCGAGAAGGCCGCGATGTCACTCAGGAAAACCGTCGGCGACGCCACCCCTGGCGCCCAGAGCCCGGTGACTCCCGTCGTAGACTCGAACCGGCCGTTTCCAAATCGGATGCCACCGATGCGATTGTCCCCTGAACGCACGGCCAGTGCGCGAAGCGTCGCCCAACCCTCATAGGTCACACCTTGCTTGATGACCGCGGGATTCGTTGCGGATCCCACTGAAAATGCCGCGACGTAGGTCATCTCGTTGGAATTCGCGAGAACAAGCGTTGCCTGGCCCTTCATGTAAGTGACACCGGGTTGGTTGTACATGGCGGCTTCAGCAGGTCCCGATGCATTGGCGAGCGCCAGAGTGAGTGTCCCCTGCCCGGACATCTCGACCTGGACGATGTCTCCCTGGGGATCGACAAAGGAAATTCGTGATATCTGCCCTGCATCAGCCGTTATCGAGCCGACATCTCCACTCATCACATGTTGATCATAGATGTTGCCGTTGGGATGCACGATGTTCTGCCATTCAGGGCGCGTGGATACGGCACCGGCCGTCTTGGCGGAAATTGTCATTGCGACAATTGCGGGGAGGCTGAAGGTCGAGCCACCTCCATTCGTCAATTCGACCTGGTAAATGCCCACCTGGCCGGGTTGCACTGCCGGAAGATCCAGTTTGGCGGAGTTGGCGCCCGTCACGAGCTCGCCATTGCGCCACCAGCGATACGAAAGCGTCGACGGCTCATCCGGACTGGTGACTTCGAGTGTCGCAGGACTTCCCTGGGCCACCGTCACGCTCTGAGGCTGGAGCGTAACCCTCGGCGCCGGCACGATTGCCAGATAGGCCTCCTGGCTTCTGACGCTTCCAACTTCGTTTGTGATCACGACGGTATAAGTGCCGACATCCTGCTGCCCTACGGCAGGAATCACCCATTGCGATGTCGTCGCACCAGGAATGTTTCCATAGTCCTTCTGCCATTGATAGGTGAATGGCTGCGTACCGGTTGCCTCGACCGTGAATGTCGCCCGGCCACCAGCGAGCACGGCCACAGTGGCGGGCTGACGCGTGATGACCGGCGCAGAGACAACACGCAGGACAATTGGCGTCGTCGTCGCCGAACCAACGGCATTGCTCACCTTGAAAGTGTAGGTTCCCGAGTCCTCAATCCTGATGATTGTAAACCGGAGACTCGGCTGCGTCTCGTTGGGCAGCAGCACACCGTCCTTGTACCAGGCAAAGGAATAGGGCACCGAACCCGTGACCTGCACATCAAGCGTGATGGTCCTGCCAGCGAGGACGGTCTGGGACGTGGACTGCGAAACGATTGACGGCGCCTGCAACACCTCCACATCCGCCTCATTGCTTGTTGCGCTCCCGACGACATTGGACACCGCCACGGTATACTTGCCGTCCTGCGCGATCGTTATGTTCGCAAGAACCAGCGTCGATGCCGTGGATCCAACCAAGGGTACGCCATCCTTGAACCATTGAAAGGTCAACGGCGGGCTTCCGTTTGCAACTACCGACAGTTCGACTGTGCTGCCGGCGGCAACCAGCTTGTTTGCCGGATGCGTGACAATCGACGGCGGTGCAAGCACCGTAACCTGGGAAGGCGCGCTGGTTGCTGAGCCAGCGACATTCGTTACCCGGACAGTGTAGTTTCCCGAGTCGGCCAGCTTGAGGGATGTCAAAGTCAGCTGGGATAGAATCTGCCCATTGACAGGCACTCCATCATGAAACCACTGGAAGGATAGTGGCGGAGTTCCTGTCGCCTCTGAATCGAGCGTGATCGACGCACCGACTGCCGCAATCCGATTGGCCGGGGGCCGGGCAAATCCAGGCGCCACGGGATTCGCCACCGAGCCCGGCAGAATGATCGAGATTTCACGATGCGCCATCGCTCCATTTTCAAACAAATCAACCGTTACCGCATGCGAACCTGCCTGAGTGAATTCGAGCGTGGCCTCAGTTCCATTTGAACTGACAATGCTTGGGGATCCAGGCCCGGATATCTGCTGCCAGACGGCACTGAGGCTGGACGAGGGAAGGCGTCCATCAGCCATGCGGAGGCCGACCACGGACTGTGTCGCCGAAGCTGACTTGACGTAGATTTCCCATTTCCTGAGCGATTCCACCGTGCCTGCCTTTGCCAGAACCGCAATTTCCTCGCCTCCCAACTGCCGTCCGTAAATTCGGACGTCGGCAAGGCGTCCCTGCAATGCACGGGTTCTCTCTTCATTGTTTCCAAGGAAGCCATCGCCGGTTGCCAGATCGATCACGCCTTCCGCTCCGGCTTGGGCGGCCACATCCAGTTCCTTTCCGTTCAAGTAAAGGCGCGGCAGTTCCCGCGCACCCTTGGTTCCGTCATACGTGGCAGCCATGTGGTACCAAGCTCCCTCGGCGACGAGGTTTCTGGGGGAATACCAGACGCCATCGGTGCCGGACCAGTTTGCGAGAAACTTGACCGTCCCAATGTTGGGGTCCGCATTCGGAGAAGTGTCCATTCCGGCAAAGAGATAATAGGCAGGAAAATGAATCAGTCGTGGGAAAATGCTATTGCCCCGTCCGTCCATCCTCACCCAACCCGCCAGAGTCACCTGATTCGGTCCGGGAGCGGCAAACTTCATGGTGGAGACGGTCCCGTTGAAACGTAGAGCACTATCTCCATTTGGGCCGGAATCCCGGGTTGGCCCATCCAGCATCGTGCCATGCCGACCCTGTCCGGAGCTGTCCTGCGGAGCTCCCGAAGCTTCATCAAATCTCCATTGCGCCATCAGTTGCGTCGAACTCACGCTGCTCGAGGCTCCCACGAGGATGTTCCGGTAAAGTCTGGCCTCCATCCCCCCTGAGGTGGCTGTCGCTGCGACCCGATAAAGACCAGCCTGGGAAAACAACGCGGCGACGCGGTTGTTCGTCAGCGTTGAAAACGCGACATTTCCCGGACCGGACACCTTGGTCCACACCACGGGAATCTCCCCCTGTTCCTCCCCATTGTGAACGCCGGCTCCGCGGGCGGCAAGCATGACGCTTTGCGAAGGCGACTCAACAGCATACAACTCGGCGGTCGGCTGCGGCGCTGTGATGACCGGAAGGCTCACACCTGGGTTGATCAACGCCTGCAGATCCAGCCGTCCTCCACTGACAACCCGATTTGCGAGGCCCGGCAGCGCCTTTGCAGAGGATATCAACCGCGCCTTGAGTTGTGTCGCACCCAGAGACGGTTCAGCCGACCGCAATAGCGCAGCCGCTCCGGCCACCATGGGTGCCGCCATCGACGTGCCTTCCTTCACACCGTAAAGATTGTTCAGGACAGTGGATAGTATTCCGGTGCCGGGTGCGCCAAGATGCACGCTGCTCAGCCCCCAGTTTGAAAAGTCGGACAGGGTGTCGCTCAGGCTCGTCGACGCCACACCGATGATGTTCGAGAGTCCGAAGCCGACCGGATACAGCAGACCCGTGTTGTCTATGTCCCGGCCATCGTTCCCCGCCGCCGCCACAAACAGTATGTCTGCATCGCGAGCCCGGACAATCGACTCGCGTTGCATCGTGTTTGGAAATGACGACGTGTAGGAATTGTTGACGACCACGATCGGCACGCCCCTCAGCTTCAGGTTGGTCAGGTAGTCGAGCGCCTGGATGATCGCTGAAGTCGACAGCGTGTTGTTTCCCGCCCTCAGTCCGATGATCTTGACCCTCTGCGCCACGCCAGTGACTCCGATCGCATTGTTTCCAACTGCACCGATGATTCCCGCCACGTGAGTGCCATGGCTGTCCTGATCGGTCGGGTCGTTGTCGTTGTTGGCAAAATCCCATCCATGGAGATCGTCGACAAGTCCGTTGGCATCATCATCCAGTCCATTTCCCGATTCAGCAGGGTTCTGCCAGATGTTCGCCGCCAGATCAGGATGATTCAAAGTAATCCCTGAATCAATGATCGCCACTATCACATTGTTTGATCCGGTCGTTACCTCCCAGGCCGATGGAGCTGCCACCCTTTCGAGTCCCCAGAGCATCCGCGGATCATAGTCGCTGGGTCTTGCATCGGAGAATGCGACGTGGTCAGGAAGCGCCTTCCAGCCGGGTTCCCCTGTGGCAACGCGGAGAAGAGCCTCCGGAACCGAATCGAGATGCAGCGGTTCCGGAACCATGACTCGAACCGCCGGGGAGAATGCATACTGGGCGGCCGGTTTGAGCCCCAAGGCATTCAGTCTCTGGGCAAACTGCTCCAGCGAAACCCCGGAAGGGCGTTCAACAATCACACTGTCCGCAAGGTAATAGGTCTCCTCTACCAGGGAAACGACACCGCCCTTCGTTTCATAGACCAGATCCGCCCGCACATTTGGGAAAGGCCCGTCAGTCTGGATCCACTGACTCCAACGTTCACGTCCTGGTCCAAGGCTTTCCAGTCGCTCGTCGCGCACCTGACCGTGCGGAAAGCGTTTGCTGACGACGGCCGATCGTGGCGAATCAATCGCCTGCGTCGGTGCATTCAGCACTCCAGGCTTCGACGAGCTTGTCACATTCCGCAGATCAGCCCCATCTGAGTGGCGATCCGCATCTCGATCGCCCAACGTTGCCGGGGAAATGGGATTGGTTCGAACCTCACTCCAGTGCTTCGTGATCGTCCACGCGCCAACGATCGCCACCACAATTGCAAGGATCCGGACCCAGGGAGAGCGAAGATTCACGGGATGACGCAACAAGGCTTAGCGCATTTTGCAAGCGCGGGGCTTTTCCCCGGATGCGAATCGCCGGCGACATGACGCCTGATGACTGCCGCAACCATTCTTGCTGCGAGATGATGATGGTGAAGTAGATAGGGCATGACAATGAACGGCTCGAAAAATCGGTTCGCACACTTGATACGATGCCCGCGACCTCAAGGATTCACATTCATTTTTAACTCCCAAACTCACCTTCGCTCAATTGCCACACAGCCTCAAGCTCCGTAACAGGCCCACGAACTTGACGGTCGCTCAATGAGGTGCTGACTGCCCTGCTTCCATGATTCGCATCCTGCTACCGCCGAACATCGAGTCTGCCGCGGCACGGGATGCCATCCCGACAAGGATCGAGCTTGATCTTCAGAATCCTCCGAAGGCCGAATTTCTTCCCGCCTTGGCGGCATTGCAACGCTTCGGGGCCCGGCCCGGCCCTCTTCTCTTCCTCCAGCTGAACCGGGCTCAGCTCGGCGAACTCACACGACTTCTCCGGGGAATGCCCGTATTTTTCAAGCAGACGGCGCCTTCCATCCCTCTCGCGTGGATCGGTCACATCCTTCGCGGAGTCAGCGAGCTTCTCGATTCCGGCCAGAATACCGTCGCACAGGCGTCTCCTCCGAAGACGAAGCCCCCCGCCTTCGGTTCCAGGGAAAACCCGCGCATTCCCAATGCCTCCACAACCGATTCGCACGCATCAGCCGCGACGGTGGATGGTTCGGAGCACTTCCTGGCGTTCACGCTTCCGTCAAGGGATCACGCCTCCCATGCAGCCGTCCTCGAGCTCCTCAAGACTTCAGGATTCACCCTGGAACCCTCGAACCGCAAATGGTGGCTGCGCGATCGATTCCGTGTTCTCAATTTTCTGGCGGCTCACGGAACCACCCTTCGCAACGATTTCCGCGTCCAATTCACCGAAAATTTTTCAAGGAACACCGCGCACCTGCATGCGACCGAAATTGTGACGGACACCACTGAGGGTCGCGACGGATTCTCGGTCACGCTGGGCCTGCGTGCGGGCATGGTCGCGGATTCCTCCCTCCAATCCGCCCTCGCCTCGAATCGCGGCTACGTCGAGGCCGATGGAAAGATCTATCTGCTGGACCCCGCATTGTTGAAGAGACTTTCGGACGCGCAGCGCGCACTTTCTGGGGAGGCCGGTCCACATGCGCCAGTCTCCCGGCGGGTGCTGCGCCTCGGGCATGCGCACCTGGCGGAAGCCCAGGGCATTCTCGAGGAACTCGCGCCCGGATTCAGTCCGCCGTCCACGTGGAGGCTGCGCAGCGAAGCGCTGCGCAACCTCAGCCTGCTTCAACCTGTTCAACTGCGGGAACCGCTCGACAGCCTGCTCCGTCCCTATCAGCGCCTCGGTGTCGCCTGGCTGACTCATCTGCGGCGGCACCAGCTCGCCGGAATTCTTGCGGACGAGATGGGCCTCGGAAAAACTCTCCAGGCACTCGCGACGCTTTCCTCAGCGGTGGAGGAAGCCAGGACCGGGGGATCGAAGGCCGGCACCAGCCTGGTCGTGTGCCCGGCGTCACTCCTGGAGAACTGGCGCCGCGAATGCCTCCGCTTCGTTCCCCACCTCGCCGTGCACCTGCATCACGGTGCGACCCGCCTGGCCGATGCCGGACAACTGCGCGGCTTCGACGTAATCCTCACCTCATACGGCACCCTGGTGCGCGACCGCGAAGTCCTTTCCGCAATCGAGTTTGCCTACATCGTGGCCGATGAGGCGCAGCATGTGAAGAACCGCCGCTCGCAGAACGCCCAGGCCCTGCGCGCGCTGAAAAGTCGCGGACGCTGCGTGCTGACCGGCACACCCCTGGAGAACTCCCTCGACGATCTGAGATCGCTCTTCGAATTCCTCATGCCCGGATTTCTCAAGCCGATTCCCCCAGGCACCCGCGGCGACGAACGCGCCTGGCATGATGAGCGACTCCGCTCGCAGACGGCCCCGTACATCCTTCGGCGCACAAAACGCGCGGTGGCGGGCGAACTGCCCGAGAAGATTGAACAGGTCGTCTGGTGCGAGCTCTCACCGGAACAGGCCGCGATCTACGGCCAGGTGCGGGAACGGACGGAACGCGACCTGCAGGCCCTCGAGGCCGGCGGCGCCTCCGAGCAGGCACTTCGCATGGCCGCGTTCACCCAGCTTCTCCGGCTTCGCCAGGTCTGCTGTGATCCACGTCTCCTGGGAGGGAAATCCTCGCCCAACGAAGGCGAGGGGGATTCCGCCGCCACGTCCGCCAAACTCGGCGCCTTCCGCGAACTGCTGGCCGAGGCCTTGGATGACGGCCACCGGCTGCTCGTCTTCTCGCAGTTCACCACTCTGCTCGCCCTCCTCAGGCAGGAACTGGACGCCCAAGGCATCCCCCATGCCTATCTGGATGGATCCATGACTCCGCAGGCGCGCCAGAAAGAGGTCGACCGCTTTCAGGAGGCGTCGGACATTCCCGTCTTCCTGCTCTCCCTCAAGGCCGGCGGCACGGGACTCAATCTGACCGCGGCCGACACCGTTGTTCATTTCGACCCTTGGTGGAATCCCGCCGTCGAGGCGCAGGCAACCGACCGGGCCCACCGCATCGGACAGCACCGCGTGGTCACGAGCTACAAGCTGATCTGCTCGGGCACCGTGGAGGAAAAGGTGCTCGCCCTGCAGGATGAGAAACGGGCCCTGCTTGCCGGGGTCTTTGAGGCCAGCGACGCAGCATCTTCCAGGCTTTCCCTCGCGGATCTGCGCGAGCTTGTGCGCGCCTAGTCCACTCCGAAGAGCTGCTGAATCAGTGTCAGGAGGTCGCGCCCCGGAACGGGTTTTCCACGCTGCGAAACAACGAGCGATTTGCAGCGATGCACCTTCGCGAGGGCCGCGTCGTGCCCGATGATCCGGACCTCATTGCCGCGGTAACCGGACACTTCCATCGAACTCAGCGCCCGCCAGCGAAACGGCAGTCCGGTGCTGTCCGTTGTGATCTCCCAGCCCGCCACAAGACCCTCGGGCTGCCTCACGACAAGATCGGGGTATCGTCTGGCGAAATCCGGATATCGGTGTGTCGCGATTCGAAGTGTCACCGCTGGCCGGCTTCCCTGCAGATACTGCAGGAATGTATCCACTTTTCCAGCACGATGCTCATTGAAGAAATCCAGGGCGTCGAAGCCCATGAGATTCATTCCGTTCCAGAGCCCGTGCTCGTTGCGGCTGCCGAACTTCCTGCGATCGTACCAGGCTTGAAACCCGCTCGTGACCATCAGGCCGAACTCAAAGTGAAGGTGCGCACGCTCCCGGGGAATGGTGTAACCGCCCGCGCTCCGCCCCATCACACCCAGTGTCTGCCCGGCGACAACGGCATCCCCTGCCTTCAGGCCGTCCGCGATCCGGGCCAGATGCGCGTAGAGCGAATAAACGGCTGGAGTCGCTCCGAGATGCTCGATGACAACATAACGGCCATAGCTGCTGTCCGCCGCATGGCTGTTCACGTGTCGCACGACCCCGCCAAGGACGGCGGAAACGGCGTCCGTCGGTTCGCCGCTGCGATCGCGCTTCAAGGGCTTGAGATCAATGCCCTCGTGAAATTGTGCGCCTCCGGTCCTCACGCAACCGAAGCAGCCGGACGATGCCTCACCGGATGATGTCGGCTGGATGAAATCCTCGATCGTCCTTCCATCCGACCAGGCGGAATTCGGAGTCGGCCAAACCAGTTGCATCCTCTCGGCGCAACGCGTTTTCCAACCCACACCCATCGTCGCCAGAACGGCGAGCATCCATCGTTTCGCACCCATCGCTCAGCGAGCCAGTTTGTTTCTGATGTCTGCGGACGTGCGTTTCAACCGTGCAACCAGATCTGGAAGTTCGCTGTCGGGCTTTTCCAGGAATATGAGGATCGTTCCATCGTCCAGCGGGCGATCGATCTTGCGCGCACCCACGATCTGGTCGTTGAGCGAAAGGACGAGGCGGCGCCCAGGCGCCGTACCTGTCAATCGGTAGAGGTCGCGCGCCGCAGCCGTGGTCAGGCGGACAAGCAGGCACTTCCCCATGGCGACCTGGGCAACCTCGGCATCCGTGATGTCGAACTCCATGATCACCGGTTTCGGATCGATGGAAATGAAAACCTCGCTCTGGGGGAGCGTCACCGGGCGCCCGAGTTCCGATGCACGCGATTCCACGAAAAAGCGCGCGATCAGCGGTTCGTGGGGCTCGGAAACCTGCCGGTTCGTCTGGCAGGACGCCAGCATCGCGCCCATTGCCGCGACCACCAGGGACATGACGATTCGAAATCCGCTCATGAATGAACCGATTCGAACGCGCCCATCACCTCGGTGGCAACCGCATCTGCAAGCAAACGTCCACGATCCGTCAGCGACCATCGAGCTTCCGAAATCCTGACCAATCCATCGACCTCAAGTCTCGCCATCATGTGTTCAACCGCCCGCCTTTCACCCAAACCTTCGACCGCTTCCGGGAACCGTTCGATCAACTGCCGCCAATCCACGCCCGCGTTCATGCGCAGGCCGAATATCAGGGCGTCCTCAAGCAGGTTTCGATCGGCCAGCACGCAGCGGTCCTCCGTCATCCTTATGCCCCGTCCGATGTTTTCCCGCCACACTTGGAGGTCACTCACATTGGTTCCCCGCACGCCTTGATGCTGGGATGCGGCTGACGGCCCCAGGCCGATCCATGCTCCCATGCGCCAGGTGTTCAGGTTGTGCAGGCATGTGTGCCCTGGGCGGGCGAAGTTGGACACCTCGTACTGGGCGTAGCCGGCCGCTGCAAGGGTGCCCCAGGTTGCGAGATAGAGATCCGCCTCACGTTGTTCGCTTCGCTTAACCTTGCCCTGCGAGAGTTTCACCCAGAGAGCCGTATCCTCCTCAAAGGTCAGACAGTAGGTCGAAAGGTGGTCGGGCTGCAATGCGATCGCCTCGGCAAGGTCCTTCAGCCAGTCGCTCTCCGACTGCCCGGGCAGCGCGAACATCATGTCGAGGCTCACGCTGCGAAACCCTGCCTTTCGCGCCCGCTCATAGGCGCGCAAAACCTGCTCTCGCGTATGTTTTCGACCAAGGGAGATCAGCAGGTCGGGCTGCAGACTTTGCACGCCGATGGACAGTCGCGTCACCCCGATTTCCTTCAGCGCTGCAAGTCGTTCGACCGTGACCGATCCCGGCGCCAGCTCAACCGTCCATTCCACAGCACCGGCTGCGCCTGGAATCGTGTGGACCAGCCTCCCCAGGTGGCGGAGCTGATCGGCCGAAAGCAGACCGGGCGTGCCGCCACCCCAGAAAACCGTGCCTATCGGCTCATCCCAGTCCACCATAGCGATTTCCGCTTGGATGCCTTCGAAAAATTCCGCGATTTTCCTGGCGTCCGGCTTCACCTGATAGAACGCACAAAAGTCGCAGGTTGAGGCGCAAAAAGGCACGTGGACGTACAATCCTGGCAATGCAAACTCACTCATTGCCATGGAAGAGTGTTTGTGTTGCGTTCCCATCCGATATTTCTCCTAAACGACCAATGCACAACAGCCGCTTCCTTCACGCGAGACGAATTTTCCTCGGGCTCACCTCCGCCTTCAGCCTTTTCCTCTTCACCGGCTGCGATGAGGTCAAGATCATCGACCTCACGCCGTCGACGCTCGCCGAGAATCCGTCCCAGATCTACACGTTTTCAATGCGCGCGACCCCCAAGAGCTCCGCGATTGTCGACGGAAGCGTCTCGCCGACCGTCATCATCGCTGGCAGGAGCCACGCGATGAAACCCAGTGCGCTGGGGCAGGATATCTACGAGTTTGAATACCCGCTGCCTCCAGGCGCAAGCAAGCTGGCCTACTACTATTTGGTCAATTTCCAGGTAGAGAGCAGCGGCATCGTCACACCGCGGGAAGCCTACACTCCCGTCAGAACCTTGGATATCGTTGGCCGCTATGTGCTGTCCCTCGAGGTCAATCGCGGACCGGTGGGTGCACGCGTCAGTGTCCTCGGCCGCGGCTTTACGCCACAGGATGTTGTCTACTTCGACAGCACGCCCGCGCGAACGGTCTTTGAATCGCCGAATGCCCTAGGCGTCTTTGTCCCCGCTGTCGAGCCCAATCGCAACTACCGCGTCTCCATCGGAGGAGCCAGCGGCAACTCTCCAGTCGGCACCTTCCGTGTCGACAGCGGAACCGTCAGCGTCATGCCCACCTCCCTTTCCCTGCGCGGCGGACAAACCCAGACCCTTACCTTCACTCTGCCCAATGCAGCTCCTCCCGGTGGACTCCTCCTCGACATCACAACGGATGTTCCGGAGAGCGTCATCATGCCGGAAGTGCTCGTGCCGGAGGGACAATCCACGGTCACGGTCAACGTGCAGGGTGGACGCCCCGGAAGCGGCAGCCTCTTCCTCAAAGGCTACGACACCGGCGAACTGACGATTCCCGTTTCCGTCCAGTAGCTGGACGGAAACGTGTCACAGCAGTCCCGCACCTCGTGTGCGCATCCCAGCCACCAAGCCTGGTTGAGTCACTTGGCCACGCCGGGCAGGTCGATTGAAACCACGACCGGACGGTGATCGCTGGCTGCGGCGACGTCCGGTCCGTCAGGAATGCGCGCGGCCCCGGGGCTGATGTGTCTCATGAGCGCCCGGGAGGCCAGCATCAGATCGACGCGATCGTAGGAGTCCTCCTTCGCGTAGCGATAGGTCCATGCATCGCCATCCTTGTCCGCCGCCGGCACGAGGTCGGCAATGATGGTTTTTCCGCGCCGCAGGAACGCGCGCACGGGGCGCGAGGCCTTGTGATCGTTGAAGTCACCAAGAATGAGAAAAAGATCGCGCTCGGGATCGGGGTGATTCTCCAGGATGCGATTCCGCATCGCCGTCGCCTCGCCCGCCCGCCTCCCCGCCGATTCCGGATCCTCCGGGGTGTCCGTATGCCGGCTCTTCAGGTGCACGCCAAAAATGCTCAATCGATGCGATCCGAGGCGATACTCCAGATGAAGCAGACCGCGCTTCGCCGACTCCTGCCGTGCAAGGTATTTGAAGGTCAAATCGGTGTAGTCGCTGAAGGAATGCGGCTCGCTGCGCGACAATACGGCCAGATGGCGGTCGGGGTCCGCGGCCGACATCACATGCGCAAACCCATAGCGGAGCCCCTCCCTCGCCAGGTCCTCCTGCAGTTCGGCCAGAAACGGTCGGGGCCCCATTTCCTGGAGTATGACAACATCGGCGTCGATGGCCCGCAGCACACGCCTGAGCGAGGCCTTCGCATCCTCAGGCTTCGGGTAGGCCCTGCGAAACACGCCGTCGACCATGCGGTCCGCCAGCGTGTAGTTTTCGACGTTGTAGGTCGCCACCGTGAAGCCCGCGACGTTGCCTGCGACCAATGCGATCGCGAGATTCAGGAATCCCCGAAGGCGGGGTTTCTTCATGCATTTCACGGAGAAACGGGGAACCCTCTCCGTCCCCATCGCTACGAAGCCAGCAGGGCCCGTTCCCTTTCAACCATGGTGGGATGCGAGTAGTGGAAGCCGCTGTACCAGGGGTGAGGCGTCAGATTCGAAAGGTTCTTCTGCGCGAGCTTGTGCAGCGCGCTCACCATGGCGGTCGGTCCGTTCATCGCCTCGCGTGCAAATCGATCGGCCTCGAATTCATGTTTCCGCGAAAAGACATTGCTGATGGGCGTGAGCCAGAAGGTCACCAGCCCGCTGAGCAGTCCAAACAGCAGGAACGCCGGTGCCAGTTCACCTTCAGGAAAGCCGAACGCGGGATTGAACCAGGACGACTGTGCCAGCCAGGCGATCAGTGCAAATCCCATGAACTGGAGTGCAGCCGACACGAGCAGCATCTTCGGGATGTGCCCCCTGCGGTAGTGTCCCACCTCGTGCGCGAGCACCGCCTCGAGCTCCTCGGGCGTCAACTGGGCGATGAGTGTGTCGAAAAGCACGATGCGGCGAAACCGGCCGAAACCCGTGAAGAAGGCATTGGAATGTCCTGAACGTTTTGATCCATCCATGACCTCGATCGCCTTCGCCTTGAATCCGGTTCTGTCCGCAAGCGCCATCAACCGGTTGCGCAGGCTGTCGTCGGCAAGCGGTGTCAGTTTGTTGAACAGCGGCAGAATCAGCTTCGGGTAGAGGACAAGCATCAGGAGCTGAAACGCGAAAAACAGCCCAAACCCCCAGATCCACCAGAATCTGCCCACGACTCCAACAAGGGAAAGCAGACCCCAGAGCAGCGGGAACCCAATTGCGAACGTGAGCAGCAGCGCCTTGATCCTGTCGACCACCCAAAGCCCGGGCGTGCTCTTGTTGAAGCCAAAACGGGCCTCGAGCCGGAACTGGGACCACCACTCGAACGGAAGCCCCGGGATGCCCACGAGCACAGCCGATACCAGGACAAAAAGCGCATCATCCCATTTCGCCGCCCCCGGCGACCAAGCCGCAATCCTTGAAAAAAGCGTCGGCAGGATCGCCCCGAAAACAACCAATGCCAGCACGAGCGTGGCAAACACGGTCTCGACCATCTGGAATTTCAGCCTGGCGACCGTATAGTCCGCCGCCTTCTGAAAGGTCGGAACATCCATGATCGCAAGCAGCGGCGCCGGCGGGCTGGGCCTGTTGCGGCGCACCTCCCTGCAATTGAGGATGGCCAGAAACAGCTCACCCGCCAAACGAACGACCATCAGGACGGCAACGCCCTGCAGAACATGATTCATAAGTGGACAAAAACGGAGTGAAGCCCAATCCCGCGAGCTCAAACCGCCAGTCTGCGTGCGGCAGCTTCACCCCTTTCCGGGGGCACGCCGCCTGCCCCGCGGCGGCGATCAATCTCGAAGCGTGCCGCTCCTCAGTTCGTCAAGAAATGATGCGTAGGTTGACTTCAGCCCATCTTCCAGGCTGATGCGCGCCTTCCATCCCATTGACGAGAGCATCGACACATCGAGAAGCTTCCGCGGCGAGCCATCGGGCTTGGAGGCATCCCAGGCAATGCTTCCCTGGAACCCCGTCACCCGCGCAACCGCCTCGGTCAGCTCCTTGATGGTGATGTCGGATCCAGTCCCGACATTCACCCAGTCCGGTGGCTGCTCCTGTCGGAGAAGGAACGCACAGGCGTCCGCCAGGTCGTCGACATGGAGAAATTCCCGCCTGGGAGAACCCGTCCCCCAAGCCGTCACCTCCGCCTTCCGCGAACCTGCCGCCTCGTGGAAGCGGCGGATGAGAGCGGGCAGAACATGCGAATTTTGTGGATGATAGTTGTCCCCGGGGCCGTAGAGATTCGTGGGCATTGCCGAATGAAAGAGCACTCCATATTGCCTGCGATAGTACTGGGCCAGCTTCAGGCCCGCAATCTTCGCGATGGCATAGGCCTCGTTGGTGGGCTCCAGCGCAGCGGTCAAAAGGCACGACTCCGGCATGGGCTGCGGCGCGTGCTTTGGATAAATGCATGAGCTGCCCAGAAACAGCAGCCGCCTGACTCCATGCCTGTGGGCGCCGTTGATTGTGTTGGCGGCGATGGCAAGGTTGTCGAAAAGAAATTCCGCGGGGTATGTATTGTTCGCGTGGATACCGCCAACCTTCGCGGCGGCGATGATCGCGACATCCGGCCTTGCCGCCTCCAGGAAGGCAGCGACCGATTGCTGGTTCGCAAGGTCGAGCCCCTCCGCCCGCGAGCGCAGGACCAGCTCCACTCCGGCTTCGCGCCGAAAGCGGCGCACCAGTGCGGATCCCACCATGCCTTGGTGGCCTGCAATGAAAAGCCTCATCGTCAAACGCCCCCGGATGTCCGTGTGCTCATGGCATCGGCAGCTTCGATATCTGCGCCTCGCGCTTTGCGAGCTCCAAGTCGGCCTCGACCATGATTCTTACGAGTTCCCTGAAGCGCACCCTGGGCTTCCATCCGAGCTGGCGCTCGGCCTTGGCTGGATTGCCAATCAACAAATCGACCTCCGCCGGACGCTCATAACGCTGGTCGTACTTCACGTGCTTTTCCCAGTCCAGTCCGAGCAGCCCGAACGTCTCCTGGCAGAATTCCTTCACACTGTGGGTCTCGTTGGTGGCGACCACATAGTCGTCCGCCTTGTCCTGCTGCAGCATGAGCCACATCATCTCGACGTATTCCTTTGCATATCCCCAGTCGCGCTGGGCATCGAGGTTGCCGAGGTAGAGGGAATCCTGGAGACCGACCTTTATGCGGGTGGCCGCGCGGGTGATCTTGCGGGTGACGAAAGTCTCGCCGCGCCGGGGACTCTCATGGTTGAAGAGAATGCCGTTGCTCGCGTGCAGATTGTAGCTTTCGCGGTAGTTCACCGTCAGCCAGTACGCATAGACCTTGGCGCACCCGTAGGGCGAGCGGGGCCAGAACGGAGTCGTCTCGACCTGGGGCACCTCCTGCACCTTGCCGAACATCTCCGATGACGATGCCTGGTAGTACCGCACCTTCTTCACGAGGCCCGCCTCGCGAATGGCTTCGAGTATTCGCTGCGCGCCAAGCCCGTCGACATCGCCCGTGTACTCCGGAATGTCGAACGACACCCTGACATGGGATTGTGCCCCGAGGTTGTAGATCTCGTCAGGCTGGAGCTGGTAAAGCAGCTTAACCATCTGCACCGAGTCAGCCAGATCACCGTAGTGCAGAAAAAGACGAACCCCGTTCACGTGGGGATCGCGATAGAGGTGGTCTATGCGGCTCGTGTTGAACGTGGAGGCACGGCGTATCACTCCGTGCACTTCGTAGCCCTTGGAGAGCAGAAACTCGGCGAGATACGAACCGTCCTGGCCCGTGATTCCGGTGATCAGCGCTTTTTTCATCAATTGTTCCTCAGGGTTGGGGCATCCCGGCATCGCTGCAAGCCTCATGCCGCCGGCGTTCCAGACCGCGCCGGATCAGGTGTGATTGAATTTGCGCTGGGATGAATTGCCCGGCGAAATGCGCCATGGAAATTTCTGTCATAGCGGCACAATCTCTCGACGGGTTTATCGCAAAGCACGACTTGCCTGGAAGCGGCTTCACCTCCGAGGCAGACAAGTTGCACTTCAGGCGCGTGCTCCAAACCTTCGACGCGATGATTTTTGGACGCGTGAGCTATGAGGCATCCAAGAGGTCGATCCGAAGCCGCCTCAGCCCGTCAAGCCCGCGATTTGTAATGACCCGGAATCCGATCCCATGGGCTTCAGAGTCTGTCGATGGCCAGTTGGAATTCACAAGCGATTCACCGGCTGCATTGATAGCCCGGCTCCGCGCGCGTGGCTGCAGGCGCTGCGCGGTGCTTGGCGGCAGCCAGATCCATTCGCTCTTTCTGGAAAGCGACCTCATCGACAAACTGGTCATCACCATCGAACCCCGACTTTTCGGGCAGGGAGTTTCGCTTCTCCACCGCCGCGCGGACTCCCGGCTTCGCCTGGATGACATCCACCGTCTCCCGGAAAGCGACTCCCTGCTTGCGACCTACTCCCTGATCAAGCCAGGCGGGGTGTAGTCCTTGGCGATCCGGAACTTCAGTCCGTGGCGACGTCGTTTTCCGTCGCGAGGGCTGGAGCAAGCGACTGCCCCTTCACCCGGATGCCCTTCATCTTCTCCAGAATCATTTGTAGGTGTTCGTCGGATACGTCCACCAGCGTGTGACGCTGCCGGATGTCGATCGCCCCGACCACCCCCGCGGGAAGACGGGTGACGCCCGCGATCTTGCCGACGACATCCGCGGGCGTGATGCGGTTTTTCCTCCCGACATTGAGGAACATCGTGGTGAAACCTGCATCGCGTCCCGTCCGCGCGGGCGGCGTCCACGCGTGCTTCTCCTTGTCGGGTCCCCTGCTTCCTCCCCGATCCTGGCCGGCAGGATCCGTTTCCGACGCGGATGTCAGACCAGCCTTCCTGGCCTTCTTCGAAGAATCCGCTGCCTTCGGGTCCTGCCCGTCCTCCGCCTTTTCCTCGCCGCCATGAAGCAGATGGATCAGCGCAGAGCAGATGTCCGTGCTCGGATATCCCTGCTCGAGCAAGCGGTCGAGCAGACGGTCCTGGCGTTTGAACGTCCCCTGATCCAGTGTCGCACGGAGCTTCTCGAAGAACAGGTTGGTCCGCGCTTCCTCCACCTGATCAAGGGAGGGGATGTTTTCGCGCCGGATCTTCAGCCTTCCGAATCGGACCATGCTCTGAAGCTTCCAAAGCTCCCGTCCGGAAACGAGGGTGAATGCCCTGCCCTCCCTGCCCGCGCGTCCGGTTCGACCGATGCGGTGCGTGTAGTCCTCGGCGTCGTTGGGGAGGTCGAAGTTGAAGACAACCTCCAGATCATCCAGGTCCAGCCCGCGCGCGGCGACATCCGTGGCCACGAGAAACTCGAAGCCGCGGCGCCGGAACTTCTCCATTACGCGGTCCCGCTGCGCCTGGCTCATGTCGCCATGAAGGCGGTCGGTCGCATACCCGCGCGAATGGAGCAGATCGTCCAGCTCGTCCACCATGATCTTCGTGCTGCAGAAAATGATGCCGTAGCGGAAATCGTGAAGATCGATCACGCGGGTGAGCACCTCCACCTTCGATCGGCGCTCCACCTCGAAATAGACCTGGTCAACCTTCGGCGCATTCTGGGTGACCGCCTCGATCCTCACCCATGATGGATCCTGTGAGTAGCGCCTGATCATGTCCTGGATGCCGCGCGGTATCGTCGCCGAAAAGAAGAGCAGCTGCCGCATGGCCGGCACCGCCGCGAGGATGCGCTCAATGTCGTCGCGGAATCCCATGTCGAGCATCCGGTCCGCCTCGTCCAGCACAACCAGACGAAGCCCATCGAGCTTCAGGGTGCCGCGCTCCATGTGATCCAGCAGACGTCCAGGCGTGCCGATCACCACCTGCACGCCGGCCGCGAGCGCACGAAACTGCCGGTCATAGGACTGGCCTCCATAGATGGGAACCGCGTGAATGCCGCGCTTGAAGTGCGCGAGCTTGCCAACCTCCTCGCACACCTGGACGGCAAGTTCGCGCGTTGGGCACAGGATGAGGACCTGCACCGCACGGACGTGGGAGTCGACCTTGGAAATCGCGGGAATTGCGAAAGCCGCCGTCTTGCCGGAGCCCGTCGAGGACTGCCCCACGATGTCGCGCCCCTCAAGCGCCAGCGGGATCACCGCGGTTTGAATCGGCGAAGCCTCCTCAAAACCCATCTTGTCGACCGCCTTGAGAATCTCGGGCGAGAGTCCGAGTTCGCTGAAGGGACGTTTTTGCATTCACCGACAATGCCCGAAGTTCCGCCAAACGAGAGAACAATCTTTCGCACCCCGATTGCCTCATGCCGTTCACGGATTCGCTCGCGTTCCATCCCCCGATCCTGCAAACGAACCCATGCCGTTTTCCAAGCTTGGCCTGCACAGCAGTCTTGTCCGGGGCGTTCAAGCCATGGGCTACACGGATCCGACGCCCATCCAGCTCCGGGCAATTCCTGTCGTGCTCTCAGGCAGCGACCTGATCGCCTCAGCCCAGACGGGCACCGGCAAGACCGCCGCATTCGCCCTTCCCGTGCTCAACCGGCTGGGACCGCATCGCCCGGGTCAGCCCCGGGTCCTCGTGCTGGAGCCGACACGGGAGCTGGCCGCGCAGGTCGAAACATCCTTCCGCGACCTCGGACGATTCACCGATGTGCGCGCAACCGTCCTGCATGGCGGTGTCGGTTACGGGCGCCAGCGCGGCGAACTCCGCCAAGGCGTCGACATTGTGATCGCCACTGTTGGACGGCTGCTCGATTTTCTTCAGGAAAAGGCGCTGCGGCTGGACCAGATTGAGGTCCTCATCCTCGACGAGGTCGATCGGATGCTCGACATGGGGTTCATTCACGACGTCAAGCGCATCGTGGGCATGTGCCCCGGAAAACGTCAGACGCTATTCTTTTCGGCAACCGTACCTCCCGAGATCGAGGCCGTGGCCAGGTTCGCCCTAACCAATCCAGTCCGCGTGGAAATCGGGGTCGCAAGGTCCGTAAACGAATCGGTCAATCACGCGCTGTTCCCTGTCCTGCACGAACAGAAGTTCGAGCTGCTTCTTGCGCTGTTGGCGAAGACCGACTTCCAGAGTGTGATAATCTTCTCCCGCACCAAGCACGGAGCGGATCGCATCGCGCGAAGATTGAAGTCCGCGAACCACTCCGTCGCCGTCCTGCACGCGAACCGCTCCCAGAACCAGCGCGTGGAGGCGCTGGAGGGATTCAAGGCGGGCCGCTACGAAATCATGGTCGCGACCGACATCGCCGCACGCGGCATAGATGTCGCCGGTGTGTCCCATGTCATCAACTATGACGTGCCGGAAAACCCCGAGGACTATGTTCACCGCATAGGCCGGACGGGGAGGGCAATGTCGGTGGGGGATGCATTCACTTTGGCGACGCCGGAGAATTCCGGCGATGTCCGGGACATCGAACGATTTATCGGACAGAAGATTCCGCGCCTGACACTCGAGAACTTCGGCTATCTCGGCGGCCAGTCGCCCGCGCTGGATGCGGGCCGATCAAGCCAGCAGCCCCAGCGTCCAAGGCAACGGCATGGAGGCCGCCCCGCAAATTCAGGCCGGCCCCCCGGGAACCGCCCGCGAAACGAACCCGGGCACCACCCGAAGGGAAAACCCGGCGCGCACTGGCGACGGAGATCCGGCTGATTGGCGCGATTGCGGTGGCTATCGCACCTGCAGGGTCTCGCCGTCATAGGCGAGACCGAGCGAGGGAATGGTCACCGCCTTGTGGCGGCCCTCCTTGCGGACGGTGCCCGCCACCCAGGCATCGTACCCCGAGGCTTTGGCCTGTGCCACGACCGCATCGGCGGACGATGGATCCACGTACGCCGCAAAACCCACGCCCATATTGAAGGTGGCATAGGCCTCGGCGGGGGCGATCGGTCCCTTCTCCATCAGAAACCGGAAAAGCGCCGGTGCGGCCCGGGGCGTGTGGATCTCGTAGACAAACGGCTCGTCGAGCCGCATGAGCTTGCGCCAGCCATGGCCTGTGACATGAGCGACGTAATTGAGTGGAATTCCGGCGTCCTGGCAGGCCTTCACAAAACGAACGTAGATCACGGACGGCGCGAGAAGCGCCTCGCCGTAGGTGCGCGCATCACCATACCCGATCGGCGTCAGATAACCATTCGGAAGCGATTCGGCAATCAAGCGGCACAGCGAAAGTCCGTTGGTCTGCACGCCCGAGGATGCAAGAAAGACAATGGCATCGCCGTGTTGGATGCGGCCCGTTATCCGCCTGGACTTGGGACGAATCGCACCCACCGCAGATCCCGCGAGAACGATTGTATCCGGAGAAACAATACCGCGCAGCGTCGGGGTTTCCCCCCCGCCCCAGACCGCCCCGGATTGAATGCAGCCCTCGGCGAATCCATCGACGAGCGCCTTCATCCGCGTCTCGTCACTGAACCATGCGGAATCCCCGACTGCTGCGTGCATGGCGACGGAAACGGGAAGCGCGCCGCAGGTGATCAGGTCGTTGACGATGGTGGCAACCGTATCGATGGCGATCTCGTGATAGAAACACCTGCCGGACGCGCGCTGCATGGCGTCGGCGACGAGATTCTTCGTGCCAAGTCCTTCCTCGACGTGTGCGAGAAAATGATCGTCGGCCTCCATCAGGTAGGCGCTCTCCCCGCGGGTGTTTTCTGGCTCCCGGTAGCCGTGTCCCTTCAGAGCTCCGCTCGTGCGGCGGGCCGCCTGCTGGCAGGCGCGCTTGAATGGATCGAGCTGGTCGTATCGGACGCCGGATGAATCGTAGCTTAGGCTCATGACGGGCGGATCCAATCCTAGTACGAGCGGCCTTCGCTCTGCTCGTAGTAGTTGAGGTATGCCTGATTGACCACCCGGTAGCCGCCAGGAGTCGGATACCTGCCCGTGAAATACCAGTCCCCCGTGTGATTCGGCACGGCAAGATGAAGGTTTTCTATGGTCTGGAAAATGATCTCCGTCTCCCCCTTCCAGTCCATTTTTCGTGGACGCACGAGATCGGTGATCTTGGCTGAGATCTCCTCGGCGCTGAACGGCTCATAAATCCGCCGAACCTGGTTTTCGAGAACCTCATCAGCGGGCTTGGCCAGCTCATCCCGACAGGCGCGATAGACCTCCTCCAGCAAATCACCCTGCCCACGCTCCTTCAGCAGAGCCACCGCGGCTTCGAACGCGATGAACTTTCCAAGCTCCGACATGTCGATCCCGTAGCAGTCGGGATATCGAATCTGCGGTGCGGTCGAAAGGATCACGATCTTCCTCGGATTGAGGCGCGCGAGAATGCGAAGGATGGAACGCCGCAGCGTGGTGCCGCGCACAATGGAGTCGTCGACACACACGAGATTGTTGCCGGCGCGAATCGATCCATAGGTGATGTCGTAGGCGTGGCTCGCCAGTTGATTCCGGAAATTCTCCTGTCCAATGAACGTCCGAATCTTCACGTCCTTGCCAACCACCTTTTCTCCCCGCGGCCAGTTCCTGAGAATGAGTTCGTCGAGAAGCGCATCCGTCAGCTTTCCCTTGCGGCTTGCGTCCAGGATCGCGCTTTTCACCTCGTCGCGCCGAATCTCGCGAAGCGCCGACATCAGTCCGTAGTAGGCGACTTCAGCCGTGTTTGGAATAAAGCTGAACACCGTGTTCGCCCAGTCGTGATCGATCGCCTTGAGCACCTGGTTCGCAAGCCTCGCGCCCAGCGCCTTTCGCTCCTGGTAGATGTCCACGTCGTTGCCGCGGGAAAAATAGATCCGTTCGAAGGAGCACGAAGTGCGCGACAGCGGCTCCGTGAAGCGAATGGACCTGAGATCACCCCGCTTCTTGATGACGAGGACGTGCCCCGGCTCGACCTCACGGACGTCCTCCGCGGCAAGATCGAAGGACGTCATCAACGGAGCTCGTTCCGAAGCGACGCCGATGACTTCCTCGTTCTGGAAGTAGTGGCACGGACGAATTGCCGAGGGATCGCGCGCCACAAAAGCGTCGCCGTTTCCCATCATTCCAACCAATGCGTACCCGCCGTCCCAGTCCTTTGAAGCCCGGGTGATCACGCGGCCGAGATCGAAATCCTCGCTGATGCGTCGGGAGATTTCCGCGCCATTCAGGTTTCGCGTCCGCAGAAAGCGGTACAGGTCCTCATGCTCCTCATCGAGGTAGAAGCCGATCTTTTCGAGCAGCGCCTGGGTGTCGGTCGCGAAGATCGGGTGCTGACCCATCGCAATCAGCGAATCGTTCAGCGCCCCGGTGTTTGTCATGTTGAAGTTTCCGGCCAGCGCCAGATTGCGCGTCGGCCAGGGAGAACGCCGAAAGTAGGGATGGCACGAACTCAGATTGTATCCGCCGCTCGTGCCATACCGAAGATGTCCCATGAGCAGTTCGCCGCCGAAATCGAAGTGCTTCTTAACAGTGTCGGGAAACTCAGGATGAATCGTCCCCGACGTGACCTTTTCCTGGTACTGCTTGAGCAGCGCCTTGAAGATCTTGTCCAACGGGTTCACCTTCACCTGGCGTTCGCGGAACATGAACGGTTCGCCCGCGGGCACATCCAGCTTGACGCACGCGACCCCCGCGCCGTCCTGGCCGCGGTTGTGCTGCTTTTCCATCAGGAGAAAGAGCTTCGAGAACCCCCAGAGCGGTGTGCCGTATTTCTCCTGATAGTAGGACAAGGGTTTGAGCAGTCGCACCAGCGCGATGCCGCATTCGTGGCGAATCGGATCGCTCATGGTTGGGTGCGAGACTTCGGCTCGAAGGCGGTTGGTTTCACTGATGTTGGAAGGGAAAGGATCACGGGGCGCAGGCGGAAACGGTCAAGGGGTTTTCTTGCCCGCATCGAGCCGGCTCCGCGACTTCCGACCCCGCGGATGATAGCGACGGTGCTGGTCCAGCAATCTCGATGGTTCTACAGCCGTGTAGATTTCTGTGGTCGAGATGTTTGCGTGCCCCAGCATTTCCTGAATTGCCCGGAGGTCGGCGCCACCGCTGAGCAAATGTGTGGCAAACGAGTGTCTTAGCAAATGGGGTCTCACGGTGCGCGTGATTCCCGCGAGCCGGGCGTAGTGCTTGACCAGCATCCACAGCCTTACGCGGGAAAGCGGCCCGCCTCGTTCGCTCAGGAAAAGATGGCTGCGCGTGCGCCCGGCTTTGACAAAATGGGAACGGCCAGCCTCCAGATAGACTGCAAGGGCCTTTGTGGCGTTCCTGCCCACGGGAACTACCCGCTCCTTGGAGCCCTTTCCAAAAACGCGCACCATTCCGTGCTCGAGGTCGATTTGCTGGATAGTCAGCGCGGTCAGCTCGGAAATCCGCAGGCCGCTGGCATAAAAGAGCTCGAGCATCGCCTTGTCGCGCAGCCCGTAGGCGTCGCCTGAGCGCGGAGCCTCAAGCAAACGCGTGATTTCATCGAAGGATAGCGTTCCCGGCAGTGGTCGGATCGACTTCGGTGCGACCAGCAGTTCCGTGGGGTCTACGGTGCACAGCTGCTCCTTGACCAGGTGGCGGTACAAACCACGAAGCGCTGACAGTTTTCTCGCAAGACTGGCGGGAGCCAGTTCATTGGTTGTCAGAGACTGCAGCCATGCGGACAGATCGTCTGACCGAACCGCCGGCCATCCAGCACACGTTCGCTTCCTGCTGAGATACAGCGCACATTGCGCCAGGTCGTTGGAGTAGGCGGCGACTGAATTGGGAGACAGCCCGCGCTCAAGCTGCAGGAATCCCAGGTACGCCTCGATAGCCTCGGCAAATGATGCCGGCACACGATCAGGCGCGGGGATCACGATCGTTGGTCCCGCATGCATGTGCGCTTCCTCCGACAAGGCTGGGTCGGATGTGCGCAGGCGATTCTCATTGCCCCAGACTAGTAGCGTCGCCGGGGTGCCGGCCGCCGTGCCATCGCGGGACGCTCATCCTTCATGCGATAGGTGATGCGCGCCTTGTCCAAGTCATACGGACTCATCTCCATCTTTACGCTGTCGCCCGCGGCGATCTTGATGAAATTCTTCCGCAACTTGCCCGATATGTGCGCTAGAACAATGTGCCCGTTGGCAAGCTCGACCTTGAACATCGTGCCCGGCAGCACCGCGACAATCTTGCCTTCAACTTCTATCGATTTATCGTCGGCCATATCAGGTGGTCCGGACGCTGGGCGCTATGAGTAGGATCATGCAGGAAAAGTGGAAAAAGAGGTCGATTAAACTCCAAAACGACCGCGAGAAGTCAAGGGTTTACTCCAGCGTGCTGTTCTGGCTTTCGCCTGAAAATAAGCTGTAGTTTTGAGTGCAAGCACGCCCTCGACCAAACGGTGCTTGGCTAAACACTTGCCAAATGCAAATTAATTGATCAGATAGATCAGACTGATCCGTCTGATCTGTCCGATCCAACTCCCCCCATGCAAGGACCCCACAAGAAACTGCGCCCGAGCGGGGGGTACCGCCAGACTGCCAGCTTCCAGACCGCAACGATCATCTACGATGCCACCTACTGGTTTTGCGAAAGGTTTCTGGATCCTCGTTCCCGCATGGCCGATCAGATGGTGCAAGCCGCGCGCTCCGGCCGGCAGAATATCGCCGAAGGCAGCCGCGCCTCCGCTACATCTTCTCAGACCGAGCTCCGCTTGGTCAATGTCGCCCGAGCCAGCCTCGAGGAGCTTCTCCTCGACTACGAAGACTATCTGCGCCACCGCCGTCATGCGATTTGGGCACCCAGCAGTTCCGAGGCGGGCGCAGTGCGCGGCGTGGCTTCGAGAAAAGATCGGACTGATCCGTCTGATCAGACAGATCAGTCCGATCTTACCGCTCTCAACGACCAACAGCGCTGGCCGCTCTACTCCCGCTGGCTCGACCACCCCGATGCCGCCGTGCGCGCCAATGCGCTCATCTGCCTAATACATCAGGCAAACTATCTGCTCGACCGCCAGATCGCCGCCTTGGAAGCCGCCTTCGTCAAGGAAGGAGGCTACTCGGAGCACCTCGCCACCGAGCGCCTGCGCCAAAGGAAGAGAGATCAGTCGGATCAGTCCAATCCGCCAGATTCTTCCAACCTTCAGCCCCCAAACTGCCCAAAATGCGGTTCGCTCATGGGGCTGCGCACAGCCAAGGCCGGCAACACACCTGGCAGCCAGTTCTGGGGCTGCACGAAATATCCGGAGTGTAAAGGCACGCTGCCCGTTTAGCACAATCCGATCCAACTGATCAGACAGCACCGGCCGAACTTCCATGCCCTTGACGCGGCCGTTGAACGCAACGGTGTCTTACTCCTTCACCTCGGATGCATGGATTTGCGGTGCAAATCCATCGGGGAAAAAGCTCGATCGATCCGCGTCCGGCCCGCCTGTTGAGGCAATTTCGCGCTCTTGATAAGGGGGAAAACCTGATCACGGTTGTGCGGTCGTCACGCCACTGCCTTCCCCCACTCACGTTCTTCCCATCGTCATCCTGCTTGCATCCTCCCCGATTCTCGCGGATGTCGCGGCGCGGATTCCTTCCGGCACGGCGAGCGGCGTACTGGAACTGAAGGACGGACTCGAGGCACGCTGGCGAGTGGTCGTTGCTCCAAGCGCACCGTCAGCAACGAATCGCACAATCGATGCGCAAATAGACGGAGATGGCCTGTCCCTGTCAGGACGGATGGAGCTGCAGCATGCCTCGCAAGCCGGAAGTTGGACCCTCAACGCATCATCCATTTCCGTTGAGCAGTGGATCGCTCCCTTGAGCGGCTACCTGGGATTGCGCGACTCTCTCGGCGATTTCAGGATTGCCGGCAATCTGCAGGGGGAAGCCTCCGGCACCATCTCTCGAGGCAGCATCTGCGGACGCCTGCACTGCCGTCTCTCCGACGCCAGCCTTTCAAGTGATACCCGAGGACTGCGCGTCGAGGGGCTCAATGTTTCACTGGATCTCGAAGGCCCTGCTCCCCTGCTCTCCCAAGGCACACCGACACTCTCGTTCAGGGAAGCGCGTTTCAATCAGGTCATCGCTCGCAATGGCCATATCGCCTTTTCACTCTCCAAAAGCGGTGCGCTTTATATTGCAGGCGCCCGGCTCGACCTGTTCGGCGGTGCGGTTGAAATTCGTGACGAGACCATTCCCCTGCAGTCAGTGCTCTCCAGGGAGGTCAGCCTCGGCATTCATCTTTCCAATCTGAGCCTGGCGGAAATCAGTGCGATGCTTCCCGATGTCATCGCCGAAGCGCACGGTCGCCTCAGCGGACAGATCCGCGTGGCGTGGTCGGCAAAAAACGGCTTCAAGTTCGGCAATGGTCGGTTTCAAATTGACCGTGCGGAATCGGTGGAAATCCGCTTCAACCCGCAGCCTGGCTTCCTGACGTCGCACACACCCGAACGTCTGACCATCCTTCCCGCATGGACGGGCGTCCTGCAGCGATGGTTCTCGCCGAAAAATCCGGCTTACGAATCACTGCGCCAGATCGAGATGGGATTGATGAGTCTCCATGTCGAAACATTGAGCGTCGAACTGCATCCCGCGGGCGACGCGCAGGGGAGAACCGCAACAGTGCGGATCTCCGCCCGTCCCGCCGTTTCCTCAGCCGTCGATCGGATCGATTTCGAGGTGAACGTGTCCGGGCCTCTCGACGAGGTCATCAGGCTCGGCATGGACAAGAAGGTTTCGATCAAGAATGGCGGAGCGCGCTGACAGCGAAGGTTGTCGGCGGGCCTGGCATCGCCGCACGGGTTTCGCTCAGTGAAAATCGTGACTCGCCTGCTCGGGCAGATCGTCGCAGCGGAGCGCGCGGACTGCCTGCGCCTTCACATGTATAACGCCATCACGCTGCTGCAGCCTGCCGTCCACGATCAGCGCCGGGTTCTGCGTTATGGTCAGGCGGTCGCGCTCGAAAAGCGCCGGGGGAACGATGGCATTGGCCACGCCGCTCTCATCCTCGATCGAAAGAAACACAACTCCCTTGGCCGTGCTTGGACGCTGACGGCAGATCACCGAGCCGCCGATTCGGATGCGCTCACCGTTCCTTCCCAGCGCCAGTTCATCCGAACGCCACAGATCGGGAAAACGCGGGCGCAGGTGTTTCATCGGATGTTCACCGGTGGTGAGCGACAGCGCGGCGAAGTCGGCGTTGATCCGCTCAAGGATCGACATCGGCGTCAGCAGGCCCGCGGAGTCATCCCCGGATTGCACACCGGCAAACAGGTCGTCAGCCAGGTCCGTGGATGCGGCCTCCCAGAGTGCCTGGCGGCGGCTGCCGGCAAGCGTCGTGAGCGCACCGGATGAGGCGAGTGTCCGTCGCTCGCGACTGTTCAGGTCCGTACGCCTCAGAAAATCTGCCACCGACTCAAAGGCGCGCTCCGAGCGGGCGCTGAGAATCGACTCGATGCCCGAGGCGCGCAGCCCGCTCACGGAACGCAGCCCGATGCGGAATGCTGCGTCCGACTCAACCGTCGCGCCGTCGTGCGACTTCGTCACGCACACGGGGCGCACACTGATGCCATGGCGGCGCGCGTCCTGCACCAGCGTGGCGGGTGCGTAGAATCCCATCGGCTGCGCATTCAGGAGCGCCGTGTAGAACTCCACCGATCGGTGCGTCTTCAGATAGGCCGAGGCATAGGCGATCAGGGCGAAGGACAGGGCGTGCAATTCAGGAAACGAATACAGCGCGAATGAACCGAGCGCCTGCAGGATGCGGTCCGTCGCCTCGGCGCTCGTCTCATTTCCCATGAGCCGCCCGCGCAGCTTCTCCTGCATCCTTTTCATGCGCTCTTGATTGCGCTTGAAATCGATGGAGCGGCGGAGTTCATCGGCCTCGCCCGCCGTGAACCGCGCGAGCTCCATGGCGATTCGCAGGAGCTGCTCCTGAAAGAGAACGACGCCGTAGGTGCGACCGAGGATCGGCTCGAGGCGGGCATCCCAGTAGCTGACCGCCTGCCGTCCATTGCGTCGCTCGATCAGCGGGTGAACCGCATCGCCTTGGATCGGGCCTGGACGGATGATGGCGACCTGCAGGGCGAGATCATAGAATGTGCGCGGCTTGAACCGCGGAAGCGTCGCCATCTGCGCGCGGGACTCCACCTGGAAGAGCCCGATGGTGTCCGCCCGGCAAAGCATCTCGTAGGTCGCCTTGTCGTCCTTGGGCATGGTGGCGAGATCCACAGGACGTCCGCGCTCCCGGCAGATGGACAGCGTTTCCTCGACGGCCTTCATCATGCCGAGGCCGAGAAGATCGACCTTCACAATACCCATCTCCTCGCAGTCGGTCTTGTCCCACTCAATGACCGTGCGGTTCTCCATGGCCGCATTCTCGAGCGGCACGACTTCATCCAGGCGGCCGGCGCACAGGACCATGCCACCGGAGTGCTGCCCCAGATGCCGCGGCAGGGAGCGCGCGCGACGGACAAGATCGACCAGATGCATGGTCCGGGGATGGGCCCGCGCAATGCCCGCGAGCTTCAACTGCTCCAGGAAACCGACCGTTTCCGGATACTCGCCTCCCGAATAGAGCGACGTGTAGCGGTCGAGCACATCGTCCGAAAACCCGAGGACACGCCCCATTTCGCGCAGGGTGTTCCGGCAGGAAAAGGTGATGACATTCGCGGTCATCGCCGCGCGCCCGGCGTAGCGGCGGTACACCTCCTGAATGACCGTCTCGCGGCGCTCGCGCGACGGCAGATCGAGATCGATGTCCGGCCACCCGGTGCGTTCCTCCGAAAGGAATCGCTCGAAAAGAAGCTTCTGCGCGATGGGATCGACCGCTGTGATGCCGAGCGAATAACACACGGCCGAGTTTGCCGCGGATCCGCGGCCCTGCACCAGGATCCCGCGCTCGCGACAAAAGCAGCAGATGTCCCAGACCGCGAGAAAGTAGCCGCCGAAGCCCAGTTTGCCAATGACGGCGAGCTCCTTGTCGAGCTGGCTGCGCACATCCTCTCCCATGACAGCATAACGATCGCGCGCGCCGCGGTAGGTCAGTTTTCGCAGATGCGAATCAATGCTTTCGCCCGCCGGCACCGGAAAATCCGGGAAACGGTAGCCGAGTTCGGAAAGACTGAAGGTGATCCGTTCCGCCAGCCGGGCTGTTGCGTCAACGGCCTCGGGCAGATCCGCAAAGAGCGACTCCATCTGCGCAGGGGATTTCACGCAGCGCTCCGCATTGCATTCGAGCAGACGTCCAGCCGTGTCGAGGGTGCGCTTTTCCCACAGGCAGGTGAAGGCGTCGGCGACTCGACGGTTTTCCTTCACGTCATACGCAACGCCATTGGTGGCCAGCAGCGGCAGACCGTGCCTGCGCGCAAGGCCGATCAGCGCGGTTTCCTCGATGTCCTCGTTGCGCAGCCGGTGGCGCTGAAGCTCCATGTGCAACCTTCCGGGAAAAATCCGCGCCAGCCTGCGCACGGCCCCTTCTGCACCGGCGGCATCACCGCGCCGCCAGGCGCTGCGAACCGGCCCCTCCTCGTCACCGGTAAGGGCGAAGATCCCCGTGGCGTGTTCCTCCACTTCATCCCAGCGCGCGCGACCGTGTCCCTTCTCGCAGCGCAGCTTTGCGCGCGTCAGCAGGCGGCAGAGGTTGCGGTAGCCCGCCTGGTTCTCGACCAGCAGCGGAAGGACGCCGCCATCCTCCAGCACGACTTCGGCACCCACAAGCGCACGGACACCGTTCTCCCGCGCGGCCAGATGCGCGCGAACCGCCGAATAGACGCCGTTGCGCTCGCACAGCGCCAGCGCCGGCACCTGCAGACTCGCGCAGGCCTCGACAATGCTTTCCGGATTCGATGCCCCGCGAAGAAAACTGAATGCCGAACGGGCGTGAAGCTCGACGTAGGCCATCAATCATGGATCCCCTCGATGAACCAGCCCTCGGGCGTGTGCAGGAGGCGGTAAAGACCGGGGCCAATGCGGACATCCCACTCCTCGCGGGCCCAGGCCGCCGCCCACCAGTCGCCATTCAGCCACACCGGACGGCGCAGGACATCGACCTCGCCCTGCACCAGGGATGACACGAGAAAGCTGGGGCGCGCTTCCGTGAGCTCGACCGTGGCCGCAACCGGCGGGCGCAGGCGGCGCAGGCTCGGACCAACCGCGGGAGGCGCGGCACGCACCGGATCCTCCGCAACGGCCGCGGCCGGCGGCTCCAGACGAAAGGCGTCGGGCCGGTGGGTGTCCAGGCGACGCGGCGTGCCGACATTCTCGGATCCGGTCACCGCGGCGAGTCGTCCGAGCGTCGCATAAAACATCGCCGCATCCTTGAGCCCCGTGTCAAAGATCCCCTCCTGCACATGGAGCCGGCGCGCGGGATGGGCCTCGAGGGCGACACCGACGATTGGCGACTCCGTGTGCAGCGACGCGAGATGATTTTCGAGAACGAAGAAGAGAAGATCCGCGCGCGCAGTGGGCTCGGGCAGCTCGAAATCGCGCGCCCACGCCTGCTCATTCTCCAGGCGAAGGGTGAGCGAGAGACGCGCTGTGCCGCCGCCGAACTGCCCGGCCTCGAGAGCCAGGCGGTCGCAGAAACGGCGGAGCACGAACAGCAGGGGCTGCAGGGTCTCAACCGGCTCCTCCAGATCCATCTCCGCGCGATGCCGTGTGGGTCGTGCTGTGGGCTGGATCGGCCGGAAGTATTCACCCGTCGCCCTGGCCCAGAGCTCATCCCCGCGCACACCCAGGCGGCTTGCGAACGCAGCCCGGGGAAACGCCGCGATCTGCCCCAATGTCCGCAAGCCGAGACCCTGCAGGAGCTGCTGCTCGTCCTCCATGAGCCCGAGGCACTCGACCGGGAGCGGTTTGAGAAACGTCCGGTTGTCATCCACCCAGCAGTCCGGCGCGCCGCTGTCGGCCGCGAGACGCGCGAGCAGCGGAGTCGCCGCAACCCCCAGGCACACCGGCAGTCCCTCGGCCGCGAGGCCCGCGCGAATCGCGGGAAACCGCCGGCGCAGTCCCTGCAGGTCGACGCCGTCGAGATCGATGGTGACACAGCCGCTGTCGGTGGCCTCCACTCGTGGGGCAATCGACCAGCCCGCTGAAAGCAGAAGCGCCCCCGCCTCGCGTTCAGCGGCTGGCGACGGGCTCAGCAGTTGCAGCGCCGCGCATTCGGCGAGAGCCTGGGCGGCGGTCATGCCGGTGACAACCGAGGTTGCCCCGGCACTCCGGCTGGCGACCCGCGCCCGCCGCCCCTCGCCTTCCAGCAGGGCCACCGGTTCGCCGCGCATGGCGGGATTGAAACGCAGCAGCGCGTGCAGTGCAAGATCCGGAATCTGGAGGACGGCGAACATCATCCCGCGTGCTCCCCCGCCTGGTGGCGCTCGCGCTTGAGCTCGACCGGAAGCGCCGCAATCAACTCCGCCCGCGGTGCTGTCAGCGCCCGGGCGTCCAGCGGGGATTGGAAAGCCAGCCGGTGGGTGGCGTTGGGCACCAGGGCCGTCGATGTCTGCACGACAAGCGCGGTCTCCGCCTGTTCGCAGGCGCGTTGAAGCCGAGCCCAGATGGAATCGCGCACGGCGAGCAGCGTGCGTTCCGGAAGTCCGCGGACATCGACGACGACGACCGCGTAATTGGGGTCGCGCGCGACAAGATCCGCCGCCCGCCAGCAGGCGTCGAGCGATCCGCAGCGCACCCACACCAGGTGCGCAAGGGCATGATCATCGAACGCATCGGGGTCGAAGGACCGGGCCGCATCAATGAGCGCGACACGCTGGCGGCCGGCCCGTGTGGAGCCCAGCAGGGCCGTGATGCTCAGTTGACAGCCCGCACTCGGCTGCTCCGAAACAAACTCCGTCAGCGCACCGGTCCGGAGCCCGCCGCCGAGGGCGTCATCCACAGCGGGAACCCCCGTGGGAATCCGGCGAACTTCGCGACGGCGCGCGGAGGGGAAGCGCTCGTCGAGCAGACGACGCAAGGCAACGACCTTGTCGGAACCGGCGCACATGGTGGTGTTGCGCGTGAGGGCTTCATCGTTTGCCGCGGCCGATCACCCCGACGAGAACACCCTGGATGATCAGGGCCTCGGCGGGGATGAGGTCGCGGTAGCGCGGGTTCTCCGCCCGCAGGTAGTTGCGCCGGCCTTCGCGGACGAGGCGCTTGAGTGTGGATGCGCCGTCGATCAGCGCGGCGACAATCTGTCCGGGACTCGCCTCCTCGCGCCGCAGGAGGGCAATGTCGCCATCGGCAATCTGGGCGTCCACCATCGAGTCGCCGCGCACCTGCAGGGCAAAGAGCCCGCGTATGGACCGCAGTCCGAAGGCGGCGGGATCGATGCGCACGCTTTCATCCGCGAGGGCGGCATTGTCCGCCGGAAGACCGGCGGGAATCACGCCGTAAACGGGCACCGTGAAGAGATGCCCCTGAACCTCCCTGGCCTTCGCCGCATAGCTGCGACCGTCGCCGGTGTCGGTGACACAACCCTTGCGAACCAGCGCCAGGATGTGGCTGCGCGCCGCATTGGAACTGGCGTAACCGAACTCTCCGGCAATCTCCCGGAGCGAGGGCGGACGGCTCTTTTCCGCCTGGTGCCTCACCATGAAGGCGAGAATCGCCTCCTGTGTTTCAGTCAGCCTGGTGCTCATGTGAACAGTACTGCTCAAGTGAGCAGTATTCGTCAAGGCGAGAATCCCATCATTTCACCCTCCAACTACAGAGTTGCCGTCCAACGGCTTCCGTTTACGCGACTACTTTTTTCCCTTGGCAGGAATCAGCGCGCGCGGTCGCTGGGAAGGTCCGGGCTTGGGCACCGGAACCATTTTCAAAAGTGATTCTCCCTGGGTGACCAGATCCCGCTGTGCGGGGTCATCGACGCGGTTGACGTATTCACCGGGATCGAGCGACCAGCGATAAAATTCGCGGCCCTGCGCGCCATTGTCCCAGGTCGTGTAGCGCCAGGAATCCGTCATCACAGAGCGCCCCATCACGTCTCGCTTGTGCGCGACATCGTAATGGAAAACCAAGCTGTAGGCGGGATGTTGCGCGGGATTGGCCCCCTGCCAGCGATCCGTCAGCGAACGTCCCTGCAGGCCTTGCGGTGCCTGCAGCCCGGCAAGCGCGACAAGCGTCGGGTAGACGTCAATCAGCTCCACGGGGCTGCCCACTGTCCTGCCGGCGGGCACACCGGGACCGGCGATGATCAATGGCACGCGGGTCGCGATCTGGAACGCACTCAGTTTCGCCCAGAGTCCGCCATGGTCGCCGAGGTGGAAACCATGATCGCTGAAAAACACCACGATCGTATTCCGCCACAGGTCGTGGCGATCGAGTTCGTTCAGCAACAATCCAACCTGATAATCCATGAACGAGACGCAGGCGTAATAGGCCCGGCGCGCGTCAGCCGGCGTATTGGGCTGCTCGAATCCGGTGAGCTCCGTCTGAAGGGCGATCGGCGGAATTCCCGTCATCGCCGGCTCGGCAGGCCTCTCAAAATCCTTCACCTTGTGAAGATCGAAAAACTTGCGGGGCGCGGTCCATGGCAGGTGGGGTTTGTGGAATCCGGCCGCAAGGAAGAAGGGAGGCGCACCTTCCTTTCTGTCCGCAAGCAATCCTGCGATCGCCGAGGCCGTGAGGCCGTCCCGCGTCTGAGTGCCGTCGCTGTCGAGCATCGTCCACGCCGGACGTCCGTCTCCGAGGCCATAGCGGTCCTTGATCGCCTGCTTTTCCCCCGGGTCATTGCCATCGTTGTCCGTATAGCGGTCCCAGCATGCGGGGTCGCTGCCATGGGCATTGTGAAAAATTTTTCCGTGACCGACGGTGAAATAGCCGTGCTGCTTGAAAAACTGCGGCAGCAGTACCGCGTCAGGCAAGGCGGCGCGGGCGGTGGTGCTCAGCACATAGACGCCGGTCGATTCCGGGCGCCGGCCGCTCAGAAAGGAAACGCGGCTGGGATTGCACAGCGGATACTGGCAGGAAGCCTGGTCGAAGCGAACGCCGCGGGCGGCGAGCCGGTCGACGTTGGGTGTCTTCGCGAGCGGATCGCCATAGCAGCCCAGCGCGGTGTTGAGGTCGTCGACGACGATGAACAGCACGTTCGGCGCCGGAGAGGCGATCGCGGCCGCGGCTGTCGCGGCAATCGCGGCGAACAGAAGAACGACGGAAGGGATTCGGTGGGGGAAACCGGAACGGTGGGATCGCCAGAATACGCAATTCATCTCTGTACGATTGAGCGAATTGTTCCGCCTAGCGAGCGCCATTTCTCCGCCGCAGAGCAGACTGCGCACACAGGTTGCGATGTCGTTCACCGCAACCCGTCAAACCGCTGCGACCTCAGCGACTCAAATGTGGATCGCCTCGCCCGTCGTGGCCGCAGCAGCTTCCATGATTGCCTCACTCAATGTCGGATGCGCGTGAATCGTGTGATGAATGTCCTCAACCGTCGCCTCAAGGTCCATCGCGAGCCCATACTCGGCGATGAGCTCCGTGGCCTCGCTGCCCAGGATGTGCGCGCCATAGATCTCGCCCGTTTTCGCATCGCTGATCACCTTGACAAAGCCCTCGCTCTCCGCGGATGCGACAGCCTTGCCTGATGCCGTGAAGGGAAATTTGCCGATCCTGTAGTCGAGCTTCTTTTCCTTTGCCGCCTTTTCGGTGAGGCCGGTGCTGGCCACCTGAGGCTGGCAGTAGGTGCAGCCGGGAAAATTCTTCACGCGTTTCGGTTTGGCGTGCCCGAACATGCCATTGACCGCGTTGACCGCCTCGAATGTCGCCACATGCGCCAGCCAGGGCGGACCGATGATGTCACCGGCCGCATAAACACCCTTCACACTGGTCTGGTAGTCGTCGCCAACCTTCAGGTAGTTCCGCTCAAGATCGAGTTTCACATTCGCAGCGAGCACGCCGTCGAGATTCGGCGTCACACCAATGGCGGACAGGAGCGCGCTCGCCTCGAGCTCCTCCGACTTGTCGCCCTGCTTGACCGTCACCTTCACTGAGTTGTCAGAAATCCGGTAGTTGTCGCTCGTGGCGCCGAGTCGAAAGGTGATGCCCTGCTTTTCCAGCGAGCGCTGCAGCGCCTTGGACACTTCCTCGTCCTCGACCGGAAGCACCTGCGGAAGCATTTCGACGACGGTCACCGCGGAACCGAACGCATTGTAGAAATAGGCGAATTCAATGCCGATCGCGCCGGCGCCGACGATGATGACCGATTTGGGAAGGGTCGTCGAGGCGAGCGCTTCGCGGGATGTCAGCACATTGCGCGCGTTGTAGTCGATGCCGGGGATCCGGCGCATGCGGCAGCCCGTGGCGATGAGAATGTTCTTTGTCTTGAAAAACTTCCCCTTCTGTTCGCCCTCGGTGATGGACACCATGCCGGGGGCGCTGACCTGTGCCTTGCCGACAATGTAGTCGACCTTGTTCTTGCGAAAAAGGAATTCCACACCCTTGGCCATCTGCGCCGAGACATTGCGGGAGCGATCCATGACCTTGGAAAAATCGAAGGCAACGTCCTTTGCGCTCAGCCCGTAGACCTCCGGTTTCTTCATCTTCTGATACAATTCGGCGCTCTTCAGAAGGGCCTTTGTGGGAATGCAACCCCAGTTGAGGCAGGTGCCTCCAGCGCGTTCCATTTCAATGCAGGCGACTTTCTTTCCAAGCTGGCCGGCGCGAATAGCACCCGCATAGCCCGCAGGTCCGCCACCGATCACAATAAGGTCGTATTCCGTAGTTTCAGCCATGCTTGCACTTTCTCCCGGAGCCGAAAACCCCGCAAGGTGAAACTGGTTAGACGTCTATGATGTCCGGATCGGACCGCCCCGGCCTGCCGCCCGCACCCGGACCGCGCGGCGGACGAGGTCCCCTGCCCCGGGAGGTAAGTCCCACAATCACATGAGTCAGGCTGACGATCAGCGCTCCACCCAGGGCCGACCAGAATCCGGCCACATGAAAACCGTTGATGATATGTCCCACAAAGAGGAACAACAACGCGTTGATCAATATCACCCCAAGGCCCATCGTTATCAGAATGAAAGGCAGTGTAAACAGGACAAGCAGCGGCTTGATCACCGTATTGAGCAGACTCATCACCAGCACGACCACAACGAGCGTGCGATTGGAGTCATAGTCGATGCCCGGAACAATTTGCGCGGCCAGCACGACTCCCAAAGCCAGGACCGCATAGCGAAACAGCAGTGACAGCAACGGATACATCTTCAGTCGGTGACAATGCTTCTCGGAAGCCGGGGCGTCGATTGAAAATCCTGATCGTCCAGGACTTTCTCCGCAATGGCGGCACCGAGCGCCAGTCCTGCCTGCTGGCCAATGCTTTTTCCTGCGCCGGTCACACGGTCGCGCTGATGACTTTTCGTCCTGGCGGCGCGCTGGACGCAATGCCATCCCCGCGGGTGGAACGCCTGGTGCTGCAATCGCTCGACACCGGCTGCGATTGGTTCGCGCCGATGCTGATCCGAAAGACTCGGGAGTGGGCACCCGACATAGTCCTTTGCATGGGACGCATGGCCAACTGCCGCGGGGGGGGGCTCGCCGCAGCACTTCCGTCGGCACGCGTTGTCTGCACCCTGCGAACGGGAAAGCCCCTGCCCTGGTTGTTTCGGCGCTCGCTCGCGCGCGTGGCGCATGTTGTGGCGAACAGCGCGGAATCACACGCGACTCTCTTGTCGCAGCATCGCGTGCCTCCGGAGCGGGCAAGTGTGATCCGCAACGCGCTTGTTTTTTCTCCAGACGCAATCGATGGAGCAACCGCCAGTGCCGGCAGGACCCGGCGTCGGAAGCGGGAGGCTGCCGGATCCAACTGCCTGGTGATGCTCTGCACTGCCATGTTCCGTCCGGAAAAGAACCAGCGGGAGTTGATCGAAATTGTTGCCCGCCTTCCGCGCGAAACTTCATGGCAGCTCTGGTTCGCAGGGGACGGAGTCACTCGTGATGAATGTATCGCCCTGGTGAATCAGAAGGGTCTTTCCGATCAAGTGAAGTTTTTCGGATTTCAGGAGAATCCGACCGAGCTCTATCGCGCGGCCGACATTGCGGTACTGACCTCGACGCGTGAATCGCTCTCCAATTTTCTGATTGAATCCCACGCACACGGCCTGCCGTCGGTCGCATACGACGTCACAGGCGCGCGCGAATGCGGGGGTATCATCGTGCCCCGCGGGGACCGCAATGCATTCCTGACCGCGCTCACATGCTTGATGAGCGACAAGTCCGCGCTTGCCGCTGAGGGTGCGCGCGTGCGCGACTTTGCGCGAAAGCATTTCTCGCCAGAGCTGCAGACGGTGGCCTGTCTGGAATTGTTCAACCGGCTTTGCCAGACACCTTCCCCATGACGAACAAGCAGCGCCTCGATCTGATCGAAAAGCATATCCGCGAGCATCGGTATGCGGATCTGCACACGCTGGCGCGTCGTTTCTCCATTTCCCTGTCAACCGTGCGCCGTGCCTTGGATGAACTGGAAGAGAAGGGCCTGCTGCGGCGGCATCATGGCGGTGCGTCGCTCGTGGAAACCGACGAAATCGCGCGCGAATACGATTTCATCGCGCGTGACGAACGCATGGCCGCGGAAAAATTTGCGATCGCCTCGACGATCGCCGAGCGCGTGCAGCCAGGCATGACGGTCATTCTTGACGGCGGCACGTCCACCTATGCCGTGGCTCGTCTGCTCACCGCCAAGCGCCTGCAGGTCATCACCAATTCACTCCCGATTGCGGGACTTTTTGGCGATGTCGGGACTGTTGAAACCATCGTCACCGGAGGTATCGTCTACAGCCGCCTCGGCGTGCTGGTGGGACCGCTCTGCGAGCAGTCGCTCGAACAGATCCACGCGGACCTCGCGATCCTCGGGGGCGCCGGCATCACAGAAGCGGGTGTCTGGAATCACAACGCCCACATTGTCGCCGCTCAACGGCGGATGATTGCGGCGTCCGAACACAGCATCTTTGCGCTGGATCACTCAAAGTTTGGACGCAAGGCCCTCGCGCTGACCGCGGGATTCGACAGGCGTTTCAGCATAGTGACGGATGCGCAACCCAGCGGAGTGATGACGCGGGCCATGGAGTCATCAGGCGCACGCTTGATTCTGACCTCCGCCAATGGCGCGGGCAAAAGCTGAAGCGGTCGACCTTGGGCGGCTGAATGTGGATTTCCTCTGGCAGACAATCCCAGCCTTCATTCGTTGCTCCGGAGGAGCCGTTCAGCCAGGTCCAGCACATCCACTGGCCAGAAGCACGCGGGCCGAGGCTGATGGACGCCGGGACGTCCTGCCTTGGGACGGCAATTCAGCACGCGGTCGATCCATTGGCTGGGTATGGCCTCCACTCCGTACACGGCGCCCAGGAGCGCCCCGCAGATGGCGGCGTTGGTACCTCCATCAGCCAGCTCTCGCACCCCTGCCGATAGCGCCGGCCAATCTGCAGTGGTGACAGAAACTCCACCAGGCTGCCGAGAGCGTCTCCGGCTATCTGGCCAACGAGGCAGCCACGGGCACGCGATAGTTTGGATCGCTGATCTTGATTGTTTGTGGGAGGGTTCATTCAAGCACTCTTGCTTCGGAATGCAGGCGACTGATTTGTGCGCGCCCCAAGTCACAGGTGAAGAGCGCAATTCGGAGGTGCCTCCAGTCTCGGCGAAGATAGGCAACGACGGGAGGATGAACTTGGAGGGACAGGATTGTCCCGAGTGTTTGGTGGAGCAGATGGGAATCAAACCCACGACCTCTTCATTGCGAACGAAGCGCTCTATCAACTGAGCTACTGCCCCGATGGGAAGGGACGTTTTGGGCAACTGGGCGGCGAGAGTAAATAGAAATTTTCACGCAGGCCGAAACCAGCAGCGCGCGTACATTGCGGAAAATGGTGACAGAAACGCCACAGAGAATGTGGTTTTCATCCATGCGACGATGATGGACAGGCTGTTACCCGAGAGTTTGCCCGAGTTCCGCAGTTGGCGCACGTGAGAAAAAAACTTTCAGAGGAGTTGGAATTGGGGACAGGCATTGCCGCAGCGCACAGGCGCTGGTGTTCAATTCCGCACCAAAGATTCGATTTACTCCGAGGTCATTCGATCGCTATCCACCGCGATCCAGATAAACTGCGGTCGCTAACGCGACTCCCCATGGGGTTCCCATGCAGTCCCTTCATTCAGGTCCAAGCGAAATCCTGCACTGCCGACATGCGAAGGGGCACGCTCCGTGGCCCCAACGGGGTACCCTATGCCAGCCTTGGGCAACGCCCAAGGAAAACCCCACCAGCAAGATTCGAGCCCTGTGGGGGCGACCCAACCCTCGCCGCGGCAACACCCATTGGGCCGCCCCTTCAGGGCTGAACTTCTCAATCACAACAGAAACCCATGGCGTTGCCATGGGCTGACGTATGTTGCGCCTTCAGCGCACATTCCTCCACTCCCAAACCACCGCATCCCGCTCCTTCGCATCCTCGCGCTGCGTCGCGTGAATATCTCCGGCACCGTATTGCGGCGCGCGCCCCCCGGTCACGGCGAAGCGTGCCCATCCAGGTGATTTGGGACCCCAAGCCAGTCACGACGGAGCGTGGCCCTCCAAATGATTTCATGTGGATGGAGCGGCAAGCCATCCCTTCGCACGCATCGCCGGTTCCGCTTCATTTGCCCCAGCGATAAAAAATCGGCTCAAGCACTCCGAATTGATCGGTCAGCAATCCCTCGTAACCGCACGGACGGTCATCCCAGTAGCGCCAGTCAACGCCACTCTGGTTCCCCCCGAAAACGCGCGCTTCGGCCAGCCCATGACAGAGTCGGGTGAGCATCCTGTCGGCTTCACGCTTCAGACCGCAGTGATAAAGCGCCATCACGAAATGCCGGGTCTGCGAATGCGTGCGGCCGCCGTTCTGATAATAACCCAGGGGATACCCGGGAATGATGTCCGACAAATCATGGTCGGGAATGTGCCACAGGTTGCCGGGAAGCCCCAGCGAGGGATCAGGCATGCCGACCGTGTGCGCCTCGGCGAGCAGCCTTTCCATGATCGCGCGCGCCTCGGGATTGTCGATCAGCCCCTCGGCAATGGCCGCTCCATTGACAGGAAGAAAGGCGTAGTCATGCAGCCTGTCATCCCGGCACCGCCAGCCCGCAAGCCAGCCGGTGTCCTTGTTCCAAAAAGCTTTCCGGTAGCTGGCACGCAGTCGGTCAGCCCAAAACGAGAGGCGCTCGGCCTCACGCCTTTCTCCAAAGCGCGCCAGCCCCACTTCAAGGGCGCGCAGCGCGCCGTAAAGGATCGCATTGGAAAAGGCGTCCTTCCAGCCAAACGAGATGACATCAAACCAGCAGGTGCTCCACTGCCCCGTTCCACTCTCGCCTGTCCGATGCGGACTTTCAATGAGACCGTCGTCATCGAGATCGCGCCCGTACGCCGCATCAACCTTTGCCGCGATGAAGGGCTTGAATCTGCGGTACCAGTCCGTCGTCGCACTGTGGCGCAGGTATTCGCCCACTCCCCGCAGGGCTGATGCCCCGGTCTGAAGGTATTCGTCGTCCGCATCGTGCGAGGTCCCGTCCTGAAGCAGACGCCCGGCCGCGTAACCGGGCCCCCCCGTCAGCCACCGCTCCAGGGAGTAGCGGAGAAACTCGACCGCAGGCAGCCCGGGAAGCACCTCTCCCTGGGGACGGGTCACCGCCGCCCACGTATCCATGCAGACGGGACAATGCATCGATGCCCCGTTGTTGCTGAGCGTACCGGTGTCCGCCCGGAATGTCAGTGCCGTCCACTGCGTGCGTGCAAGCGCGCGCCTGGCGACCGCCGGCGCGTCCGCACGCAGCAGCGGCCGGGGGGTCCTGGGCGTCAGCGTGAATGTCGCCCGATGCGTGCCGGCTCCCAGGCGATACAATCCTTCGGCTGTGGGCTCCTCGCCCACCTTCAGTTCGAGCACGTTGATGTCCTGTGACCGGCGGCAATCGCTTCTCGCCCATCCAACGGCCGACGAACTCGCCACCTCCCAGCTTCCAAAGGCCGGCAGCGTCAGAAGCGCGGGCAGGATGACCCCGCCGGCCTCGCCCGTTTCGGAAAGGCGGCCGAGGACCTGCGACGGTGAAACGCTGTTTCGCAGTCCGATCATCCATGCCGCACTGTGCCACGCCACCTCGCTGTGCTTCGCCGAGCGTTCGGCCTGCAGCGTGATCTTCTCCGGAGTCACCACCCATTTAAGCCGGTAGCGCTGGCCGCCCGCACTGAACTTGTACGTCACGGCATTCCCCCTCACCTGCGTCGCGCCCTCGATGTTGCAGCGAACCGAAGGTGCCGCCACCGGTGCGCTGCCAACGGGATGGAGCTGGGGGCCCTGGGAGAAAACGGGCGGTCGTGTTGAAAGAAGATTCTTCCCGGCGTTTGCACGATCCTCGATGTGCAGCCCAAGAAACGAGAAGCCCGGCCGCCCGAGTGTGAAGCCAACTTCAAAGTCCCTCGTGCGATAGCGCACGGCTCCATCGCACAGCCGGGCGCTCACACCGGCTGGTTGTCCGTGAAGATCGACAGTGGAGATGCGGAGCAGCTTCTCATTGCGGGGCGCGATGGGGTCGATCAGCTCCCCCTCCAGCACAAATGCCGACAACGCGAGATTCCACGGCGTCCATCCACCGTCGATGCCGGACTTCCTCAGCTCAAGGATCACGCCCGACACCACCACGCGCGGGAGCCGGAACCAGCGCACCAGCGCCGGAATCTCCTGCGGCAGACTCTCCTTCTGCCAGACTACCTGCCACTTCCCTTCCTTCCATCCAAGCAGGCGCACCCCGGTCACCCAATCGAGATCCTGGCGGCTGCCGCATTTGTGGTAGCCCTGTCCGCGTCTGATTCCCAGGCGGTGAAGCCGCGCGCGTCCATGCAGCCGGACCACACGTTGATGAATCAGCCGCCTTTCGGGCACGTCACGCTCGCCGGAAAGCGGCGCTGTCCAGACCGCGCGGCCCGCGTCCAACCGCGAGTTGGTAAACAGGTCGCCCATCGGGGGCTCGTAATCCACCAGTGTCAGCAAATCCTGAATCATGAAATGAAGGCGTTTTGGAATTCATCTCATCACGGCCGGGGCGCCCCGCCGAGTAACCGCACATGAAGAATTTGGGAAATGTTGGGTGTGGGCAGGGAATCAACCGCCCGTGCAACGCCTGTCCGGACGGCCTCGCGGCCCCAGGATTCAGGGATGCAGCCTCACATCCCGGCGGCGCGCCCCACGCGCACGTTCAAATGACATCCGCGTAGAGCTTTTCGTAGAGTTCAGCCGCACGGGACCAGCCGAAATCACGCCGCATTCCGCGCTGCTGAACCGCCCGATAGGCCGCCTGGTTTCCGAAGAGCTCAAGTGCTCGCTGCAGCCCGAGCCCCAGACCCCGCGCCGTCGGCGGGAACATGATGCCCGTGCCTTCCGCCGGGCTCTCTTCAATGTCCGTCACAGTGTCGACCAATCCGCCCACGCGGGAGACAACGGGCACCGTGCCGTAGGCCTGGGAATACATCTGGTTGAGTCCGCAGGGTTCAAACAGGGACGGCATCAGGAAGAAATCACAGCCCGCCTCGACCAGGTGGCTCATCGACTCGTCGAGTTGGAGCAGGAGCTTGACCTTCTCCGGCGCGCCTTCCGCGAGGTCCGCAAGGACCTTTTCCAGCGCAGCCTCACCGGTTCCAAGCACCACGAGTTTCGCATCCTGAGTCAGGAAGAAATCGCGATTGGCAAGAATCAGCGAAATGCCCTTCTGCTCTGTCAGGCGCGCCACCACTCCAAAGATCGGTCCGGCAAAAGTCGCAGGCCAGTTCATGCGCTTGAGCAGCTCGGTGCGACAGGAGGTCTTCCCCGCAAGGTCCCGGGCGGAATACCGGGCGGGCAGAAGCGCGTCCGTAGCCGGATTCCAAATCGCCGTGTCGATCCCGTTCAGCAGACCGACAAGATCGTCAGCGCGCGTTTGAATGACACCCTCGAGGCCGCAGCCGAACTCCGATGTCTGGATTTCCCGCGCGTATTGCGGGCTCACCGTCGTGACCTGATCGGCAAACAGAATCCCCGCCTTCATGAAACTCACCTGGCCGTAGAACTCCAGGCCATCAATGCTCATCAGCTCATCGGGAAGATTCATCCGGGCAAATGAGGTCCGCGGGTAAACGCCTTGAAACGCGAGGTTGTGTATCGTGAAGACCGTCTTCAGCCCGAGGGTCACTCCATGCCGTCTTTCCGCATAACGGAGAAAAATCGGCAGCAGGGCCGTCGGCCAGTCGTGCGCGTGAATGATGTCCGCGCGAAGTTCCAGCACGCGCAGCGTTTCGACCACGGCCTTGGCGAAGAATATGAAGCGGTTGTCGTTGTCCTCATAGTCGCGCTCCCCGTTTCCATAGATCCCGCCGCGATCGAAAAACTCCTCCCGGGCGACGAGAAACACCGAGAGATTCTCCCGCGGGGAGAATTCCAGGATGTCGCAGGACGCGAAACGATCCCCCATCTCGATCTTCAAGCGCAGCCGGCGCCTCGCCTTCGCCGCATCGGAGTGCCCGAGGGCGGCGCGATACCCGGGAAGAAAAACGATCACCTCATGCCCGCGCGCCGCAAAGGTGGTCGCCAGCGCACCCACCGCGTCCGCCAGGCCGCCGGTCTTGACGTACGGAAACAGCTCGCTGGCAGCATGGACGATCTTCATCGGATGTTTCTTGAATATTGACTCGCCGTTGTGGGAAGGATGGCTCGACCCATCGCCCTGCGCCAAGCCGTAAAATCTCAACAAAATTTTTGTCGCTGACCGGTGTCGACAAGCGCGGGGAGGTTTCCGAGGCTGGGAAGCAACTGTTTCCACGCTCCACATGCGCTCCACCATATTCACGATCGCCAACCAAAAGGGAGGGGTCGGCAAAACCACCACCGCCGTCAACCTCGCCGCGGCTCTGGCAGACAGGAAAATCCACACCCTGCTGGTCGATCTCGATCCCCAGGCAAACGCCACAAGCGCCTTGGGCATCGAAAAGACGGAAGGCCGGAGCCTCTACGGACCGCTCCGTGGCGAAGGCGACGCGGCGGACATGGTGGTGAAGACGTCCTGCGAGAATCTCTGGCTGATCCCAAGCGAGGAGGACCTCGCCGCCGCGGAAATCGAAATCGCCCAGTCCGAGAATTATCTCAGCAAGCTCCGATCCGTGCTCCAGCCCCTCAAGGAGGCCGCCACCTACCGCGTCATCATCATCGACTGCCCGCCGTCGATGGGAATGCTTTCGATGAACAGCCTCGCCGCCGCCGACTTTCTGCTGATCGCGCTCCAATGCGAGTATCTGGCGCTCGAGGGCCTCGGGCAGATCATGCGCAACGTCGACCGGATCCGGGAGGCGGGGGTCAACAGCGGGCTCGAGCTCGGCGGCGTGGTCATGACGATGTTCGACATCCGCACCAACCTCGCCCGACAGGTTGTGGAGGAGGTGAGAAAACACCTGCCTGAAAAGCCCTTCGACACCGTCATTCCAAGAACCGTGCGCCTGAGCGAGGCCCCCAGCTTCGGAAAAACCATCTTCGCCTACGATCCGGTTTCACCCGGAGCGACCGCCTACAGGAATCTCGCGAAGGAAGTCATCTCCCGTTTCAAGCTGAAGGAGACGTCCTAGGCCAGCATGTCCCTCGCCAAGTATCGCCACGCGTTCCTGATCGGGCTCCAGAGCAATCTGGTGTACCGCTGGAATTTCGCGGTGCGCGCCAGCTTCTCCTTCATCCACCTCGCGTATGTCTTCATCCTCTGGGGGGCGGCCTTCCAGGGGAGGACCCAGGTGGGCGGCTTCGACCTTGGCCAGACGCTGACCTACTTCATCGTTGTCCTCGTGCTGCAGTTCTTCATCAGCGCGATGAATGAGGACTACGAAATCTCGGAGGAGATCCGCAACGGCCTCATCAATCAGTTCCTCCTGAAGCCGATCAATTATTTTGTCTACCGCTTCAGCATTTTTTCCGCTGCGCGACTGATTTCCGGCGGGCTTTCACTCATCCCGCTCGTGATCGCTCTCCCGCTCCTGAAGGACCACCTTTCTCTGCCCGCATGGGGAGTGACCTACGTCCTCGCCCTGCCCGCCCTCGTCCTTTCCGCGCTGATCCAGTTCACCCTCGCCTACTGCTTCGGCCTGCTGACCTTCTGGTTCCTCGAGATCCAGTCATTCGTCATTCTTTCCCTGGCCGTTGAGTCCGTCCTCGGCGGCCAGATATTCCCGCTGGATCTCTTCCCGCGCTGGCTTTACGAGATCTCCACCTACCTGCCGTACTACTATCAAATGTACTTCCCAGCGGCGATCATCACCGGGCGGATCGAGGATCCCGCCCTTATTGTCCGGGGACTGGGCATTCAGACATTCTGGATGATTGCACTCTACGGCATCGCCCACCTGCTGTGGACCCGAGGATTGCGGCGGCACACCGCCGTCGGAGGCTGACGCATGCGCTCATTGCTCCACTACGCGAGATTGTGGCTGGCCTGTGCGCGCTACTCCGTCGTGCGCACCATGATGTTCCGGGGCGACTTCCTGATGTGGTCGCTGGTCGAGCTGTTCTGGATGAGCGTCAACCTGCTGCTCATCGGCGTGATCTACCGCCACACGGACAGCATAGCGGGATGGAACCAGTGGGAAATGACCCTCCTCGTCGGCACATCGCTGCTGATCCAGCGGCTGCTCATGGGTTTCTTCTGGAGCAATCTCTTCGAAATGGGTCGGAACGTCCGCTCCGGCGCCTTCGATTTCTTCATCGCCCAGCCCGGCCGCCTGCTGTTCATGGTTTCAACCCGGAAGGTCGATCTGGACGGATTTCTCAATGCACCCGTTGCGATCGGCGTTGTCGCGTACTCCGCGCACCAGCTCGGTCTCACGCCATCGACGACCCAGATCCTGCTCTACGCATGCTTCATCCTGTGCGGTCTTGTCATCCACTACTCTACTCTGCTGATCTTCATCTCTCTGGTCTTCTGGCTTCAGAGCGCAAAGGGGGTTGAGGGCGGCTATTTCATGCTCAACGAATTTTCCCGCCTCCCCCGCAGCGCGCTGCGCGGTGTCGCGTCAATCGTCTTCGTGTACACGCTTCCGGTCGCCGTCGTCACGAATGTCCCCTCCCAGACCCTGCTTTACGGGCCGGATGCCGGACAGTCGGCATGGCTGCTTGGCGTCACCGTGCTCTGGCTTGCCGTGGGCATCACGGTTTTCCAATGCGGCGTCCGCCGTTACACCAGCGCAAGCTCATGACCCCAGATCTCGCCGAGCTGCAGCGCAGCCTTGGGTACGCCTTCCGCACACCCGCACTTCTCCTGGAGGCATTGACCCACGCATCCTTCCTGGCGGATCATCCCGACGCGGGACCCAACAACCAGCGGCTCGAATTTCTCGGGGATGCCGTCCTGCATTTCGTCCTGACAGAGCGGCTGTTCTCTCTCTATCCCAACGACCGGGAGGGCCGCCTCTCGCAGAGCCGCGCCCTGCTGACACAGGGATCCTTCCTTGTGGAAATGGCCGGGCGATTCCAGATCGAGCGTCACCTGCGGCTGAGCGCGAGCGAGGAATCTACCGGCGGGAGAACCCGCGACGCCGCCATCGAGGATGCCTGGGAAGCCGTGATCGGCGCTGTTTACGTGGATTCAGATCTTCCCACGGTGCGTGACCGGATACTTTCCTGGTGGGGCGATATTGTCGAATTGATCGACTCCAGGGAGACAGGCGACAACCCGAAAGGCAGGCTCCAGGAACTGATCCAGCCTGCATTGGGAAACTCAGCGCTGCGTTACGATGTCGCGGCGATCGACGGCATGGATCACAATCGAACCTACAACGTCACTGTTCTGCTCAATCAGTCGACAATCGGTCGAGGATCCGGCTCATCCAAAAAGAAGGCCGAAACAGCGGCGGCGCGGGAGGGCCTTGCGTGGATTCAGAAAAACGGAATTCCGGCGCTCAAGCCGCAATAGCGAAGGCTGCGCGGACGCCTACATTGAGGAGATTTCCGTCGGATCGGTCACCCCGCTGGTCAACTGCGTCAGCTCCTGCAGGGATGTGAAGTGCTGGCTGAGGTCGAAATCCCCTCCAAGTCCTCCGACAAGCTTGTCGAAAAGATCGCGCTTGGAGGCCTTCAACGCCTCGATGCGAGCCTCGATCGTTCCGCCGGTCACCATGCGATACACAAACACCGTGCTCTTTTGGCCGATGCGGTGCACGCGGTCGACAGCCTGCGCTTCAACCGCAGGGTTCCACCAGGGGTCGAGCAGGAACACATAGTCCGCGGCATGCAGGGTGATTCCGGTGCCGGCGGCCTTGAGGGAAACGAGCATCGCCGCCGCCCCGGGCGCATTCTGGAAGCCCTGCACGGGCTTCTGGCGATCGAGCGTCATGCCGGTCAGTTCGTAGCGGGGAAGATCTGGAAAACTCTGTGCGAGCGCCAGCTTCACGCGATCGAGCAGCATGACGAACTGGGAAAAGATCACCGCCTTGTGTCCATTGCTCACGACCTCTGCGAGTTTTTCGACCAGCAGGTTGATCTTCCCCGAATCCGAAAGCGGCGCCCGCAGCCAGGGCAGCATGTTCGGGTCGCAGCAGACCTGGCGAAGACGCGTGAGCAGTGCGAGGAAACCGAAGCTCTTTTCGCGGATCGCCGTCCCCACATCGTCGCCCAGGCGCTGAAGCCCCTCCGCGCAGATGCGCGCATATTCCGTGCGCTGCACGTCGGTCATCGGACAGATCAGCTCCACCTCGACCTTGGGCGGCAGCTCCGTGGCCACCTCGTCTTTCGTGCGGCGAAGGATGAAAGGCGCCAGTTGCGCCCGAAGGCGTTCAAGCGTGGCGGCGCGGTCCGCACCCAGCGCGGCTTCAAACCCCGCGCGCGAGCCCAGCAGGCCCGGAAGCAGAAAGCGGAAAATACTCCACAGATCCAACTGCCGGTTTTCAAGGGGGGTTCCCGTCAGGACAACGCGATGCCTGGCCCGAATGGCGAAGCAGGTCTGCGTCACCTTCGCGTCGGGGTTCTTGATAAACTGCCCCTCGTCCAGCACGGCATAACCGAAATCCACGGCGTCCAGCAGCGCGCGGTGCTTGCGCAACTGCGTGTAGCTCGCCAGCCAGAGCACGGGTTCCTTGTGCGTTGAAAAATCGTGATTGGTCTTCAGGACCTCGATCTCGAGCGCCGGAAAAAAGCGGGCGGCCTCCTCCCTCCAGACGGGCACGACGCTTGCGGGGCAGACAATCAGGTTCGGGCGGTCGGAAATCCCGCGGGCGCTGAGCAGCGTCAGGACCTGCAGCGTCTTGCCCAGTCCCATTTCATCCGCCAGCAGACCGTGGCATCCCGTTTCGCACAGGTGCCAGAGCCATTCTACACCTCGTTTCTGGTAGGGTCGCAGCAGGGAAGGCAACGCCCGCGGTTCGGAGCTCGGAGACAGCACCTGCTGGCGCCAGGCCTCGAGTTCGGGGGAGATTGTCAGTTTGACCTTCGAATCGTTGAACAGGGAGAAGATCAGGTAGGGCGATATCGCGCCATCGGTCTGGAAATCCGCGACGTTTTTCTGCCAGGCATTCACCGATGCCAGTTTTTCGGCCGGCAGCGTGACGATTCCCAGACTGGGCAGAATCATCGGATTCGTGCCACTCCTGGTCACCGCCGCGACCTCCTCGTCGGTCAGCATCCGTTCGCCCGCCCGGAATATCCAGCGCAGATCCAGGCTGCCGGCACCCGAACCCCTGCTTCCGCGCCGCTCGGCAACGGCTTCGATCTCGATGGAGAGCGGTCCCTGCAGCAGACGCGAGGAGTCATCATCCAATTCGACGCCGAACAAACGTTTCCACGCAGGCAGCGTGCCCTTGAGAAAATTCGGAATCTCCACCACGGACGAGAGTGTGTACTCGCCGCTTGCCGCGTTGTAGGCAAAGTGCGCCTTGCGGGCATAGGCCGCCAGGCCGATCAACTTCGCGCGCTCGCTGGAGGTGAAGTAGCCGGCGCCGCTCGCATGTGTCGCTGAACCATGCGCAGCGATCCTGCTCTTGTCCGGGTTGAGCCAGAACGCCTGGAAAACCAAACCCTCCGGCCGCGTGCGAAACACGAGAATCAGCGGGCGTGCCGGCCCGCCATTGACGGAGCCCGTGGCACGCGCAGGCGGGACGCCTGCACCTGTCGCACGCACCGAACTGACAACGGCGGACGAAGCCTGGGTTTCGCCTCCGCGAGAGGCCGCCGGAGCGGATGAGGTTCGCCCGACCGACGGTGCCACAGCGCCCGCGCCCGCATGGCCATTCGATCCGTTGCTGTCGTGACGTTCCGTAGTTTCCGAAATTGGACCAGAATCCCCCGGGGAAATTGGGTTGGATGGTGCAGGTGCCCCGGCAGTCGCCGGTGCCAGACCCTCGGTCGCCACGCGATCTCCCGGAAGCGGCGAGATCTCATCCGCGACCAGTTCCTCGATCTCATGCATGCCCGCGACAGCGAGGGCTCGGGCCACATCCAGATCGGTCGACGAGGAGCGGACATTCAATCCATCCGCCCGCCACTCGATCACGGCATATTCATCCTTTTTCTCCACCCGGCGATGCACGATGGCATCGGTGTCGGTCAGCTCCAGCTCCCTCACCTCGCCGTGTCGATAGATCCTTGCACCTTCGTCCAACTGGCGGGGCGAAAACGTCGATTCCCACTCGTTCGACAGCTTTTCAAACCAAAATTCGACCGAACGAGGTGTGTAGATTCGTTTGGGACCGTGGGATTGCATCCGGCTAAAAGGATCCGTTTTAGATCGGTTCACCTGCCGGGCAACCCAAATTTCCGAACTGAAATGCCAAAGGCCGGCAATGCATTTTCGCTCGAAGGCAGATAATCTTTCAATCCGGCGACACAGGAGCTTCTGCTGCAACCGCCGGCGATGCCACCGCATGTTCCCGGTCTGCGATGGTCTTCGTAGCGATCACCGATGCGCCTGCAGGCACCCCGTGATGCGCAGGTCCGTGTTGAAGCCCAGCAACAGAAGCAGGTGACCGCACGTGTCCGCCGCAACGGTGAAATGGACTTCCAGCGGGTGGTGCGCGGGCACTCATGGCACGATAGATGGCGGCGCAAGGTTGGACTTTTGCGCGGTGCGGTCGGGGCATCCGCGCTTGCCGCACCGCCGGGTGCGGTCTGTCATGCGGGCACCCTATGGCCCGCTCCCGATCTTCCGCCCGAGAATCTGGCAAATCCACCACCGCACATCTCGGCTTCGAGGCCACGCTCTGGCTCGCCGCCGACAAGCTGCGCAACAACATGGACGCGGCGGAATACAAGCACGTCGTCCTCGGCCTCATCTTCCTCAAATACATATCCGACAGCTTCGAGGAGCATCGCGCCAAGCTGATCGCCGGACAAGGCGACTACGCCGGGGCCAACCCCGAAGACCCCGACGAATACCGTGCCGAGAACATCTTCTGGGTGCCGCCCGCCGCGCGCTGGAGCTACCTGCAAAACAGCGCCAAGCAGCCCACCATCGGCAAGATCGTTGACGACGCCATGGTTGCCATCGAGCGCGACAACCCGCGCCTGAAAGGCGTCCTGCCGAAGGACTACGCCCGACCCGCGCTCGACAAACACCGCCTCGGCGAGCTCATTGACCTCATCGGCACCATCGGCCTCGGCGACAAGGAGAACCGCAGCAAGGACATCCTCGGCCGCGTCTATGAATACTTCCTCACACAGTTCGCCAGCGCGGAGGGGAAGAACGGCGGGCAGTTCTACACGCCGTCCTGCGTCGTGCGGCTGCTGGTCGAGATGCTCGCACCCTACAAGGGCCGCATCTACGACCCCGCCTGCGGCTCCGGCGGCATGTTCGTGCAGTCGGAAAAGTTCGTGGAAAACCACGGCGGCAAGCTCGGTGATATTTCCATCTACGGCCAGGAGAGCAACGCCACCACGCGGCGGCTGGCCATCATGAACCTCGCCATCCGCGGCATCGAGGCCGACTTCGGCCCCGAGCACGCCGACACCTTCCGCCGCGACCTCCACCCCGACCTCCGCGCCGACTACGTCCTCGCCAACCCGCCCTTCAACGACTCCGACTGGTTCCGCAAGGACGACGACGTGCGCTGGCAGTTCGGTATCCCGCCCAAGGGCAACGCCAACTTTGCCTGGGTGCAGCACTTCATCCATCACCTCGCGCCGCAGGGCATGGCCGGCTTCGTCCTCGCCAATGGCAGCATGTCATCGAACCAATCCGGCGAGGGTCAAATCCGCAAAGCCCTCGTCGAGGCCGACCTCGTGGACTGCATGGTCGCCTTGCCGGGGCAATTGTTCTATTCAACGCAGATTCCGGTGTGTTTGTGGTTCCTCACGAAAAGCAAATCCGCTCACAAAGTGAAGCGCGCCAACGACAATGTGCCCGACTGCATCCGCGAACGCAAAGGTGAGACGCTCTTCATTGATGCGCGGAGGATGGGAACGCTCATTGACCGCGTGCATCGTGAACTGACGGAGGAAGACATCGATAAAATCGTCAGCACCTATCACGAATGGCGCTTCGACGACCTGGAATGGCGGGGCGAAGCGGGCAAGGCTGGATGCACGCTCCCCGCCGTGCCCGGCTCGCAATACAAAGACATCCCCGGCTTCTGCAAATCCGCCACCACGGCCGAAATCGCCGCCCACGGCCATGTGCTCACACCCGGCCGCTATGTCGGCGCCGAGGAGGTCGAGGACGACGGCGAACCCTTTGACGAGAAAATGCCCCGGCTGATCGCAGAGTTGGAGGCGCAGTTTGCGGAGTCTGCAAAACTGGAGTCACAGATCCGGGCCAACCTGGCGGGACTTTTCTCGAAGAGTGAAGAGTGAAGAGCGAAAATGGAAATGACTGAGCAGCGAGAGATCAAAGAGCGCACGTTCGAGTTTGCCACTCGCGTGGTAAGGCTTTGCCGTGCTCTGGAGGAATCCGCTGGCGTCTCGCGAACGCTGGCCAACCAGCTTTTGCGCTCAGGCACATCTGTTGGTGCAAATGTCGAGGAGGCTCACGGCAGCCACAGCAAACCAGATTTCATCGCCAAGATGTCGATTGCGAACAAAGAGGCCCGCGAAACCAACTACTGGCTGAGACTGCTCGCGGCATCGAACGTCGTCCCCCCTGAGAAACTCAGAGATATCACCGACGAGTCTGATCAGCTGATCGCCATCCTGACGACCATTGTGAAACGCAGCCGCGAGAATCAGTCATGATTTCACTCTTCCAATTTCACTTTTCACTCTTCTATCCGTCATGATTTCACTCTTCCAATTTCACTTTTCACTCTTCTGCTCGTCGCCCCTCGTCGCCGAACTGCGCGCCCTTTTCGTTTCTCCCCTCTCCCTCTGGGAGAGGTCGGGTGAGGGTGCCTGCATGTCCGCGAAACTGGAGGCTGCGATTCGCGCCAACCTCAAAGGACTCGGATTCCAATGAACACGGCTCACCCAACCCAAAGCGCAAAACGCCTCTCCCCCTGGGAGAGGCTGGGTGAGGGTTGCTGGCCCCAAGCCAGCATTGCCATCAAAGCAAACCTGAGGGGGCTGGGGTATGTCTGACGGCGAACACAAAGGGACAAAAAGGACTCGAAAGGACGAAAGGCCGCTTCCGTCCCCGGCGTCCCTTCCGTCCCTTTCTGAAACCGAGAGCTTCATCCCGCCCCACGGCGGCTACGAGCAACTCCACTCCTTCCAGAAAGCCCGCATCGTCTATGACGGCACCGTGCGCTTCTGCGACCGCTTCGTTGACCGGAAATCCCGCACCCACGACCAGATGGTGCAGGCCGCCCGCTCCGGGAAACAGAACATCCTCGAAGGCAGCCAGGCCAGCGGCACATCAAAGGAAACCGAAATCAAGCTCACCAACGTCGCCCGCGCCAGCCTCGAGGAACTGCTCGAAGACTACCGCGACTTCCTGCGCGTGCGCGGCATCGCCGAATGGCCCAGGGAGCACTCCCACACCCGCCGCCTCCGCGAACTCAACCGCCAGCCCAACGCCAGCTACGACACCTTCAAGAAAGGCATCGAACACCCCGACCCGGCCATCGCCGCCAATGTCATGATTGGCCTCATCAAACTCACCAACTACCTGCTCGACCAGCAGCTCAAGCGGCTCGAACAGGATTTCCTGAACGAGGGAGGCCTGCGCGAGCGCATGACCCGCGCCCGCCTCGCCTCCCGAACGAAACTACACCGGGAAAGACCTCATGACCACTAGCAAAACTCCAAAAGGTGGAGCAGCAGAAAACCGCACGCTCCACCCTCCCTCCCCACCCCTTGTGTCACTTGCGTCCCTGCCGTCCCTTTTTTCTCTCAAGCGGCCCGCCCAGTTCGCCGAGTCCGCGAAACTGGAGGCTGCGATTCGCGCCAACCTCAAAGGACTCGGATTCCAATGAACACGGCTCACCCGACCCAAAGCGCAAAACTCTTCTCCCTCTGGGAGAGGCCGGGTGAGGGTTGCTGGCCCCAAGCCAGCATTGCCATCAAAGCAAACCTGAGGGGGCTGGGTTATGGCGGGTGATTACGAGGAACACGAAGTCGAGACGCTGCTCGGCGAAGGCGCGTTGCTCATCAATGATGGCTACCGCGCCAAGAACAGCGAGCTTTCTGATACCGGCATTCCGTTTGCGCGGGCTGGAAACATCGATGGCGGCTTTCACTTTGAAGACGCCGACCGCGTTCCAGCACACACACTCGCGAAAGTCGGCCTGAAGCGCAGCCTGCCCGGTGACGTAGTGTTCACGTCAAAAGGAACCGTTGGTCGTTTCGCATTCGTCCGCGAAGGAACGCCCAAGTTCGTTTACTCCCCGCAACTCTGCTACTGGCGCTCTTGTGATGCTTCACGCATTCATCCCCGTTGGCTTTTTTACTGGATGAATGGGCGTGAGTTCTTTCTCCAGTTCAAGGGTGTTGCTGGTCAGACTGACATGGCGGAATACGTCAGCCTTCGCGACCAACGGGCGATGAAAATCACGCTCCCACCCCTCGCCGAGCAAAAAGCCATCGCGGCGGTGCTGGGGGCGCTGGACGACAAGATCGAGTTGAACCGGCGGATGGGCGCGACGCTGGAGGCGATGGCCCGCGCTTTGTTTCAGTCGTGGTTTGGGAACTTCGACCCCGTAAGACGAAATCTGGATCGGCGCGGGCCAAAGAGTGAAAGAGGAAAAGTGAAGAGTGAAATTGATTCGCCGCCCAACCTTTCCAATTTCAATTTTCACTCTTCACTCTTCGCCCCCCTCTTCCCCGACTCCTTCCAAGACTCCGAACTCGGCCCGATTCCCAAAGGCTGGAGCGCCAAGCGGCTGCCCGAGGCCATCGAAGTAAATCCGCGCCGCACCTTGAAGGCCGGAACCGTCGCACCTTATCTCGACATGAAGAACCTGCCCACGCAGGGCCATTCCGCCGAGGAAGTCATCGACCGCGAGTTCAACTCCGGCACCAAGTTTCAAAACGGCGACACGCTGCTCGCCCGCATCACGCCATGCCTTGAGAACGGGAAAACCGGCTACGTGGACTTCCTCAAAGACGGCGAAGTCGGATGGGGCTCCACCGAATACATCGTCCTCGCGCCCAAGCCGCCACTGCCCCCGCAGTTCGGCTATCTGCTCGCCCGCTCCGATGCGCTGCGCTCCCACGCCATCCAAAACATGACCGGTACCAGCGGACGCCAGCGTGTCCCCTCCGAGTGCTTCAACACCTTCTGGCTGGCAGTCCCGCCGCCCAAGATCGCCCACCGTTTCGACGAACTCACCACACCGATGATGGCGAAAATCAAAGCTAACGCCGACCAATCCCGCACCCTCGCCACCCTGCGCGACACGCTGCTGCCGAAGCTGCTGAGCGGGGAGTTGAGCGTGGCGGAAGTCGAATTCCAACCGGAGTCCATGCCATGAGCCAAGTCTTCAATCTCTACTGCGACGAAAGCTGCCATCTGGAGCATGACCATCTGCCTGTGATGGTGCTGGGCGCGGTGTGGTGCCTGCAAGACAAGGCGCGGGAGACGGCGGTGCGGCTGCGGGAAATCAAACGAGCCCATGGTCTGCCTGCGGACTTCGAGTTGAAGTGGACCAAGGTTTCGCCTGCCAAACTGGGCTACTACATGGAGGTGCTGTATGGCTGGTTCACGGCTGACTTTCTCAAATCCTTGCCGCGCTGGCCGGGGAAGCGTGTGGGCCTGAAGCGCCACCCCATGAGCCGGGGCAAGGACGCGACGTTCTGGCATTTCATCTCCGAGGGCGAAAATGAGGAAGATCGCCTGATGGACATGCGCCGCTGCGAGCGCATCCGCTGGCCGCGCCCGACGATGGAGGCTTTCGTCGATCGTCGCCCGGCGCCAGGAGATCGCATCGTCTGGTGGAAGAATGAGCGCCGGGGAGAGGGGCGCTACCTGCTGGCGTTGCCTGATTTCAGCTATCTCATGGTCGTGGCCGACCGTGGCGACTACGTGCTGCCGTGGACTCAGTATCATGTGGACCGTGAGCACCGCCGGGAGAAATACCGAAAGGAATACCATGTCTACTGGGCCACACAAAAAAGCTGAGGCCGCCCCTTGCGGGACGGCCTCGTTACTCCTTCAACACATGGTTGATGAGCTGAGCAAAGTATCGGCAATGACTTGCCGAAGGTCAAGCGTGGCTTCTGACGGCCCGGCCTCTTGCTTCGCTTTTCTATTTTATCGCAAACCTGTTTTCTCGCCCCGAGGCGGCGAAAACCACGTAAAATCACGGGATTGCTTATTTAAGCCCATTTTATGAGCCTCACCGAATCCATCGTCGAACACGCCGCCCTGGCGTGGTTCGGGGAGCTGGGCTACTCCTGCCTTGGGGCAGAAGCCCTCACCCCTACCCTCTCCCACGAGGAGAGGGAGTCCTACGGCGAGGTGGTGCTGGTGGGGCGACTGCGTGAGGCGTTGCGGCAGTTGAATCCCGCCATTCCCGAGGAAACGCGGGAGGAGGCCCTGCGGAAGGTGCTGCGCGTGGGAACGCCGTCGCTGGTGCGGACGAACCGGGCCTTTCACCGGATGCTGCGCGACGGGGTGGATGTCGAATACGCCCGGCCCGATGGCAGCACGAAGCACGACAAGGTCTGGCTGGTGGATTTCTCCGACGTGAAGGCGAACGATTGGCTGGCGGTGAACCAGTTCACGGTCATCGAAGGCCGGCACAACCGGCGGCCGGACATCGTCGTGTTCATCAACGGCCTGCCGCTGGCCTTGATCGAGCTGAAGAACGCCGCCGATGAGGACGCGACGATCTGGAGCGCCTACGCCCAACTGCAAACCTACAAGGCGGAGATTCCCAGCCTGCTCGCCTACAACGCCACGCTGGTGGTGAGCGACGGTCTGCAAGCCCGCATGGGATCGCTGACGGCGAACCAGGAGTGGTTCAAGGTATGGAGGGAAATCGATGCCGATTTCCCTCCACCCTCACCCCAGCCCTCTCCCAGCGCGAGAGGGAGCAAGGCCACGCTCGAACTGCAAACGCTCATCTGCGGCGTCTTCGAGAAGGAACGCTTCCTCAAGCTGCTGCTACATTTCATCGTCTTCGAGGAGAACCCGGACACGGGAGCCATTCACAAGATCATCGCGGGCTACCATCAGTTCCACGCGGTGAACGCAGCCATCGAGGAAACGGTGCGTGCCAGCGGCATGAGCGAGAGCAGCATGCTGCGCGAGGAACCGCCGGGCCGTCACTGGGCCGGGAAAATGCACGGCGGCAAACCGGGCGACCGTCGCGCGGGCGTGGTCTGGCATACGCAGGGCAGCGGCAAGAGCCTCACCATGCTCTTCTTCGCTGCCCGCGTGATCCGCGAGCCCGCGATGCAGAACCCGACGCTGGTGGTGCTGACCGACCGCAACGACCTCGACGACCAGCTTTTCGGCCAGTTCCAGCGCTGCCATGACGTTCTCGGGCAAACCCCGGTGCAGGCGGCGAGTCGTGACAAGCTGCGTGAGTTGCTGACCGTGGCGAGCGGCGGCGTGGTCTTCACCACTATCCAGAAGTTTCTCCCCGAGAAGGGCGAGAAGATGCCGTGCCTGAGCGGGCGCAGGAACATCATCGTGATCGCCGACGAAGCGCACCGTTCCCAATACGATCTCATTGACGGTCTCGCCCGGCACATGCGCGATGCCTTGCCGAACGCGAGCTTCATCGGCTTCACCGGCACGCCCATCGAGAAGACGGACGCCAACACGCGGGCGGTGTTTGGCGATTATATTTCCATCTACGACATCCAGCGCGCCGTCGGCGACAAGGCCACGGTGCCGATCTACTACGAGAGCCGCATTGCCAAGCTGGGCCTGAACGCCAGCGAGCTGCCGAAGCTCGACGCGGAGTTTGAGGAGATCACGGAAGGCGAGGAACTGACCAAGAAGGAGAAGCTCAAGACCAAGTGGGCCGCGCTGGAGGCTCTGGTGGGCGACCCGAAGCGTCTCGCGCTCATTGCCGCCGATCTGGTGGCGCATTTTGAGAAGCGCACGGAAGCCATGGACGGCAAGGCGATGGTGGTCTGCATGAGCCGCCGCATCTGCGTGGACCTTTACGTGGCGCTCATCAAGCTGCGGCCGGACTGGGCCAGCGCGAAGGACGACGATGTGGAAGCGGAGAAGGGCAAGGCCTGCGTGGTGAAGGTCATCATGACCGGCAGTGCCGATGATGGCCCCGAGTGGCAGCCGCACATCCGCAACAAGGAGAAGCGCCGCGCGATGGCGAACCGCTTCAAGGACAGCAAAGACCCGTTCCGCATCGTGATCGTGCGTGACATGTGGCTGACCGGCTTCGACGCGCCCTGCCTGCACACGATGTATGCCGACAAGCCGATGCAGGGCCACGGCCTCATGCAGGCCATCGCCCGTGTGAACCGCGTCTTCCGCGACAAGCCGGGCGGGCTGGTGGTCGACTATCTCGGGCTGGCCGACCAACTCAAACGCGCGCTCGCCGATTACGCGGAAAGCGGCGGCAGGGGCGATCCGACCTACGACACCAAACAGGCCATCGCCATCATGATGGAAAAGCACGGCATCGCCGGTGCCATGCTGCATGGCTTTTCCTGGGTCAAGTGGACGACAGGCACTCCGCCGGAACGCCTGCAACTCATCCCTGCGGGACAAGAACACATCCTCGAACAGGAGGACGGTAAGGCGCGTTGGAATCAGGTCGTCACCGAGCTTTCCCGTGCTTTTGCCCTGTGCGCTGCCAGCGATGAGGCCACGGAAATCCGAGACGACGTGAGCTTCTTTCAGGCCCTACAAGCCGCCCTCAACAAACGGAGCGCCCATACCCAAAGGACTCCCGAACAAATAGACGCCGCGATCCGCCAGCTTGTGAGCAAGGCAATCACCACTGAAGGTCAGGTGATTGATGTCTTCACCGCCGCCGGATTGCCCAAGCCGGACATTTCCATCCTGAGCGACAGCTTTCTCGCCGAGGTGCGCGGCCTGAAATACAAGAATGTCGCCGCCGAGCTGCTGCAGAAACTGCTCCGGGACGAACTCAAAGTGCGTGCGAAACGAAACCTCGTGCAGAGCCAGCTCTTCAGCGAGAAGCTTAAAAAGACCCTCAACGCCTACCACAACCGCGCCATTGGCACGATGGAAGTGATCGAGGAGCTCATCAAGCTGGCGAAGCAGCTCACAGCAGCCGACCAGCGCGGCGTCGCGCTCGGCCTCAGCGACGAGGAAATCGCCTTTTATGACGCCTTGGCGGCCAACGAGAGCGCCGTGCAGGTCATGGGCGACGCCAAGTTGCGGGTGATCGCCACCGAACTCGTGACGCAAGTCAGGCGGAGCGTGACCGTTGACTGGACTCTGCGTGAAGGTGCCCGGGCAAAGATCCGCGTCTTGGTGAAGCGCATCCTCAAGCGCTTTGGCTACCCGCCGGACATGCAGGAAGCCGCCGTGCAGGAGGTGTTGGCCCAAGCCGCCCTGCTCTGCGCCGACTGGGCGGCGTGAGGAGCCATAAAAAATGGCGGGATGGACGGGACTCGAACCCGCGGCCTTCTGCGTGACAGGCAGACGCTCTAACCAGCTGAGCTACCACCCCGGTTGGGAAAAGAGGGCGAACCGTAGGGTTCGCGCAGGGTGAGTCAAGCGCTGTTTTGACGAAGGATTTCAGGCACCACAAATCCCCATCACAAGGCGATTTGCATCATAGTTCGGAACAGAACTCCCAACACTCACACCAGCCTGCTCAATCAGACCGGACAGTGTATCCGGCTTGATCCGGTTTGTGCAGCGGCACCACTACCGTTCGATTGTTCTTTCGCATGATCAAGTGGGATCCCGTTTGACGCTATGCCTCGAAGCCAAGCCTTCTCAGCGCCTTCTCCGCATCTTTGCCACTCACATCACGTGGAACCTTCACTTTACGGTAAGTACCGGATCCCGGACAAATGCAGCCGCAGGCGTCGGGGCATTGCCTTCGGCTCAAAATAGCCATGAACCGCATCGGTCACCATGCTCTGAAGCTCGGCAAGTGTGTCTCCCTGCGTGCAGATGCCTCCTCCCGTAGGATCATCCCAACGGGCAACGTATCCATCCGTGTCAGGACAGTGCGTGACGCGAAAGACCAACTCCATGTGTCGATCCTATCCGGAGGTACACTTCCGTCAAACTAAAGGATGCTCATGAGAGTCGTCGACCAAAGCGCTCGCCCAAGCAAAACCTCAACGCAATGTACCTGCAAAAAGCGCCTCTGGTGTTAAGAGGCGCTTTTCTGAAAATGGAGCGGGCGAAGAGCTCGAACTTCTCGACGTCCACCTTGGCAAGGTGGTGCTCTACCAACTGAGCTACGCCCGCGAGAGAGGTGCGAAGAGATACGGTGGCTTCAGCAGCGTCAACAGCTTTTTTGAACTCGCCGTGGCGGCTGCCAAATCATCAGTTGTCAATGACATCCAACTCGGGCCACTGCGCGAGTTTGCGATGGAGCGTGCGGCGGCTGACTCCCATCAGCCTGGCCGCCTTGGTTCGATTGCCTCGCACCTTGATGAGCGCCTCGCGCAGCAGCCGCTTTTCATTCTCCTCCACGGAGAGCGCACGATCCGGCGTCGGCTGCCATCCGGGCGTTGCGGATCCATAACCGGGCACCGCAGCCGGCTGAGATGCCGCGCCCGGGGAAACGCTGCCGGGGAACACCGCACGTCCGTCCGCAGCCTGCAGCGTCGCCGGTGCCGCCCCGCGAAACCTGGGCTCGAGGTCATACTCCGTCACCTTGCCCGCATGGTGCAGCACAACCATGTTCTCGGCAAAATTCCTCAATTCGCGGATGTTCCCCGGCCAGGAGTAGGTCTGGAGGTGGCGCATGGCCCCCGGCTCGACCGTCAGTGGCGCGAAGCCGTTCTCCTGCGCGTAGTGCTTCAGGTAATGAGCCAGCAGAAGCGGGATGTCCTGCTGGCGCTCGCGCAGCGGCGGCAGCGCGATGCGAACGACGTTGAGACGGAAGAACAGATCCTCACGGAATTTCCCCTCTCGCACCATCGCTTCCAGCGAGCGATTGGTCGCCGCCACGAGACGCACATCAAGCTCAAGCGGCTTGTTCCCCCCCACCCGCTCCACGGTCTTCGTTTCAAGGAAACGCAGCAGCTTCACCTGCGTGCTCTGGGAGATTTCCCCGATTTCGTCGAGAAAGAGCGTGCCGCCATCCGCCGCCTCAAAGCGTCCGATGCGCCGCTCGGTGGCGCCGGTGAAGGCACCGCGTTCGTGTCCGAAGATTTCGCTTTCCAGCAGGCTCTCCGACAGCGCCGCGCAATGCACCGCGACAAACGGCGCCCGCGCGCGCGGGCTCATCTGATGGATGGCCTGCGCGATCAGCTCCTTGCCGGTGCCGCTCTCGCCTTCGATCAGGATCGTGGCACGCGAGGGCGCGACGAGCCTCACGCGGCCGATCACGGCCTCGAGCGCGGGCGAACTGCCGACGATGCCCTCGATGTTGAATTTCTCGTCGAGGCGCTCATGCAGCTGCTTGACCTCTACCTCGAGCGTCTTGTTCTTCAGCGCCCGCTGCACGAGGATCTCGAGGCGCTCGATGTTGACCGGTTTCGTCAGAAAGTCCACAGCGCCGCGCTTCATCGCTTCGACCGCGGTGTCGATGTTTCCATACGCCGTCATCATGATCACGGCGGGCTTGCTTGCCACGCCGAGAGCCTTGTCGATCACCCGCATGCCGCTTTTTCCCGGCATGCGCAGGTCCGTCAGGATCACGTCAAATTCCTGGGCATCCATCAGGTTGAACGCCTCGTCGGCATTGCTTGCCACGGCCACGTCGTAGTGCTCCTCGAGCGCCTGCTGCAGGCCCTCGCGGGTGTGCTTCTCGTCATCAACAATCAGGACACTGGGCACCATGGCTTCAGGGGGAGTCTCCCGCCGGAGCGGGATCGGTCAAGCGTGTTGGAATGCTTCAATGGCTTCGCAGTCCCGTCCCGCGCTCGAAAGTCCGCGGTCATTTCAGCATCCGCACGCGGCGGTCCTTTCGCGGAAACTGCAGTGACACGACGGTGCCCACGCCTTCCTTGCTCTCGATTCCGACCTGTCCGCCGTGTTCGCGCAGGATGCGCTGCACGATCATGAGCCCCAGGCCGTGCCCGCTGGGCTTCGTCGTGTGGTAGGGCTGAAAGAGCTTCACGAGGTCCTCCTGTCTGATGCCCACCCCTGTGTCACCAAACCGGACATGAACATACTCGTCATCCGGGCGGACCGCGATGCGAAGGAAGCCGCCCGGAGCCATGGCCTCCATCGCGTTCTTGGTGATGTTGAAAAAGACCTGCTTGATCTGATTGCGGTCGGCCATCACCGCAGGCAGCGTCTCTGAGGCGTCAACCTCCACCTGAATGCCGCGGTCAGCCAGTTCATTGTGCTGGAAACTCAGAACTTCCGAGAGGACTTCACCCAGGTTTGTCTCGGCAAGGTCCGGTGCACGCGGGCGAATCGCCTCGAGAAAGTTAGCGATGATGCCATCGAGCCGCTGAACCTCGGAGCGACATACCGCCACCGACTCCACGAGTGCCTCAGTCTCCTTTTCCTTCGCGCCCTTCAGTTTCCGGATGCGCCGCTCCAGCAACTGCAGGTGAATGTTCAACGAATTGAGCGGATTTCCCAGCTCATGCGCCACGCCGGCGGCCAGCAGCAGTATCGACGACGTGCGTTCATTCTCGATGCGCTCCTCGGTGCTCACCTTGTCGCGGGTCACATCACTCAGGATCACTGCAAAACGCCGCCCGCTTCCCACCGCCTTTGCCTCCGACTTGAATGGCACCATGTAGAGGCGGACCGTCCGCGGCGAGGGATACGTCAGCTCAAATTCGCGCGCCAGGACCGGCAGCGTGGCGTCGTCATCGAGCGAGGATCCAAGCGAGGGCCGGAGTCCGGGAATCAGGCGCCAGAGCGTTTTCCCGGCGAGATCGTCGCCCGACCCGAGCCCGATCAATTGATGCGCGGCGGCATTCGCATAGGCGATCACGCCTTCGGCATCAATGACCAGGACCCCCTCCTGCAGCGTGTTGAAAATATCCTCAAACACCCCCCGCTCGCGCGCGAGACGCTGAACGAGATTCGTCAGGTTCACCGTGTCGAGCTGGTCGAGGCGTCCCAGCACGCGGTCGAGTGAGGTGCTTCGTTTGGTCGCCATGGAGGAAGCGGGTTTCGATGCCATGTTACGAAGCCTTACTCTCCCGGCAATTCGATTGGAAACGCAAGGAATGCCCGCTTCCGCGTCCCGCCATTCCCGGATCGTCCGTTCGACTCCCATCCGGCATCCCGCTCCAGGATCCTCAGCAATCGCTCACAGACTCCTGATCCGCACCGTCGAGGAAGTCCATCTGCCCCGGATCCGTGCGTTTCGCCAGAAGCTTCCGAAGGAACACCTCCCGGTGCTGGACGCATCGTCCGAGACGGAGCACTGCGTCGCGATGCTCGTCCGTGCCATAACCCTTGTGCTGGGCGAAACCATAGCCCGGGTGGGCTGACTCCATCTCAACCATGAGGCGATCGCGCACGACTTTCGCAACGATCGACGCCATGGCGATGCAGAGCGAACGCGCGTCCCCGTTCACAAGTCCCGAATGAGGGTAGGAAAAATGCCGCAGCGGCAGGCCGTCGACCAGGATGCGCGCGGAAACCTGCGGCTGGTAGCCGGCGACCTCCTCCGGCGTGGAGAAGAGGTCGGGCTCCGTCGTTCTCCGGAAAGCGTCAGGCGGATAAATGCCTTCAATCGCCCGCCGCATGGCCAGCTTGGTCGCGCCCAGAATGTTCAGTCTGTCAATCTCCGCGACATCCGCCGATCCGAAGTTCACGTGAATCCTGCCTTCGGCCACGAGCCCCTCGAACTCCATCCAGAGCGACTCCCTTTCCGCGGCGCTGACCTGCTTTGAATCATTGATCCGCCGGGCGTTGACCTCGGACCAGCGGCTGTTGAGGAATTCGCGCGTCACGAGAACCGCTCCCGCCACAACAGGACCGGCGAGCGCGCCGCGGCCCGCCTCATCGACGCCAATGAGCTCAGCGACACCATCGAGTTGCTTCAGATCAAATGCCCGCAGTTGACGACGTTTCGCCATGGATACTCAACTCCAGCAAACCGGCGCCGGTTTCACCAATCCATTTTTTCCTTCGGCTCGGGCAAAGGGAGTTCATCCAGCTTTCCCGCGGCCCTGACCACATCGTAGGCGGTGCGGAAATGCAGCTTCGCGAAATCTCCCAGTGACCGCACGCCGAACCTTTCAATGATGCGCGCAGCCTGCTCGTTCACCTTTGAACTCGCGCCCTTTTGAAGCTTCTCCCCGAAGCGCTGCGACAGCTTGTGCATCTCGCGCACGTACACCGCGCGAGCCACGACCGAGGCCGCGGCCACAACCGGATCCTCCTCCGCTTTTGTGCGCATCCTGAGCTCGAATCCCTTGAGCCCCTTGCGCGCGAGCTCCCGCTGCACCAGCGGCTGCTTGGAAAACTGGTCGAGAAGACCCCAGGGCACCGCACTCTCCGCCAGCGCTTGCATCAGCGCGGTTCCGTGCAGCCAGGCCAGCAGCAGATTCAGGTTGGCCCTCGGGCGCGCCATGAGCTCATTGTACTTCGGCATGCTGCAATGGCAGGTCTTCACAACCGCACCGCGCGTGCCGCGTATCATCTCATCCATCTTGAGAATCTGCCCCTCCGACAGCTTCTTGGAATCCTGCACCCCAGCCTTGCGCCACGCGCGAATCATGGCCGGCTGCGCGATGACGGTGGCCGCTATGACCGGGCCGAAAAAATCCCCCTTTCCACTTTCGTCAAGGCCCGCATGGGCCTCAAACCATTCGGGATTGAGCTCCTCGTCATAACCCAGCTTGGGAGCGCGCGTGACCTCGGGTTCAAGGGTCATCGTCACAAACTCCTCCGTGCCCTTGCCGGCTATCACAACCTTGCCGCTCTCATAGGCCGTCACATTGCAGTCCCTGCCGCGAAACGCGTAGCGCGAGTAGGCGACGTCGAATGCCTCCCATCCGCGACCGTTCAGAATGGATTTGAGCGCCTCCATCTGCGCTTCGTCCAGCTTGACGGTGTAGGAGGAGAGTTTCTTCGTGGGAGCGTCCGATGCGAACGCATCCCCGGAGCGTGGCTTTGGCATGACGGGTTAAACCATGACCCGGCGGGGAAAGGCACGAAAAATGAATTCGGAATTTGCATGAGATGTGCGGGAAAGGCGTCTTCTCGCCTCCTTGCGCCGATTCAAACCGAACTGGCGCGTGCTCCGCTCGTTTGACCGCGGGCGCGAATGTTTGAGGTTCACTCCGCAGCCCACCCCTGCCTGTCTCACGACACCCGTGCCCAAATCCGCCGTATCCAGGTCATCCTCAGAAAAGACGGAATTCCAACGCGCCTTGCTCGACTGGTATCGGTCGAGCCAGCGCCCGCTTCCCTGGCGAGTGAAGCCCTCCCTCTATCGCACGGTGGTGAGCGAATTCATGCTCCAGCAAACACAGGTGAAAACCGTGCTGCCCTATTTCGAGCGCTGGCTCGAGACATTTCCCGATTTTGCGTCGCTCGCTTCGGCGTCCGAGGAGGAGGTGCTCAGGCAATGGGAGGGGCTCGGGTACTATTCGCGCGCGCGCAACCTTCACCGGCTCGCCCAAGCGCTCGTCGCCGAGCCTGAAATTCCAAGCGCAGCACGGGCGTGGCGCAAACTTCCCGGTGTGGGTCCCTACACGGCGGCGGCCATCACCAGCATCGCCTTCGGTGCGGCGGAGGCGTGCGTGGACGGCAACGTTGTGCGCATAATCGCCCGGCTCACCGGAGACTCCACCCGATTCAAGGACGGGGCGGCGGCGGCCAAACATCTGACTCCGGTCGCAAGGGAACTGCTGAGCATTGAAGCACCGGGGGACCACAATCAGGCGATGATGGAACTTGGAGCCACGGTCTGTCATCGGCGGAATCCGCTCTGCCTGCTCTGTCCGGTCAGCCGCTGGTGCGCAGCCGCGGCCGAAGGCTCGCCCGAGCGGTATCCCAGGCTGGCTCCGAAGGAGATCGAATACTGCACGGTCACCCGCGCATGGACGCTCAGGCGCGGCGCGCTGCTGCTTCATCGGGCCACATCCGGCGCGCGAAGACTCGCGAAACTCCATGAGCTTCCAACGGCTGCGCAGGTCGGACTCAAGGAAAGGGCATTGGCACCCATGGATCTGATCGCGCAGAGGAGGCGAACCATCACGCGTCATTCGATCACCGAATTGATTTACCGCGTTTCCCTTAAGAGGCGCATTGCCCCGCACCCGGAGCTCGTTTGGATTGACCTCGGCGAACTCCCGGCGATCCCGGTTTCGGGTCCTCACCGACGCTGGATAAATGAAATCCTCGCAACGGATCCAGCAGCGCGCCGCGCTGTGGCGCTCGCTCGAAAGCGACCGCCTGCCTAGCGCGCAATGCCCACCGAGTAATCGACAAGGTGCTGCCTGGCCGCAAACAGCCGGGAAACCAGCCGCCAGGGAACGGCCTGCTCAAAAATATTCCTTCGCCTGACCCCCAGGCACCTGAGGGTCTTGTACCGGACAATATCGCTGAAACCCGGCAGCCAGGAAATGTACTTCAGCATGAATCTCCCGCGCTCCAGCGCGACCTTCATGGAAACGTGGTTGAAGTAACTGGCATGAATCTCGGGATCGATCCGCGGCCACTTGCTGATTGATGCAGGAGCACCAGCGGTGTTGGACGTGAGGAAAAAGAGCACTCCCCCGGGCTTCAGCATCGAGTGGATTTTCGACAGTTCAGCAACCGGGTCCTCCCGGTGCTCTAGGACGTCCAGCGAGGTCGCGAAATCAAATGTTCCTTGATGCGATTCAAGTTCGTCCTCGGTCAGGATTGGCAGGCCATTCGCCCGCGCCTTCTCCCCGCATGGGCCCGCCTCAAATCCCCTCACATCAAAGCGCCCGGCTGCCCTGGCGAATCGAACCATCCCTCCCTCGCCGCAACTGTAGTCCAGCCACTTTCCACCGGACGGCAGGAAGTGCCGGGCGACCCGCTCCACACCCCGCCATTCATAGAATTGAATGCACCTGCCCGAGTCATCACGCTCGCATTCAGAAGCAGCTCCGGCATCCGCGCGCTTCCCCCCGAGACCCACCGCATCGATGGCGCCGGCCTGATCAGTGCAGGGATCGATGACAAAGACGAACCCACAAACGATGCATCGCTGGAGCTGAAAGGTGCGGCCGGTGCGCCGGCCGGCGGTCTCACCTGCGGGCTCGGTGGTGAATTCGCAGATCGGACAAGGATGCGGAAGCTGCGATCGGAAGTGCACCGGCCAGCTCCCACGCTCGAGAAATTCCCGGTAGTCTAGATTTCGATACACAACGAAGGCTGGAATATTTCAGTTCGCGGCAATTCCTAGCCCATCTGCGCGGTCTCGGCAATCCCTTCCGGAGTTCCAGTGAGGAATGCTCAGCGACTTCAGTTTTGATTGAATCAAATCATCAATTGCCGCCCGGGCACACTCTCGCGTCCTGGTTCGCGGGACCAGGCTTCAAACATTCATCCGATGGTTTGCACATGGAGGAACGTTCGTCGGGATTTTCCGTGACGCTTCCGAACGGCTTGGCATCGTCGTTCCCGTCCACCCTATGGAATTTTCCTTCGACGAGCCTGCGCTCATCGCCGCCAACCTCATCGAAATCGCCCTCCTGATTGCGGGCTGCATCATTCTCCATCGGTGGCTGCTCGGCTCGCGATCGCCCTCACTCAAGGCGATCCGCCTTCACCCCTGGTCGATCTCCGTCGGGGACTTCCTGACCCGCGCCCTTTTTGCAGTGGTGGGCGGCCTTGCGCTGCAGTTCCTGACGCAGACAATCGAGCGGCAGTTCAAGGATCTGATGGACGCCGATGTCTGGCTCGTCCTCTACAATCTCGCCTTTCAGCTCGGCGTTCTTGGCGGCATTTTTCTCGGAAACGCCTATCACCGGGTGATGCGACGCGAGGCACCCCTGGAGGAGCCGTTCATCCCGCCCGACGATTTCGCTTCAGCACCCGTCGCACCGTTTCGAGCCAACGCGCTTGCCGCGGGTTTGATGGTGTTCCTTGCCGCCCTTCCCATGGTGGGGCTCTCCGGATTCATCTCGACCACAGTTCTTCGCGCCGTCGGTGTGAATACGGAGCAGCAGGAGCTTGTCGACATGCTGACGCGCTCCGACTCGCGGCTGCTCGTGGCGGCCATGGCCACTCTCGCGGTCGTGATCGCGCCGATCATCGAGGAACTCGTGTTTCGCGCAGGGGTTTTCCGCTACCTTCGCACCCGCGTTCCCGGCATCTCGGCCTACCTCATTTCGGGCATCTTCTTTTCCGCCCTTCACGCCAATGCGGCCGCCTTCGTGCCGCTCGTGATGTTTGGCATCGTGCTGGCTTTCGTCTACGAGCGCACTGGGCGCCTCGCGATCTGCATGTTCGCCCATGCGTTCTTCAACCTGCACACGCTGGCAATTCTCCTCATGACCATGAAGGATCAGGCGTCATCCATCGCGCAGCCATGAACCCATTCACCGGCGACCCCGCATTGTCCATCGGATCCCTGGGCGAACGCGGTGTCATAGCCGAGATCCGCCGCTGGCTCGGAACCGCGAGCCCCAGGAGCCCCTTCGGGCTGGGTGACGACTGTGCCGTGGTGCCGTCGTCCAAGGCACCCCAGCTCATCACGGTCGATCCCGTCATCTATGGCCGGCACTTCGATGACAAAGTGCCGCCTGCGGCTGCGGGAGCAAAACTTTTCAAGCGGAACCTCAGCGACATCGCGGCGATGGGCGGCGTCCCGCGTGCGGCCGTCGTTGCCCTCGCAATCGACCCCGCTGTAAGCATCCGCTGGCTGGAGCAATTCTACAGGGGCATCGCCCGCGTCAGCCGAATGCACGGCGTTCCCGTCGTCGGGGGTGACGTCGCCCAGCTCACCGGCGGCATCGTTGCAACGCTGACGCTCCTGGGCGGCGCGCGGTCGCCGCACCAGCGCATCCTCACCCGGTCCGGCGCAAGGCCGGGAGACTGGATCTGCGTGACAGGGAGTCTGGGCGGAAGCCGCCAGGCCCACCACTGGAATTTCTCCCCCCGGCTCGCCGAGGGCGCATGGCTCGCTTCGCGAAGGGAGGTCGTCGCAATGATGGACGTCAGCGACGGGCTGGCCAAGGACCTCTCTTCGCTCACACCGCCCGGTGCCATGGCCCGCCTTGATTCCCGCATGATTCCGATCAGCGGTGACGCGCGCAGGGCGTCCCGCTCAAGCGGTCGCTCCGCTCTGGCGCACGCCCTCGGGGATGGCGAGGATTACGAGCTGGTGTTTGCACTTCGGGGCACCACCGAATTCGAGTCATTCGCGCGCGACTGGAGGCGAAGGTTCCCCCGTCTGCGGCTGACCCGCATCGGGCGTTTCTTCAGGCCATCCGCGGTTGCTGACCTGCGTGTGGAATGGATCGATGCGGCGTGTTTCGGCGGCTATGAACACCTGAGCCGGACGGAGGACAGGACCAAGAGGGACGCAAGACCGCCAGCCGCCCATGACTGACCATCCATTGATCGCCGAACTCAAGGCCGGAGTGGTCACGCGCGATCCCGCCGCGATGCAGGAATACGCCGCCGCGCTGGCGAGGATCCTTCCACCCGAAGCCACCCTTGCGTTGCACGGCGATCTCGGTGCCGGAAAAACCACGTTCGTCCAGGGACTGGCGCGCGGATTCGGTATTCACGATCCCATTACGAGCCCGACATTCACGCTCTTCTCGCTCCACAAGGGGCCTTCGCGCACGCTGGTCCACCTTGATGCGTACCGCCTCGAGAATGACCGCCAGGCCGACGACCTGATGCTGGAGGATTTCCTCACCACGCCCTGGTGCCTGGCGGTCGAGTGGCCGGAAAGGATCAGCGCCTGGATTCCCCGCGATGCCATGCATCTCGATCTTGCCGTTCTCCCCGACGAGTCCCACAGCCTGCGCATGCGCTGAGGGGTGCCGTCAGTTCGCAGCCTACGGCGAGTGGCGGACGCGCACGGTGAACTGTCGCAGACCGGCCTGACTGGACACAAAACGAACCGCCTCGGTCGAATTCTGCCTCAGGAGCAGGGTCTGCCAGGCGGTTTCATCGAGGGTCGCAAAACCCGTCGAGTCCTTGAACGCCGTGCTCAACTGCACGGTCATTGGCATCTTGCTGCGATTATGAACGTTGACCACGATCTGGAGTCGGCCGTCCGCGAGCGTCGAGTGCTGGATTCCCGTGCTCGTCACGGCACTCTGCAGCTCCGGATCAACGAACTGCAGCCTTTCGGTCTGCTCCAGGGTGAACTTGGGGGAATTTAGCGTGACCCCCGAGGTATCCATCATCCTGCAGCCGGCACCGGCGATCAGGAAAAGAACGCAGGTGAATCGGGTCCGCATGTCCAACGGCAGGATTCGCCGCAAAAATGCGGGGAGTTGATGGCCTCTTGGCCGGACTCTTGGCGTTGGCATGGTGTGGGTTCAGGTAGACTCTTAGGTCGCCGCATCCCAAAAATGTTCCATCGGTTCATTCCTGCCGACCTGAAGGGTGGGCAGGCCATTGAGGCATTGAGGCAGGGCTGAACTCCCGCAGGAGGCAAAGGGTTCAACTCGCATCATCAATTGGAAGTCAACGCCGCACACCGGGCAGCAGCGCCGTCTGGCGGAGCGCCTCATAGCAGGCGATACCAGCGGCAGTGCTCAGATTGAGCGAGCGAAGCATCGGATTTGCGTGCGGAATGGTCACCCGCGACTCCTCTCCCATTTCAGCATGAAGCCAGTCTGGCGCGCCGGAGCCCTCGTTTCCAAAAACCAGGCCATCCTCATCCGAGTAGGTCACGTCCCAGAAGGACTTCGCCGCCTTGGTGGTGAAAAGCCAGAGGCGGCGGGGAGCCTTGTCGCTGCGCCGGAATGCGGGCCAGTCCGCGTGTTCATGCACATCCAGCGAGCGCCAGTAATCCATGCCGGCGCGCCTGAGATTGCGGTCGTTGATCACGTATCCGAGCGGATGGATGAGATGCAGGCGCGAACGGGTGAGCGCACACATGCGTCCGACGTTGCCCGTGTTTTGCGGAATTTCAGGTTGAAAGAGAACAATGTGGATCATCGCGTCGGTCGCACCCGGATTCGAGTCGGAAACGCGGGGGAACGCGAGCCCGCTTGGAACGGAAATGCTCCGTGCCCCGCAATCGCGGGTCACCGGGGGTTTCGCCGCGCGGCAATCGCGGCCACCCGCGGCGGTGAAGGAGTCCGGCGATCCGACCAAGGGCCTCGCAGTCTGTTCGGTGCCAGGCGGCACGTCGGATCGCGCGGACAGCGTGAGCCGTGTATCGGTCATTCTCATACAAAGTTGAAGGAGATCCGCTGCCGGCCCCCCCCGAAGGCTGGGCATCCGCCCCCATGCACACCGGGAAAATTTCCCGATTTCTGCGATTGAGGGTTGAAGCCGCCGATTGCTTTCCCATGCTTTGGGAAAACCCCCCATTCCCATGGATACGCCAATATCTGCCCTATTGGAGCGAAAGGGCAACTTCGTCTATTCCGTTCCCTCATCCGTCACTGTTTCCTCCGCGGTTGACGAAATGAACAAGTGCCGGGTGGGCGCCATTGTCATCGTCGACAGAGGCATCCTGGTCGGCATGTTCACTGAGCGTGACGTGCTCCGCCGCATCGTCGGTGCCGGGCTGGATCCCTCCAGGACACTCGTCTCGGATGTCATGACCTCCTCGGTTTTTACAGTCAGCCCGAATACGACGATGGAAGACGCGATGGAAATGTTCACTCAAAAGCGTTGCCGTCACCTGCCCGTCATTTCCGAGGGCCGCCTGCTTGGGGTGATTTCCATCGGGGACATCACGCGATGGATGACGGATCAGCACCGCGCGGAAGCGGAGCACCTCAAGAATTACATCTCGGGAAGCGTCATCGCCTGAACAATTCCCCCCCCGGCACCTTGGCCCGGGGAATCACGGCGGACCTCCGCGGAGTCCTGATCGCCGCTTCCTGACGGAGAGGCGATTTCGTTTTGCATCCGGAGGGGGGCTAATTTCCGTTCCAAGTCGGGGATCCCTCGGGAACCGCATGATTTGGACAGTACGAAAATTTTTTGCTCAACAATGGCGCGCCAAGGAGGTTGCGTTCATGGTCCAGCATCACCCCTGATCTTTCATGACCAGCCTTCCCATCCTTCGCATCTTCTGCCTTGCATTGATTCTTGCGGGTTCGCTCCGCTCTGAATCCGAGCGGATCCTGAAAATCCTCTTTCTCGGAGACAGCGGCCACCACCAGCCCGCCCTGCTGCTCCGGACCCTTGCGCCGGTGTTGATGGAACGCGGTGTCCAGTTGGTCTATACGGAGGACATGGACGACATCAGCGCCGCCGCGCTCAAGCGCTACGATGGCCTGTTGATCTATGCCAACATCGATCAGATCGCCCCGGCTCAGGAACGCGCGCTGATCGGCTACGTCGAAAGCGGCGGAGGCCTGTTCGCGCTGCACTGCGCCTCCTACTGCTTCCGCAACTCCGACCGCTATGTTGACCTCGTTGGAGCCCAGTTCAACAGCCACGGGACCGGCGTCGTCAAAACCCGGATTGTGGCGGCCGACAACCCGGTCATGCGCGGTTTCAAGGGCTTCGAAAGCTGGGACGAGACCTACGTGCACATCCGCCACAATGAAACGAACCGCACCGTCCTCGAAAAGCGTGACGACGAGCCCTGGACCTGGATTCGCACGCAGGGCAAGGGCCGGGTTTTCTACACCGCCTGGGGTCACGACAAGCGCACCTGGTCGAATCCCGGTTTTCAGGAGCTTGTCGAGCGCGGCCTGCGCTACATCAGCGGACAGACACTTCCCGACGCACTCGCCCATCGGCCCGCGGTGCCTCCGCTGCAGCTGGTTGAACAGAAGGGCATTCCCTACTACACCCCCGGGCAGCGCTCCCTGGGCGATGCGAGCTGGCCGATGATGCAGGAACCGCTTTCGCCCGAAGACTCGATGAAGCACCTGATCGTTCCAGCCGGCTTCGAGATCCAGCTCGTGGCGAGCGAACCGCAGATCCGCAAGCCTATCGCCATGAACTGGGACGAACGCGGTCGTCTGTGGATCGCCGAAACGCTGGACTACCCGAACCGCGTGCTTCCCTATGGAGAAAAGGGACGGGATAGAATTCTGATCTGCGAGGACACCGACCAGGATGGGAGGATGGACAAGTTCACCGTTTTTGCCGACGGACTCAATATCCCGACCGGATTCACCTTCGCCCGTGGCGGAGTGATTGTCCTGCAGTCTCCCAATACGCTTTTCCTCAAGGACACCGACGGTGACGGGAAAGCTGACATCAATGAAATTCTATTCAGCGGCTGGGGTCGAAAGGATACCCATGCCGGTCCGAGCAATCTCGTCTACGGATTCGACAACTGGATCTGGGGCGTGCTGGGCTATTCCGGCTTCACAGGCAGTGTGGGCGGAGAGGGACTCTCATTTTCGCAGGCCTTCTACCGGTTCAGTCCCACCGGTGATCGCCTTGAGTGCCTGCGCACCACAAACAACAACACCTGGGGTCTTGGTTTCAACGAGGCTGGCATTCCCTTTGCGTCGACGGCCAACAACAATCCCAATGTCTATCTGCCCATTCCGAATCGCTATTATGCGACGGCTGGAATGCGCCTGAAGACACTTGGAAGCATCTCCGACACGGCGCGATTTCTGGCGGTCACCAGCCGGGTACGGCAGGTCGATGTTCACTGGGGCTATACGGCCGCAGCCGGGCACGCCTTCTACACCGCGCGCGCCTATCCGAAAAAATACTGGAATCGAATCGCCTTCGTCGCAGAGCCCACCGGACACCTGGTCGGCCAGTTCATCATTGAGCCTTCCGGAGCCAATTTTCACGCCCACAACCCAAACAACCTCATCTCGAGCGATGATGAGTGGTTTGCACCCATCATGGCTGAGGTGGGGCCTGACGGGGCAGTCTGGGTCATCGATTGGTACAATTACATCGTTCAACACAATCCAACTCCGAAGGGCTTCAAGGTCGGGGCCGGCAATGCCTACGAAAATGAACTCCGCGACAAGCGATACGGCCGCATCTACCGGATTGTCTGGAAAGGCGGCGACACGACGAAGCCTGCGACCGCGCCTTTCACGCTCGCCGATGCCTCGCCCGAAAAGCTCGTTGCCACGCTTGCCAGCGACAACCTCTTCTGGCGCCGCCACGCCCAGCGCCTCCTTGTCGAGCGGAGTCGCAAGGATGTGGCCCCTCAGCTGATCAAGCTCGTGGAAAACCCCTCCACTGACGAATTGGGACTCAATGTTGCGGCGATTCACGCCCTCTGGACGCTTCAAGGCCTCGGTGCAGTGGATGCGCTTCCGGAGGTCCAGGATGCCGTGGTGAAGGCGCTCCACCACCCGTCCGCGGCCGTGCGATACACCGCAGTCAGCGTGCTGCCGCACACATCGGGAACCGTCGCCGCCGTCCTGAAGGCCGGTCTCCTCACCGACAGGGATGCCCAGGTGCGACTCGCCGCTCTCCTCGCGCTCGCCTCCGGACCGGCATTCCCCGACGCAGGCAAGGCCGTCTTTGCCATGCTCAATCACTCCGGCCTCAGACTCGACCAGTGGACCGTGGATGGAGCGACGATGGCCGCATCAACCCAGCGTCCGGCGTTTCTCGCGAGTGCGACTCCGGAACAGATTGCAGCCGCGCGGGAATTCACCGCCAGGTCAGGGCTTGCCACAACAACGCTCGACACCTTCGAGAATCAACCGCTCGGAAATCCCTCCGACTGGAAGGTCTCCATCCTCTCGGGCTCGGGCAGCGTCCAGGTGACGGACAACGGCCGCGCCAGCAGCCGAAGCCTCCTCATCCAGGGGACCGGCGAGGGGGCTGAGATCCAGGTGAGCCGGAAATTCAAGGTGAAACCGGAGACCCGGTACGATCTCTCGACCTACCTCGAAACCTCCGACGTCGTAGCGAAGGCGGGCGCGCTCGGCGTTTTTGTATCCATACCAGAAATACAGGGCCCCCGCGAGGCGGTCAGCCAGGCCATGAAGGAGACCAACAAGTGGAGCAGGATGCGGGTTTCGTTCGACACGGGCGGCCTCTCGGAAATCACCGTCAGGTACACGATGGGAGGAGGCGGACTGGTCACGGGAAAGTCGTGGATCGACGACATCACCCTGGCTGACCTCGGGCCTTCGGATGAAACCATTGCGGATCCGCTCATGCCGGTCCTGGCCCATCTGCTCCAGCAGACCGGCAGCCGGATCGACGGAGACGATGCCGGCGCGGCTGGCGGCGCGGTCGTGTTGAAACTGGGGGTGATCCCCGATGTCATGAAATACGACCAGGCGGAGATCAGCATCAAGGCCGGGGAAAAGGGCCGCCTGGTGCTGCAGAACAACGACCACATGCAGCACAATGCGATCGTCATCCAGCCCGGTCGCATTGACGCGGTCGGTGCATTGGCCGACACGATGCTGGCCGATCCCCGGGCCCTCTCCCTCAACTACATTCCGGAGAGTCCCGACGTGCTTTTCGCGGTTCCCCTCGTGAATCCGGGTGAATCAGTCGGCGTGAACTTCACCGCGCCCACAACTCCCGGCCGCTATCCGATAATCTGCACCTTTCCCGGACACTGGCGCATGATGCAGAGCGTCCTGGTCGTAAAATAGCCTGCGCTCTTGCCTCGGCACGGCACGGCGATTGTCTCTCGCCGAACGCACCCAATCGCCCATCTCGATGCCGAAGATCCTGCACATCGCCAACCTCTGGTCCCTGGTCGACCATCCCTCCCCTCGCAGGCAGTGGTCGCTCGATGCAAAAATCAGGGCCGTCGCGGAGGCGGGCTTTGACGGCCTGACCGCGGCACTCACTCCCGAGCACCGCCGCGCCGCGGACAAACACGGGCTCGAACACCGGCTCGGCTTCATTTCGACAAGCAACCCCGCGGAATTCGCCAGGATGCTGAAGGAGCAGAAGGAGGGAGGCGCCGCACACATCAATGTCCAGCTCGACGACCATGACACGCCGCCCGCCCTGGCCGCGCGGCACTGGATCCAGTTTGAACGACTCGCTGAGAAAATCGGCGGACTCATACCGTCGCTGGAAGTTCATCGGGACACCTGCACGGAGACACCCGAAAAGACCTACGAGATCGCCGAGCGCTATCACAGAGCGACCGGAAATCTGATCCGGCTAAACTTCGACTTCTCGCATTTCGCCGTCGTCAAGCACTTGAACCCGGACAACTACGCGGCGCGCCTGCTTGATCACCCTGATCTGGTCAGGAATTCGGACCAGTCTCACTGCCGGCCGTTCAACGGGCACCATTGCCAGGTCGCAGTCACCCGCAACGGTTCCCTGACCCCGGAGGTGCAGAGCTACCTTCAATTCGTGCGTGCGCTCTTCAAGTGCTGGAAAACGGCGCCGCGCAACCGCAGTCGGACTTTGTTTGTGTGTCCCGAGATGGGGCCCCACCAGACCAATGGCGGCGGCTACAACATCACCGGTCTTCCCCCCGCCTGGACCGACGCCGTGCGGCTTCGCGAGGAACTGGCGAAGGTTTGGAAATCCTCCTGATCGAACCGGTGATTCAGTTTTTTGTTCCGTGGCCGGCACGATCTTTGTCCTGACAGGCCCGACCGCGGTGGGAAAAACCGAATGGGCCCTGCGGTGGGCGGAGTCGCGGCGGGCGGAGATTGTTTCCTGCGACTCCCTGCTCTTCTACCGCGGCATGGACATCGGCACCGCCAAGCCAACCCCCGAGGAGCAGCAACGTGTGCGCCACCACCTGATCGACATCTGCGACGTGAATGAGAGGATCAATGTCGTCGATTACGTCGAACGCGCCAGGACTGTCGTCTCCCAAATCCAGGCGAGGAACCGCAAGGTCCTTGTCACTGGAGGCAGCGGCTTCTATCTCGCCTGCTTTTTTGGTCCGGTCGGTGATCACGTGCAGGTCTCCCCCGATCTCCGGAATTCACTGCGGACTCGCCTGGAGCGTGAAGGATTGCCCGCGCTTGTCAGAGCTCTGGAAGAGTTGAATCCAGACGGCCTTGGCACGCTGGACACCTCCAACCCGAGGCGCGTACTGCCGGCCTTGGAGCGATGTCTCAGCTCAGGGCGAACCCTGGCTTCGCTGGCTGAGGAATTCTCCCGGCAGCCCGGTCCGTTCGCCGGATGCACCGTGAGGCTCACCCGGCTCGATGATACGCCGGAGGCGCTTGCCGCCCGCATCGACCGACGCGTGGAGCAGATGCTGAAACGCGGACTGGTCGCGGAAGTGCGTTCGCTTCGGGGCCGGGGGCTGGAGTCAAATCCGAGCGCCTCCCGGGCCATCGGTTACCGCGAAACCCTGGCCATGCTGGACGGCAGTCTCCCGGTCGAGAGGCTCTCATCGGAGATTGCCTCAAACACGAGGAAGCTGGTCAAGAAGCAGCGCACCTGGTTCCGAACGCAATTGCCTGAACACCGGGTGGTCGCGACGGGCGAGGCCACATTGGACTCTCTTTTTTCAGGTGAATGAAACGGACTCCTCCGCCCGCTGCCGGGCTCCGGAGCGATCCGGATGCTCACCGGACTTCATTCACATTTATCTTGAACCGCGCGAGCGACGTTCCTTCCAGCCGCTGCAATTCAGCCATGGCGATCCTGAGCGCGACCTTGGACTGAAGCTCGCTCACGCGGGCTGACTCAAGGTCATCCTGTGCCTCGAGCACACGTCTACTCGTCGAGAGGCCGGCCTTCAACCGCTCGCGTTCAAGGTCATACTGGCGTGCACTCAGAGAGGTGGCCAGCGCGGAAATCGAGACGCTCTCCTTGTTTGTCTGCACGGCGCGCACGGCCGATCTAACCTGGCCCATCAGCGCCTGGTCGAGCTGCCGGAAGCGAACCTCCTCCCGGATCGCACTGCTTTGGGCGATGCGATACCGGGCCTTCTCCCCGCGGAAACGCCACGGCATGCGAAAGGTCAGGTCCACCTGCCAGTCGTAGCCATCACCGTCCCAAACATGGGTGGCGGCGTCCTGGTAGGTTCCCTCCCGACTCGTCAATCCAACGGCGCCGCCCAGGTCGAGCGAGGGCAGGCGGTTGCGGCGTGCGACGGCAGTGTCGATCTCAAGCTGCCGGACCGACGCCTGCTGCGACGCCAGCGACGGATCGTTGTCGCGCGCGAGCTTGTAGGAGGTGTCAAAACTCGGTTCAGGCACCTCGTAAACAGGAAATGCAACAGTTCCCAGGTGCTGGTTGAACTCAAATTGTCCGATGAGCTGAAGCAGCGCATCCTCCCGGTTGTTCACGGTCTGCTGGGACAGCAGCACATTGCGCCGGGCATTGGCAACCCCCACCTGCGCGGTCAGGATGTCTAGTTCAATCGCGCTTCCCACCTGCCGCCGGATCTCGTTTTCCTCCACCAACTGCTGTGCGAGCTGGAGGCTCAGATCACGCACGGCCCGGTCTCCGCGGGCATAAACCAGATTGTAGTACGCCTCCTCCACATCGCGGACCAGATCGAGAACGCTCCCCTTCAGATCGAGATTCGAGCGATCGACGCCGATCTCAGCCCGGCGGATCGCAGCACGGTTCACCTCCGTGCCACCGCCTCGAAGCAGAGGCTGCGTGATGGAGAAACTGACATCGCCGTTGTAGGCGGGATTCAGGAACTGACTCTGCGAGCTCTTGCCACGGTCGAGAGAGGTGCTGGCATTGACCGTCGCTCCTGTTGCGAGGGTCTTGGTGACGCCCGCACGCAGGCTGTCGGCGTCATTGCGGGATCCTCCCGTCGTAATGCCGTCGACGGTTGTCACGGCATCCGGCCGCTGAAGCGTGCTGCGGCTGGCCACAATCTGAAGTGCCGAATCGAAGGCGGATTCAGCGACGATGACATTCTCCTTCGCCTGACTTGTTGTTATCCGCTGAACCTCCAGGGCAAAATTTTTCTGAAGCGCACGCGCAATGCACTCCTCGAGGGTCAGTTCCGACGCTGTGGAGGAAGCGGGCGCAGGGCTCGACTGGGTGGCGGCCGGAGCTGCCGCTGCCTCCTGCGCCAGAATCGCCGGTGACAGGCTGGATGCAAGACTCAGGAGCAGAACCGGAAGGAAGCGACGACTCATGCGGCGAAACGATGATGAGAATGCAATGTGATCATGGGCGCGACTGGAAAGTTTCGCCCAAATTCGGGTTACGTGAGACCGTTGGCGAATCGTGGTGAATGCCGACAGCTCGGCTTTCATGACGCAGCGAGACCGTCCGCGGTTTCAGGAACAAGCATCAATTTCCAAACCGCCGGACCCGATTCACGCTGCGGTGAAAAGCGCGGTCGGGATGCCGGTGCTCAGGGATTGATCGGCGCAGATTTCGCAAGTTCCGCGTCAACGAGGGCGGAGAGCTGGCTGCGGGCCGCGGTTGCACCGAGATACTGCCCCAGTTGCGCGCGGGTTTCCGCATAGCGGGGGTTCGTATCATCAACAACCGGCATCTTGCGATCAACCACCTGCACAATGCTGCCTTTGGGCCCGGAAATGATCATCTCGGACAACGCACCCTTCGAAAGATTCTGAATCGCCCCAAGGATCGAGTGGTCCAGGTCTTTCGCCGGCGACTGCGCGGTGAAGGCCGGATAGGTTTTCACCTCAAATTTCAGCCCCGAGGTGCCCGCTGCAGCCACTGCAGCCTCAAGACTGTCGCCAGCCTTGAGCCGTGCTGCAATCTGTCCCCGCGCAGCCTGTCCTGCTGCGACAAAACGCTTCCGCCTCTCGTTCTCCACATAGTCGGTCACAACCCGCGCGCGGACTTCAGCGAACTCGGGATGTCTGGCGGGAATCGATTCCTCCCAAAGAAGCACGGCGCTTCCGCCTGGTGTGGCAACGGCGTCGGAATAGTACCGGTTGTCATTGAGATTGAAAGCCGCCTCGCCGGCTTCTGATGACGCCGCAAATTCCGCGGGTACCGCATCGCGGCCGAAAGGCGGGATGCTGCGCGCAACCAGGTTTCGCTCCTTGAGGAAGGCTTCGACTCCAGCCCGGGTGACCTTCCCCTCATAGAGCGCAAGGGTCAGATTGCTCGCAGCCTCAGCGGCCAGGTGCTGCGCGCGCTCCTGCGTCAACGCCGCAAGGACCTGGGGGCGCACCGCCGCAAAATCGGCATCTGCGGCGGCACCGGGGTCGGGCTGGACCGCCGGTTTGCTGTCCGGCCCGTTCACGGGCGCTTTCGGAAAACGAGCCGGATTGGCGTCATAGTAGGCGCGGACATCGGCATCCTTGATCTTCAACTGCGCCAGGAACGATGAAGCCGGAAAGTCGACGGAACGCACGCGCACCTGCGGAGGAATCTCATACCGAAAGCTGTTTTCCTCGAAGTACTTCTTCAGGTCTGCATCGGTCGGCTCAATCTTGGGAGAATAGGCGGCATAGTCCGTAGTCGCAACCGCAAGCGTCCACGAGGTGTCGCTCTGGGCGAGTTCGGCCTTGATGTCACCGGGAAGCACATAACCGGGCCCCGCGAGCAGTTTCTGCATCTTCTCATACCGAAAGTCGTCGGCAAGCACCCGCGCCACATCACCTTCTCCCGCACCCGGGTTCAGCTTGATGCGATCGCGAAACTGAGAATAGCGGGCGGGGTCGAAGGTTCCGTTCTGCCCCATGAATGCGCCGCGTGTTTTGACAAATGCCTCGAGTTCCGCCGGCGTCGGACCCGGGATGCGGAGCTTGTTGGCGAGCACCAGCGCCGCGTGACGATGCAGTCCAAACAGCTCGAGCTGATCGCCGCTGAGAGCGGGATATCCGACCTGAAGGTAAATGCTGAGCTGCGCGTCGCCCATGACGCGGGCCACATCATCCTGATTGCCGAGATTGACGTCAAAAAACGGCCGGCTCAGCTGCTTCTGGCCCGCATTGCCGATGCCAGGGGAGGCACCGATCGTGAAGACGAAGGCAACAATCGTGAGTGCCAGCAGGACCATGAATATCAGTCGAAAGTGCTGCTGGAACGTTCTCTGGATCCAAGAAATCATTGAATGAAACCGCCGACGCTAGATTCGCGGCTCCAAGTGTCAACCGTCCGATACAGAGGCCGCGTGAACCGACGATCGCGCGCCAAAGGCATCCCTCCATCACGCCAGCCGCCGCTGTTGGACACCGCTCAGGCCGGAACTCCCCGTTGCTCCTGTCTTGCCGCCTCATATGGATACTTCTCAAACAGAACCTCCAGCGGAGTGGCAAAGAGCTCGTTCGAGAGAATCGACCCCAATTCTGCATCATAAAGCGCCAGAATGGGATCGGTCTGCGTGAGCGAGATCGACATCGGCGTCTCGCCGAGTTCGTCATCCCGGCGCTTGAAATCCTTCAGGGTCACGCGCCCAAGCGGCCGTGCGGGTTGGTAGCGGAAGTCAGCCGCGGTGTCGGCCTCCTGCGCGGGCACCGGCGACACGAGCTGGATTTGCACGAGGCGGTTCAGGCACTCATTCAGGATCTGCGTCGGCACCTTTAGCTTCTCGCTCAGCTGAGTCGCTGTGCACGGTTCCAGACAGGCTTCAAACCGCCGGCCGATGCTCAGGAGCACAATCAATGTCAGGCGCTCGCGCAGTGTTTCCGACAGGCTGTTCCACGCCGCCTGGCTGTTTCGGAAGTGCACATTCTGAACCGCATAGCTGACGGTCCCGCCCAGAAGCACAAACAGCCAGAAGATGTACAGGCCCAGCATCAGCACCGGCACAATGCTGAGGGAACCGTAGAGGCTTCGCGTCAACAGCACGCGCTTCAGATATAGCGCCGCCAGGAAATTGTTCAGGAGTATGAGCAAGGCGACAACAACGGCACCGGCAAACGCCGCGCTCCAAAGCACCCGGGTGTTCGGTATTGTCCGGTAGAAGACGGCGAGCAGAACCGTCAGAAGTACAGCCGATGCCACGGGCAGGAGAAGCTGCAGCAGGGACTGGATCTCATTTCGAAACGGCAGTTTCTCCGCAAAGGCATTGAGCAGCGCCCCCGCCGACAAACCGGTCGCGGCGGTGAAAAACAACGCGGCTCCCAGCGTCAGTATGGTCCAGTAGAACACGAGGCGCAGCAGCCATGATCGGCCGCGCCGCACACCCCAGATCTCATTGAACGCCGTTTCAATCGAGGTGAACAGCTGGAGCACAATCACCACAAGCATGAGCGCACCGAAGGCACCCAGCGCCCCGCGGCTCGAACTCGCGACAAATCCATTGACGATCTCAATCAGCTCGGGATTGAGCTGCGCCGCCGCGCCTGCGTCCACTGCGGCGCCCCCCTCCTTCGCGCGCTCCGCGGCGGCCATGCGCTCGTATTGGACGAGTTGGGGAGCGACGTATCCCACGAGGCGATGCACCGTGTTGGCGACGAGGTTGGGGTCGTCCTTGTCCAGCGCAAACCCCGCGACCATCACGGCGATGGCCACCACCGGTCCGATGCCCAGCAGCGAGCTGAAGCTCAGTGCCGCGGCACGGCTCGCCGCATTGGTCTTCGTCAGGCCCGAGTACGTGATCGATATGACGCGCAGAATCGCGAAAACGCGCCCGCGGACGGAGCGCTCGTTCAAGAACTGCACCTGCCAGATGGTGACCTGGAAAAGGCGGACAAGTCTCGCCCACCGGGTTGCCAGCGTCTCCATGGCCGGACCGCCGCTAGGCGAGCATGAAATAGGCGAACCCAGCCATGCCCGTAAACCCTGCGGCGATCGCAACGGCAAGCGGCACGTAGGACACAAAGATGGTGCAGAGGTACATTCCCGCCGAGGCAACGGCGAGCGCGATCATCGGCACAACGTCGCTCTGCGACCACAGGACAAAACCAATGAACCCGAGGCCGAAGATGATCCTGAATCGAATGACTGAATAAAGGCTCACCATCTGCAGCAGAAGCATCACCGCAAAGAAGAGATCGATTGCGCCGAGGATCGCGAACGGCTGGCCCAGCAGCGCGCCGAAATCCTTTGCGATCAGAAGATCGATCGACGGGCGGGAAAGTATGAGTGACGCGGCGCTCGCCAGAAGCAGGACGATCAGCGCCCACATGCCGATCCGGGCGGCACGCAGTTGAGTGACAATTGGATCCGAACGATCGCGCGTGTCCGCGGTCTTGCCCTCCGCCGCAAGGAGCATGTCATCAACCGTGATCGGCGTCGAGGAGCGGTCGCTGCTGCCGATTCCAGGAAGATCCTTCGGCTTCATCCGCAGGCGCTTCTTCTCGGGGAAAAGCGCCGCGAGAACTTCCGGATTGGAATCGATCGTCGCCCACTGCTCCGTCGACGCATCATAGTAGAGCGTCGCTGGTGATACCTGCCCGGCCTCGGCAAGGGAGGTCAACTGCTCAAGGGTGAACGGACCTCGCGCGTCGGTCTCTGTCGCGGCGCGGATATAAAACTCCTGCGTGGCCATTGGTTTGCCGAAATGCTGCTAGGCACGGCGACAAGCCGCAAGGCTCTTTTGGCATGAATCGGCGGATCCCGCCCCTGAGGGCGCCCCCCCCCAGAAACCCTACATACGTTGAAGGGTGCGCAGCCCTAGGAGATGCAGGCCTTCCTCCAGAACCAGGAGCGTCCTCGCACAAAGGAGCAAACGGCGCGCACGCACGGGAGCTTCGTCGACAATCACCTTGTCCGCCGTGTAGAACCCGCTGAATGCACCCGCCAGATCGTAGAGGTAGGTGCAAAGATAGTGGGGACGAAGCTGCTGCGTCGTGAGCTCAAGGACACTGGCAAGCCCGATCAGTTTTCTCGCCAGGGTCATCTCCGCCTCGGTCTCGGGCGCAGTCGCGCCGGCTGTGACCGAAGCGTCCGCCGGATCCACCCCGAGTTTCCTGAAGATCGAGCGAATCCGCGTCACTGCATAAAGCAGGTAGGGCGCGGTGTTGCCCTCAAAGGAAAGAATCTTGTCCCAGGAGAAAACGTAGTCGCTGCTTCTGTTCTGGGAAAGATCCGCATAACGCACCGCGCCGATTCCAACCGCCGAGGCGATTTCCCGGCGCTCCGATTCCGGCAGCTCCGGAGATTTCTCGGTCACGACTCTCAATGCGCGTTCCTCCGCCTCCGCAAGGAGCGTCTTCAGCTTGATGGGGTCACCGGAGCGGGTCTTGATCGCCCGGCCGTCCTCACCGAGTATCGAGCCAAAGGACACGTGCTCAAAATGCGGAAGCGGGCGCTTGGTCGCCGCGAACCACTTCTGCGTTGTCAGCCAGAGCTGCTCGAAATGATCGGTCTGTCGCGCATCGGTCAGGATAACCACCGCATCGGCCCTGAAATGCTCCACGCGGTAAAGCATAGTCGCAAGGTCGGTGGACGCATAGTTCGCCGCACCATCGGACTTGCGAATGATGAAGGGCTGCTCATTGAAGCGCGGGTGTTCAGGATGGAAAACGACGAGCGCGCCTTCCGACTCCGTCGCCAGGCCCGCCTGCGACAACTCGCGGTACACCTGGGCCAGCCGGTCGTTATAGAAGCTCTCCCCCAACTGGTGATCAAAATGTATGCCGAGCTTTCGGTAGATTTCTTCAAACGCTCCCGAACTGATCGCATTGATCTTCTCCCAAAGAGCACGGTTCTCCGCATCTCCCGCCTGGAGTTTGACCAGCTCACCCCGGGCGGCGTCGAGCGTCGCCGGATCAGCCTTTGCCGCCGCATCCGCAGCCTTGTAAATGCGCTCCAGTTCCTCGAGCGGATCGTCGCCCAATGCCGCGTCGTCACGCAGATGCTTGTAGCCCCAGATCAATTTCCCGAACTGCGTGCCCCAATCACCAATGTGATTGTCGCGAATCACCTCGGCGCCGCAAAACGCAAGCAAACGACAGATGGCCACTCCAATGACCATCCCCCGGACATGCCCAACATGCAGTTGTTTGGCTGTATTTGGTGAACTAAAGTCCACGACATAGCGCCTGCCCCGATAAAAGTTTGCGGCCCCTTCCTTCAATTGACCGGCGCTCCCATACGTGCGCAGCCAGGCAAGCACGGCCTCGGGTTTCATGCGGATGTTGATGAAGCCGGGACCAGCGACAGCGACATCGAATTGCTCTCGGAATTCGGCACCCAGCTCGCCCAGAAGCCTCTCGGCCAAGGCGCGTGGATTCAGGCCATTCGATTTCGCATAACCAAGCACACCATTCACTTGGAAATCGCCATTCCGGGGGTCAGCGGTGCGGACCTCCGGTCTGAAGTTCGAATTCAGATCTGCAGCCCGTGCGGCCGCGAGAAAGGCGGCATTCAGGTCAGCCGAGACTTGGAACGATGCGTGCATCGGTCCCACGAGACAAATCCAAGCCGGTACGGGCAAGCGAGATCTGAGACCCGCCCTCGGGTTTCTCTGCGCAAAACCACGGCATCACAGCCCGTTTTGGCTCGACATTACAGCTAGGAATGTTTGGCTCGTAAACTTTTCCGGCTCACGGGCCGCGACGAGTTATTCACACAGCACAATGACGAAACGCAACATCCCTCCCAGGAGGTTTATCAAGCCAAGTTTTGAATTCCTGATCGAAAAGAAACGCGACGGCGGAGAATTCACCAAGGACGAGGTCCGCTATCTGATCGATAGCACGCTCGACGGTGAAATGCCCCGGCACCAGCTCGCCGCGCTGGCGATGGCGATCTATTTTCAGGGAATGTCCGCCCAGGAGACCGCGGATCTGACGGAGGAGATGATGCTGTCAGGCGAGGTGATCGATCTTTCCGGCATTGCAAAACCGAAGATCGACAAGTTCGCGACGGGCGGCATCGGCGACAAGACTTCGCTTGTGCTCGTGCCGCTCGCCATGGCCGCCGGCGTCGTCGTTCCGATGATGTGCGGCAATGAACATGACTACGTCATCAACACGCTCGACAAACTCGCCGCGATCCCGGGCTTCAAGGCGCACCTTTCCAACGAACAGTTTGTCAACCAGCTCGCACGCATCAACGGCGCGATCGTGGCGCAGTCCGAGGATCTCGCCCCCGCGGATGCCAGGCTCTACGACCTGCGCAAGGAAACGGGAACCATCCCGAGCCTGCCTTTGATCACCGGCTCCGTGCTTTCCAAGAAACTCGCGGAGGGATCCGAGGGCCTTGTCATCGATGTCAAGTGGGGCAACGGTTCCTTCATCAAGGACCTCGAGCAGGCAAAGCAGCTCGCCCGTTCGATGACCCGCGTGGGCCGCTCGATGAAACGGCGCTGCGTCGCGCTTGTCACCGACATGAACCAGCCGCTTGGCGACTCCGTGGGCACCGCCTTGGAGATCAAGGAGGCGATCCAGCTTCTGAAGGGAGAGGGCCCCGAGGACATGAAGGAACTCGTGCTCAAACTCGGCATGGAAATCGTCCGCCTCGCCGGCGTTGCCGGTTCCACGCTGTCAGCCAAACAGACGGTCGAACGCCACCTCACCGACGGCACCGCCCTCGAGAAACTCAAGGAGCTGGTCAAGGCGCAGGGGGGCGACGCCACCTACATTGATCATCCGGAGAAATTCACGCAGGCCCGGCACATCCGGAAGCTTCCGGCGCCAAAACGCGGTTACGTGCATACGATCAATGCCGCGATGATCGCGCACGGCGTGCACATTCTGGGAGCCGGCAGGAATTCGCCGACCGACAGGATCGATCACGCGGTTGGAGTGTCCGAGATCCGCAAGGTCGGGACCCAGGTCAAGCAGGGCGAGCCGCTCATGATGATTCACTACAACGACGAATCCAAGCTTGAGCAGGCGCTCAATTACTTCAAGGACGCCTACCGCCTCGCACCCAAGCGCCCCACCCCGCCGCCCCTTGTGGTCGAGCGGGTTGCCTGAACGGCCCACAAACCCTACCAAGAAAAAGCCGACCAGGAAGGTCGGCTTTTTCTTTGGTCACGACGGAGCGTGCCCGGATGATGCGCCCGTCCTCAGGCGCGACCCAGATACGTGCCATCCGCCGTGCTGACTCGGATGACCTCGCCTTCCTTGATGAAGAGCGGCACCTGGACCACGAGTCCTGTCTCAAGCTTCGCAGGCTTCTGGACATTGCTGGCGGTATCACCCTTCACACCTTCCGCACTTTCGACAATCTTTAGATTCACCGCAGACGGCAGGTCCACGGAAAGTGGTTTCTCGTCGACAAAGAGAACGTCCACCTTGCCGCCCGGGGTCAGGTAATTCTTGACGTCTCCCAACGTGCCCTCGCTCAGCTCGATCTGGTCAAAGCTCTCCGGATCAATGAATGCATAGGAGTCGCGATCCGCGTAGCTGAATTCCAGCGTCCGGCGATCGGTCGGGAGCACTTCAATCGTGTCCGTCGACGCAAAACGCTGGTCGAGGGCCTTCCCATACCGGAGATTCCGCATCTTGATCTGCACAAACGCACGCAGGTTGCCGGGCGTCCTGTGCTGCGTTTCCATGACGAGGTGGGGCTCGCCGTTGAACTTGATGACTTGGCCTTTGCGGATGTCGTTGGCTGCGGGCATGGGCTGGGATGAATCGGGTTAAAAGGGTATGGAAATACCCCCCTGAGAGACGCCATGTCAAGAATTCCACTCCCGGACTCCCGGCAAATTTCCGGTTCATCTTCCGGCAAATGACTGATTATCAGACCGCCGAACCCGCCTCCGCGCTTGCGCTTCCCGAGGTCGCAACGTCACTCTCGCGACCTCCGCTATGAAACAACGCACGCTCGCGCGCGCCGTCTCCATCACTGGCACCGGCCTCCATTCCGGATCTCCCGTCCAGCTCACTTTCAAGCCCGCACCTGCAAACCATGGTCTGGTTTTCAGGCGCACGGACCTGCACGGTCACCCCGAGATCAAACCGAAGATCGAATTCGTCGGCGATCTCGTCCGCAATACCACGGTCCAGGAGGGGCACGCGAAGATCAATCTTGTCGAGCATGTGCTCAGCGCCCTGCACGGCTGCGGCATTGACAATGTCATCATCGAAATGAATGCCGCCGAGCCGCCGATCCTCGACGGTTCCGCACGGCCATTCGTCAATCTCATCCTCGAGGGAGAACCGGTCGAGCAGGACAAGGACCGCGTCTACTACCGGCTCGACGCCCCGGTCTCCGTGATCAAGGGCAACCGCTCGATCGTCGCCCTGCCCCACGACGGTCTCAAGATCACCTGCACATCCACCGACGATCGCGGCTACCACACGCAGCACCTCTCGATCGAAATCGACCCGGAGACCTACATCGCGCAGATCGCCGGTGCGCGGACCTTCACCATCTACGAGGACATCGAGGAGCTCCTCAAACTCGGCAAGATCCGCGGGGGAAGCCTCGATTCCGCGATAGTCATCAAGGGCGGCACGATCCTCTCAAAGGAGGCCCTGCGCTACAAGGACGAGTTTGTCCGCCACAAGATTCTGGACATCATCGGGGACATCGTGCTCCTCGGCATGCCGCTCAAGGCCCACCTTGTCGCCACGTGCCCGGGACATCAGCTCAACGCTGAACTCACCCGCGCCATCTTCGAGCGCATGCAGCAGACGGCCAAACCCTCCGGCAGGAAAAAGGCGGGCACCACGTCAACGGTCAGCCCCACCGAGACCGAACTCGACATCCGCCGCCTGCTCGAGGCCCTGCCTCACCGTTATCCGTTTCTCCTTGTCGACCGCGTGACGGAGTTCCGCGGCGATGACGAGCTCGTCGCGATAAAGAACGTGACGATCAACGAGCCGTTTTTCCAGGGCCACTTCCCCGGCAATCCCGTCATGCCCGGCGTGCTTCAGCTCGAATGCATGGCCCAGGCGGCCGGCGTGCTCATGCTGCGGCGCTCCACCAGCGAGGGGCGCACCGCCTATTTCATGAGCGCCGACCGGGCGAAATTCCGCAAGCCGGTCAGACCGGGCGACCGCATCACCATCGTCGCCAAACTGACCAAGACGCGCGGGGACAAGTTTGCCACCGCCGAATGCAACTGCACCGTGGATGGCCTGCTGGTGTCATCCGCAGAGCTGATGTTCGCCCTGGTCGACAATCCCGACGAGGCCTGAAGCATGGGCGTGCGCATTCATCCCTCGGCCCTGGTCGATCCCTCCGCGCAACTGGGCGCCGATGTCGACGTGGGCCCCTTCGCTTATGTGGGCGCGGGTGTGACCCTGGGGGACCGCTGCCGTCTCCTTCACCATGCCTCCGTCGAGGGACTCACCACGCTCGGGGCGGACTGCGAGATCCACCCGTTTACAAGCATCGGCGCCAGAACCCAGGACCTGAAGTACAAGGGCGGATCGCCCGGGGTGAGGATCGGCTCGCGCAACATCCTCCGGGAATATGTTTCAGTACACGCCGCCACGGACGACGGGAACTTCACCGTGATCGGCGACGACAATGCGATACTCGCCTACAGCCATGTGGCGCACGACTGCCGGCTTGGAAGCCACATTGTGATGAGCAATTCGATCTCGCTCGCCGGACATGTTGTCGTCGAGGACCACGCCACCCTGGGCGGCGTGTGCGGCGTCCACCAGTTCTGCCGCATCGGAGCCTACGCCATGGTCAGCGCGTACGCGAAGGTCGTTCAGGACGTCGGGCCCTTTCTCATCGCCGACGGCCAGCCCGCGATTCACCGTGCGTTCAACAAGGTCGGGCTGGAGCGAAAGGGCTTCACACCCGATCAGATCGAGCGGGTGAAGCAGATCTTCCGGATTCTTTTCCGCGACGGACTCAATCGAACCCAGGCGCTTGAACGACTCTCGCAGCACGGGTCCGCCGGCACCGATGAATTTCAACGGGTGATCTGCTTCGCCCACGAAAGCGAACGGGGCCTCGCCCCCGGGCCCGGTGCCTGATCCACCCGGACGATCTCGCCGTGAAACGCGGCGGGCTACTTCTTCTTGTAAACCGTCGCTGGATCGAAAAGCCGCTCCGCGGTGTATTCCAGCGAGAAGTCACCCCGGTTAGCCGCCGAATCCAGATCGACCAGGCGCCGGTAGAAACAGCTCCTGTATCCATTGTGGCACGACGCATTGGCCGCGCCTGTCTGATCCACGCGGATGAGGAGGACATCCTGGTCGCAGTCCGTGCGGAGTTCGCGCACCATCTGCACATTGCCGGACTCCTCCCCCTTCACCCAGAGCTTCTGACGGGACCGGCTCCAGTACGTGGCCTTCCGCGTCCTCAGCGTGTGCTCTAGGGAATCCGCATTCATGTAGGCAAACATCAGGACCTCGCCGGTGGAGAAGTCCTGGGTGATGCACGGAATCAACCCATCGGATCCAAACTTGGGTTGAAGCTGCCGGCCTAGCTCGATCTCGGTGGTGGTGGTTCGCAGGGGAAGTGACATGGAGGATTGTTGATGATGGTGATGGAGGAAACGGTGCTGAACGAGTTCGCAAATTTCGTACGGGGGCAGCGGAGACGCGCCACTCCGTCGACGACCGGCAATCCGGCGGGATCCTACGAATGTCGGTCCGCCAGATCGCGAAGCAGATCGTAGCTGTAGAGCCCGGTGCGATGACCGTCGCTGAATTCGAAGCGCAGCGCGTAGTTTCCGATCTTTTCCCAGCCCAGCACGGACACGCCCTGGAAACGCTTCGGGCCGTCGCCGCCGTACTGCCTGCCAAAGATGTCCCTTTCGCCCTGCGTTTCCGCGCTGGGCGAGGCCGCGCGCAATTGTTCGCCGGACAGGAACGACTCGAGTCCGTCGCTCCAGCGAATGGCGACCTCGGGCCCGACGAGTTGGATGTCGACCGGCGTGTGCATTGGCAAGTGAGCGAGCCAATCAATGCGACCCGGCACTGCCCAGAAAAAAATCCCCAGTCGCCACGCTTGCCCCTGGCGACTGTTTGTCCACGTTGGAAGTGAAATCCCCGCCCTTTCCCATGAAGATACTCCCATCGCGTCTGCGCGAAGCATCCGCCAGCCTTCTGGCAATCATTGCCAGCATGACGCTTGCCGCCACGGGCATGGCCGAAACCGCCGCTGAAATCCATGCACGCGCCTTGGTGCTCGATACGCATTTCGACTCCGCAGTGAACCTGGCGCGTCCGGGCTGGGATGTCATGCAGCGCCACACCTGGAGGGACGACTTCACCCAGGTGGACTACCCGCGTCTGGTGGACGGCGGCTTCGACGGAGGCTTCTGGGCGCTGTACGTGCGGCAGGGGCCGCGCACGCCGGCGGGCAACGCGGAGGCGCGCGACACCGCGCTGAAGATCGCCTTTCGCATACGCGAGATGGCGGCCCGGCATTCGGACCATTTCGAGCTGGCCACCCGAAGCGAGGATGCCGAGCGCATTGCCGCCGAGGGGAAGCAGATCGTCTACCTTTCGATGGAGAACGGCTATCCGCTCGGCAATGACCTCACGCTCGTGCAGACGTTCTACGACATCGGCGTGCGCATCCTCGGGCCGGTGCATCTGGCGAACAATGATCTCGCGGACTCCGCCACCGACAAAGATGGTCCGGAGCACGGCGGGCTGAGCGCAATGGGAAAACAGCTCGTGAAGGAGTGCAACCGGCTGGGCATCGTGCTTGATGCGTCGCACGCGTCGGACCAGGTGCTCCGCGACTTTCTGGAACTGTCGGCGACTCCCGTCATCCTGTCGCATTCCGGGTGCAAGGATGTCTACGATCATCCCCGCAACATCGGCGACGACCTCCTGAGAGCGCTGGCAGCCAAGGGGGGCGTCATTCAGGTGAACGCCTTCAGCGCGTACGTGGCGCCGCTGAAGATCAATCCGGAGCGCAATCACGCCATGGCCGCCCTCATGGCCCGGTTCGGCGGTCGCTCGAACATAGAGTCACCCGAACGTTTTGCGGAATACCTCAAGGCGCGCGCCGAGTTGGAGCGTCAGTATCCCATGCCCATGGCCACCTTCGACCAGTACATGGCGCACGTGCTCCACGCTCTGAAGGTCGCGGGACCCGACCACGTGGGGTTCAGCGGCGATTTCGACGGAGGCGGCGGCGTGGAAGGGTTGATGGACGTGACTGGCGCCCCAAGAATCACAGAACGCATTCTCGCGGCCGGATACACGGAGGCCGACGTGAAAAAATTCTGGAGTGGCAACGCCCTGCGCGTCCTGAAAGTCGCGGAGGACTACGCCGCGGCACATGCTAAACCGCCGTCCCTTGCGGCCAGGTAGCGCAGGACATTGCCGCCCTGTGCGGGCGCAAAGGCCTGAGCAAACCGCGCCATCCGCAGATTTCGCAGATTGGCGCAGACTCTCCGATCTCGGAATTCAATCCGCGAAAATCCGCGCAATCTGCGGACCCTTGCCTCCCCGCGTCTCCGCCTCTTCGCGTTAAATCCTTCCGCCAACAAGCCGCGACGCGCGTCCCCCGGTCACGACGGAGCGTGCCCCTCCAGATGAAAGTCAATCCCCTCGATTTTCTCTCCTCTCCGCCTGCTCCGCGGCTCCGCGTGAAAAACTCCGACTCTGTATCACCAATCCCATCATCATTCATTTTCTCCGCTGCCCGGCCGACCGTGAATTGGGATGTCGACTCGCCGCCGCCAGCGAGAAATGATCAACGCCTCAACTCCATGAAGGCCATCGACGCAATCCTTGCCCTCCTCTTCCTCGCAGGCGCCGCCACGGTCGGCCAAGGCGCGCAGGCGCCCGCGCCCGTTCGTCCGCCGAACGTGCTCTTCATCGCCGTCGACGACCTGACCTGCGCTCTCGGTGTCTATGGCAATCCCATCGTCAGGACTCCCAACATCGATGCGCTCGCGCGCCGGGGCATGGCCTTCGACCGCGCCTACACGCAGTTTCCCCTCTGCAATCCCGCGCGCGCATCGGTCATGACCGGCATGCGCCCGGACTCCACTGGCGTGTTTAACCTCACCACCCACTTCCGCGAAAGACTCCCCGATGTCGTGACGCTGCCCCAGCTTTTTCGAAACCACGGCTATCGTGCGATGCGCGTCGGCAAGATCTATCACTATGGCGTTCCCAAACAAGTCGGCACACCGGGGCTCGACGACCCGGCGTCATGGGACGAAACCGTCAATCCCCGCGGTCGCGACAAGGAGGAGGAGGATCTCGTCACCAATTTCATTCCAAAGATGGGCCTCGGCATCGCCCCTTCCTTTCTCGCCGCCGACGGCACCGACGGGGAGCAGACCGACGGCCTTGTCGCCACGCACGCCATTGAGCTGATGCGCGCCCACCGCGACCAGCCCTTCTTTCTCGCGGCCGGTTTTTATCGTCCGCACACGCCGTACATCGCTCCGAAGAAATACTTCGATCTCTACCCGACCGATTCGATCCCGGCCCCCGCCATCCCCGACCTCAGCCAGGTGCCATCCGCCGCACTGTGGCTGCCCGACAACGTCAGGAGTCATCCGCTTTTCTGGGGACTCACCACCCGGCAGCAGCGGGAGATCATCCGCGCCTACTACGCGTGTGTTTCATTCATGGATGCGCAGGTGGGCCGCCTGTTGCACGAACTCGATGTCCTTGGCCTCACCGACAACACGATCGTCGTGTTCTGAGCGACCACGGTTATCTGCTCGGCGAGCACGGCCAGTGGCAGAAGCAAAGCCTGTTCGAGGAATCCGCCCGAGCTCCGCTGATCATCGTTCCACGCCCCGGATATGCCAAACCGGGCAAGACCGAACGCATCGTCGAATTCCTCGACATCTACCCGACGGTGGCCGAGCTGGCCAGTCTGCCCGCGCCAGTGACGCTGCAAGGGCGGAGCCTGGCGCCCCTCCTGAAAAATGCGGACGCTCCCTGGCCGTATCCCGCATTCACCCAGGTCCGGAATGGCCGCTCGATCCGGACAGAAGACTGGCGTTACACGGAATGGGGCGCCGCCGGAGCGGACGGCGTGGAGTTGTACGATCACCGCCGCGACCAGCTGGAGAGCCACAATCTCGCCAAACAACCCGCACAAACCGAAGTCGTGGCGGGCCTCCGCGCCCAGCTTCACGCCCGGTTTTCCAGGAACTGAACTGACGCCGGTTCACTCAGGCGGCACGCGGCGGTCTGCACCGATCTCAATCCGGTCACGACGGAGCGTGCCCCTCCAGAATCGCATTCATCCACCCATCGCTCGCTTTCCCCCCTCCGTTGGAGGGGCATGCTTTGTCATGCTCAGGGAAGGGAAAAACTCTCCTTCGGCTCACCGGCGGTAGTACCTTCTGAAAAGCGGCGCGTTCTTGAAATGGGAGATCGTCGCCGTTCGCTGGGCGCCCGTCTTCACCGCCACCTCGACAACGTCGAACCGAAAGTGCTCCGGTCGCTGCGAGGGCGGGAGCCACCGCAGGAATGCATCACAGGCCCTTCTCAAGACGGCGCGTTTTCTTCGGTTGATCGCATGGTATCCTGACACCCGGGCCGACGCACGCCGGGTCTTCACCTCGACAAACACCAGCATCGCCCCATCCAGCGCCACAAGATCCAGTTCGTCGCGCCTGTCTCCGGGGCTCCGCCAGTTGCGGGCCAGGATCTTGAATCCGCATTCGCGCTCCAGCCACCCGGCCGCAGCCTGCTCCCCCCAAGCCCCCGTCGAAAGCGGTTCGCCCAGGCCGAGCAGGTTCTGGAGTCGCGTCCACATGACCATTCCCCGTCAATCGGTGTTCAGCAATAGATCGATGCCCGCGCGCGCTTCACCGGATGCGGGGGACCTCGCCCCGCTACACACCCACTTCCGCGGGTGCTTCAACCGGGGCCCGGGAGCCGCGGACCGCGTCGGCGATCGTCGCCGGAGCGGCCTCCGCCTCGCCGACAAGGTGATTGAACCGCATCGAAACGGTCTTCGACACGCCGCGCTCCTCCATCGTCACGCCATAGATCGCCTGCGCCGCGGAAACCGTGCGCTTGTTGTGCGTGATGATGATGAACTGGGACTCGTCCACGAACTTCTTCAACAGGTCCGTGAACCGCCCTATGTTCGATTCGTCGAGCGGCGCATCGAGCTCGTCGAGCAGACAGAATGGCGACGGCTTCACCATGTAGAGCGCAAACAGCAGCGCGACCGCCGTCAGGGTCTTCTGTCCACCGGACAACAGGGAGATACTCTTGAGCTTCGTGCCGGGAGGCTGCGCGGTGATTTCAATCCCGCTCTCAAGAATGTCCTCCGTCTGGATCAAATCGAGATTCGCAACGCCACCGCCAAACAGCGTCTGGAACGTGTACGCGAAGTTCTTCCTGATCTGCTCGAATGTGACGGAGAACTGCTTCTGCGAGGTCTGGTTGATTTCATCGATCATCGCGAGGAGCGAGGCCTTTGAATTCGTCAGGTCGTCATTCTGCGTCTTCAGGAAATCATAGCGCTGCTTCAGTTCGGAATACTCCTCGATCGCGACCAGGTTGACCGCGCCCATCGAGGAGAGCCTCTGCCGCAGCGCTTCGATCTCCGCCTTGATGGCCACCCAGTCCGCCGTGCTCTCCTGCTGCTTCAGGTCATCCTCGGTGGGATCGGGGCGCGGACCCTTCTTTTTCCTGCGCCGCGCCGGTGCCGGAGACGCGGTCCCAGTCGACTGCGCGGCAGTCGCCACATCCGATTCTGCGGACGCCGGCTGGCTGCCGCCCGAATGCGAGCCCGCATCCTCATCCTCTTCATCGAGGTCAAGCTGCTTCAGGTCGGGCGGATCGTCATCCGAGCGCCAGAGCAGCGCGCGCCAGTCGTACGTGCCCACGCGGATCTGGAACTCCCGCTGCACCTCCTCTTCGATGAAGGCCGCGCGCTGCCTGTCCTCCGCCAGCCGAATTTCGCAGCGGTTCAGCTCCGCCTGCGCACGGTCCGCGTCATTGCGGATGTCGAGCTGCCCGGACTCGACTCCGGTGATGGATTGTTCGATCGCCACCAGCTCGCAGCGGATGACCTCGACCTGTTCCTGCGCGACCACGAGAGTCTCCGCCAGTTGGGCGGAACGGGTCTTCTGCCGGGCGGCATCCTGTTCGAGCTCGGAAACCTGCGCGGTCCAGACCTCGATTTCCTGCTGGCGCTGAATCAGCAGCTCGGAGAGCTGGCTGCTGCGGCGCTGCATGTCGGCGAGACCGCGGTCGAGCACCTCCACGCGCTGGCGGTGCTCCGCGAGTTCAAGGCGGGCCTGCGCGAGCGTCTCGCGCTTCACATCGCGATTGGTGCGCAGTTCAACGATCTTCGCCTCGAGCGCGCCAATGCGCTCACGCTGAGCTTCAGCAGCGGCGTTGGCCTCCGCCAGGCCGCGCTGCGCCTTTTCAAATCTCGCCTCCGCCTCATGCCGCGCCTGCTCGAGCGATGACACCTCGTGCTCCAGGCGAGCGAGACGGTTGCCGATGTCCTCGCAGGACCTTGCCGCGCCGCGCTGCTCCTGCTGAACCGACGCCACACTCTGCGTCACGAGCAGCAAATCCTGCCGCGCCTGCTCGAGTCGCGCCTCGTTCTCCGCCAGCCGCGCCTGCAGGGCGTCGATGGCCTGCCGCTGCGAATCGTGCTGAAGCTGATCATCCGCCAGCGCGCGCGCCGTTTCGCGCAGGTCCACCTCGCGCTGCATGATGCTGTTCGACGACTTCTTCCGGTGCCCGCCGTAGACGAGACCGCGACGGTCGACCAGACTGCCCGATCGTGTGGCCACGGACAGGAATGCGAACGAGGGATTGGCCTTCCAGAACTCAAGAAACGCATGGATGTCGTCCGCAAGGTAGCAGGAATCGAGCAGGGCCAGCGCCGGATGATTCTCGTCGACAACGCCGAGCGCCTCGCTGGCTGGACGAAGTCCCGCGGGCAGCGTGCGCGCGGCGGCATCGCCCGTCGGGACAACCTCCGCCACGCGGAGCACAACGGCGCCGATCTGCTCATTTTCCAACTGCGCAAGAATCCGCTGCGCGGTCCCGATTTCCGCCACGGCAATCGCTTCCACCGCCGACCCCAGCAGCGCCTCGACCGCCCTGGAAAACTCGGGCTTCACCTCGAGTCCCTGCATGATCGGTGTCGCGGTCGCCCCGGCGAGACTGTCCTGCAGCCTCCCCTGAAGCACGGCCTTCGCACCCTCGCCGAAGCCCTCCAGCTTTTCCTGAAGCTGCTGCAGCAGCTTCAACCGGGCGCTGCGCTGGGCGAGTCCGCGATCGATCTCCTGAAGCCTGCGCTGCGCCTCGCGAAATTCCTTCGTCAGATCGGAGATCGCCTGCTGCGCCTCGCCGACCTCCTGGTGCGCGCGCGATTTCTCAACCATCGCCTCCTCAACGCGGGCCTCGACCTCGGCGAGGGCTGCGGCGGCCGCCGCCTGCTGTCCGCGCACGCCTTCGATTTCCTCGGTCATCGCGTCGTGGCGCTGCGCGCTGGTCCGCTGGTCGATCTCGTGGCTGGTTGTGTCGGTGCGCAGCCGCGCCACGGTGCTCTCGTGCTGGAGCAACTGGAACTTCGCCTGCTGCAGCTCCTGCTCGTGCTTCGACAACTCGCCCTCGACGATCGCGAGGTCGCGGTTGCGCTGCTGGAAGACATCGTCGGAACTGCCGAGGAGCGTGAGCTGCATCTGCTTGTCGCTCGCGCCGGAATCGACCTGCGACGCCAGTTCATGCAACTGCATCTCCAGTTCGCCGAGGTTCTCCTGCGAGGATTCGAGCCGCTCCACAAGACCCGTGCGCCTGATCTGCGCGAGGTTGGCCTGGTTCTCGGCCTGCTCCTTTTCGGAACGAAGATCGTACGTCGCCTGCTGCGCCTCCTGCACGCGCTGATTGAGACGCGAACGCTCGGCGCGTTTCTCCTCCAGCGCCGACTGACGCTGCTGCAGCTCCACGCGACGCGTTTCAGCAGCGGCGCGCAGCGCGACAACCTGGGTTTCAAGCTGCTCAAGCGTGCCCGCGAGACCGCCATGCTGGTGTCCGGACTGGGCAAGAGCCAGGTGCCGCAGACGATGACTGAGCCGCTTGTAGCGCAAAGCCTTCGCCGCCTGCCGGCGCAGCGAGCCGATCTGCCGCGACACCTCACCGATCACATCCGCCACGCGCGCCAGATTCTGGTCGGTCATCGCCAGCTTCTGCATCGCCTCGCGACGCTGCGATTTGTACTTGGTGATCCCGGCCGCCTCCTCAAACACCGCGCGCCGTTCCTCGGGTTTCGACGACAGGATCTGGTCGATCTGCCCCTGCGCCATGATCGAGTACGAGGTCCGGCCGATGCCGGTGTCCATGAATAGCTTCTGAATGTCCTTCAGGCGGCACGGCTGACCGTTGAAAAAATACTCGCCCTGCCCGTCGCGATGCACCCGGCGCATGATCTCGATCTCATGAAACTCGCTGCCGAGTTGCTTCTCGCACTCCGTCAGAAGCAGGGATACCTCGCAGAGCTGCGCGGGTTTGCGGGTGTCGGCTCCCTCGAAAATGACATCCTGCATCCTGCCGCCGCGCAAGGCCTTGGCGCTCTGCTCACCCAGCACCCACCGGATGGCGTCGGCGATGTTGGACTTGCCGCAGCCGTTGGGCCCCACAACCGCAGTGACGCCTGGTTCAAAACGAAGCGTGGTTGGATCCGCGAATGACTTGAACCCATGAAGCTTGAGGGCCTTGAGATGCATGAATAAGCGCTCGATTCAGACGCCCCACGCTACCCGCGCAAAGGAAAAATTTGCCCGGCATGGGGCCGGTGCACGGACATTTCATCTGGCTGGGCGATCAAACCGAGGCATGCTCACGCATCCTATTCGGCCACCGGTTCAACGACGGGTTAAATGGTGAATGCCCGCAGGCTGGCAGGAGGGTCGACTGAACGAGAGGCATGAAGATCGAGGCACGAACAGAGTGTCGCAAAAAAACTCTCACCGAAGTTTGCGAAGCTCACGCAATTGGGGCGGTGACTGAAGAATTTCATTGCGGACCTTGAGGAGTGTCGGCTGATCTCGCAGCGCACCAAGGCTCTGATCCTTCCCCCGATCATCGCATTCACGGAGGCTTCGTGCAGCACCCCATGTTCGCCCCCAACACACACAAGCTGCCGTGCCGTAGGCGGTTACCGCGACAATCGTAAAGGATCGTTTCATCTCGTTGCGTGCTCGCCGGCGTGCAGGCGATTTGTCCAAGGAGTTTTGCTGGCGATTCTGCTGCTGGCGGTGCTGCCCAGCGAGGGACGCCTGAGCGGGCAAACGGCCGCGCGCGAGCAGGCACCGCCGTCGGATCCCAATGCATTCCTGAAGCTGAGCCTGCCGAAGGCTCAGGCAACGGCGTTTTTCAAGGCGTGGACGCAAGCCAGCGCCGATCTTGAGAACGGCCGCCTGGACGAAGCGCGAAAGGGTTTCGCGGCGGTCCTTTCCCTCCTGGGCGAGTTGGACTCGAATCCCGCCCGCCGGGAGCAGGCCATTCTGATCAAGGCCCGGGTTCATGCTTTGATTCTCGGCGACCGCACAACTGCGCGGCGCGAACTGGCCCGCGTGCTCGCGGTGAACCCGATTTCCGCGGAGGCGCTCGCACTTGAATCCCGGCTGAACGCGCAGGAACGAAAGCCGGATCGCGGACCGGAGAAGGCGGCTCCGCCGAGCAAACTCACACCGCGACTTGGCCGCGGAAAGGAGGCGGCGCCATGATCGATCCCGCCGATCTGGCCGCAAGCCGCATCACCGAGGTTTACCAGTACAATGCTGCGGGGCGCCGCATCGCCACCACCGATGCGAAGAATCAGACGCGGCGCGTCGAGTATGACCTCCATGGCCGGGTTGTGAGGGAATGGGGATCGGCATCGTACCCGGTCGAGCGCAGCTACTGCTCGTGCGGAAAGATCGTTGAACTGCGCAGCTACCGGGGAGGCACGGGCTGGAGCGGCGCCACCTGGCCGACGGCGACAACCGGCGCGTATGACCGGACGACTTGGACATATGGATCGGCGACAGGGTTGCTTCTGGCGAAGACCGATGCAAACTCCATGAGCGTGACGTATGCGTATGACGCCGCCGGACGCATGAGCTCGCGCGCCTGGGCGCGCGGGGTGGTGACGAACTATGGCTACGACCCGGCCACCGGACAGCTCCTGTCGACGACCTATTCGGACGGCACACCGGGGATCACCTACACCTACGACCGACGCGGGCGCATCGCCACGGTTGTCGATGGCGTGGGCAGCCGTACAATGAGTTACACGGCTTACGATCAACTCTCCAACGAGGCGCTGACGCTGACTGGATTCGGCACAGGGTCGATTGCATACACCCATGATGTCTATGGCCGGCGGACGCAGAGCTCGCCGATGATGCAGCCCACCGGCTCAACTGCGTTCGGGCAAGGGGTGAACTACGCCTGTGCAGCGGGAACCGGGCTCCTGTCCTCGGTCAGCGGACCGGCGACATTCACCTACACGTACCTCGCGAATTCAGGGCTGCCGGCTTCGATCGGCGGAAGCGACACAAAGGAACTTACTTGGGCGGCGCACCGCGATGATCTCGTGTCTTATGACAATCGGTACAGTGGCGGGAGTTTCAGCGCGCACCGCTTCGAGTACACCCGCGATGAGATTTTTCGCGCATCGTGATCGAAACGCAGTACAAGGAGGACAGTCTCTTTCCGGCATTCCCTTCTCCTACAATCCACGATCGGAACTGACATCGGACCGGGAAGCGTCGAGCTATGACGAACAAGGCAACCGCGTGACGGAAATGGAGCCGCCTATCAGGCCAATGCGCTCAACCAGTACACGGCGGTTGGGGGCAGCGCGTGGACCCACGATGCCGACGGCAATCTCCTCAGCAATGGCACGCAGACCAATGTCTACGATGCGGAGAATCGGCTCGTTCAGGTGACAAAGGGTTCGATGGTCTACAGCTTTGCCTACGACTATCGGCACCGGCTCGTGAAGTACACCGGCTATTGGCAACCGTGGCCCGGTTACGGCTACAGCGTGCCAGGCACCTCATGGCGCCTCTACGATGGTGACCGTGTCGCTCTGCGGTACGACACCGTGGGAGGCTACACGCAGACCGCGCAATACCTCTGGGGAAGGGATCTGGCCGGACGGCATGCGAGCGGCGACGGCACCGGAGGCTTGCTCGTTGTGTGGTCCAATGGAATCGGCTACCTGCCGCACTATGACGGACGCGGAAACATCTGGGGCTTCAGCGGCGGCTACAGCCGAAGCCTGAGCGCCTTCGGCGAGGTGGCATTCTATCCCAGTGGCCTGCCTGCCAACATGCCGATAGGTCTCCTCACCTACGCCCACGGAACCAAGGAATACTTTTCGGACATCGGGCTGTACAACTATGGCCGACGATTCTACGACCCAAAAACCGGCCGCTTCATCGGCCGGGATCCGATTCAGGAGAACGGAGGATTGAATTTGTATGCCTTCGTGAGAAACAACCCAATCAATAAATGGGATGATCTCGGACTCAAAGAAATCATCGAGTTGGATGCGTTCACTGTTACAGCGGCGCGGATCCGTAGTAATGGATATTCCGCGGCTGAATGGTATCTCGACTACGGCGACACAACTGTGGACTACGGTAGCGGAGACAGCAGTTCGGACGAAGGGGGTGGTTCATCGGATCCAACTCCAATTGAAACAGAGAGAAATCCGACTACTAAGAGACTGGTTGAAAAACTTCAGCAGTTGCCATGCGACAAGCGCAAGCAACTAATAGATAGAGCTGGGACTGCATTCAACAAGTGGGGAGAAATGATAGCTGAACTCACTCAAGTAATCTTTGGTGGGAAGAATGAAGCCCCTGCAGTCATCGGAGATATAGTCACGGGGAAAGCGCTAGAAGTATTTGATACACATATTTTCTCAAGTTCAGAGGCTTTGAATAGCTACTTCCAAAGTAAGATCATAGAAGAAACGATTGAGGAGATTGGCGTGATTGCGATATTCATGACGCACTCTTCCCGCGTGAATTCATCAGATCTTCCCGAATCGGTAGCACTTAGCACCGGGGCGCCAGTAGTACCAATCGTATTATTCAATCCCGAAAGTGCGACAGTAATTTCGGTTGGAGTGAAGGCAATTGAGGACAAGTCAGGTGAATTATCATCTTATAGAGGATCCTATCCAGTGCTGAGTAGTTCGCCTGGCATCGAAGTTACCTCCAGTAAGGAATTTGTTGATGCTATAATGACTGGATGCGAAAAATGAGCCGATTTATTGTATTTGCAGTCATTTTCTGCTTGACGAATTTTGCACAAGATTCGCGCAAGGTGGATTACGTGCCAATCTATCCAACTGTATTTTTCCTGTCTCGTGAGGCCTTCCCTTTTCGGGATGGAAGGACTAGTAGGCCAACATTGGAAAATGTTGGGCGGATAATTCAAGCCGCACGAAATATACTGATTCTGGATGACTCAGAATATTTTGAAAACATTATAATTTTGGATGAAGGAAATTCGTGGTTTGTATCTTTTCAAGCCGTCGGAAATGGGAATGTGCGCAAGAGGAACTCGGAACGTGATGCAAATGATAGTGCTCTATTTTCTCTGAATACAAATGCGGGAATCTACTTGGATAAGGAAACTCTGACATTGGCCAAACGAGGTCCAGAAAAACCTATTCGAAGCTTACCAATGATTTCTCCGGCGGGGGAGCGAAATCAAGGCCATGGCTATGTCTTTGGTCCTGGATACATTCCCCAGAAGGCACGAAAGTAGTTCAACCGTAAAGTCGCCGGCGTCGAGCGACATCAAAGGACAATCTCTCCGACTAAGCAGTATGGTTTGCGAGTGTGGAGGAATGGAACCTCCACGAAAC